>JARLGO010000068.1 GCA_031292655.1 Geothrix sp.
GGCCCTCGAGATCCGCACCGTGAAGGACTGCGCCGCGGCCCTGCGCCTGCTGGGGGGCAGGCTCGGCGTGCCCGAGGCGGCCGAGGCCAGGGCCCGGGCGCTGGAAGCCTCCCTGAAGGGCCGTCGCCGCCAGGGCCCCCGCGCCCTGGCCCTGATCTGGCGGGAGCCCTGGATGAGCAGCGGTCCGGACACCTACGTGGGCGACCTCCTCCGCCAGGGCGGATTCACCCCCATCGGCCCGGAGCGCTATCCCACGCTGACGGATGAAGCGCTGGAGGCCCTGGCGCCCCGGGTCCTCCTCCTGCCCAGCGAGCCCTACCGCTTCAACGGCCGGCACCGGGCCGAGCTGCAGAAGCGGTTTCCGGAGGCGGCGGTCCACCTCGTGGACGGACAGGCCCTCACCTGGTACCTGAGCCGCACCGAGGAGGGCCTTGAGCTGATCCGATCTCTCCGATCAGCGAGCTCTTAGTCCACGCCATCGGCAATCAGCACCGCGGGGGTGAAGGGCAGCCCCGCCGCCTCCGCGGGGGTCTTCATGCCCCACAGCGCCAGCCGGTTGGCGTAGGGCGCCCAGAGCTCCGGTCGGGCCTTCACGGCCTTCAGGGGCGGGTGGAGCCAGAGGGCCCCGGGCAGGTCGGCCAGTTCCTCCGCCTGGAGGTCCATGGCCTCGCCCGTCTCCCACAGGAAGCCGCAGCGGGCCGTTTCGCAGGCGGCCCAGAGCTGCAGGACCTCGCTGTGCTCAAAGCTGCTGAACAGCACCCGGTCCAGGGCCTCGGCGGCCTCCACGGCGGCCAGGGCCTGCTGCCAGCCGGGCTCCCCCTTCAGCTCCACGTTGACGAGCCGGGCCGGCAGGTCCAGGACATCGGCCAGACGGGGCAGGGGCTCCCCGTTCTTCAGGGGAGGCAGTTCGGCGGCCTTCATCTGGCGGAGGAGACCTGACCCATGGGCGGTGCGGGCCAGGTCCTCGTCATGCAGCACCAGGCAGACCCCATCGCGGGTGGGCTGCACGTCCAGTTCGAAGCCGTCCATGCCCGCGGCCAGGGCCGCGCGGAAGGCCTCCATGGAGTTCTCCAGGTGCCTGGATGAGAGGCCCCGGTGGCCGAGGAGGAGGGGACGGACTGAGGACATGGCGGCTCCCGATTCTATGGCTTGATTTTGCCTGGATTAGGCCCTTGCCGAGGGCCCCCTGGCGCAGAATTCGCCCTTTCACCCGGTCCCGCCGATGAGAGGGGTCCGCTCTGCAGCATCCATAAGGGGGGGAGTCGACGATGCGGATCCTGCTGGTGGACGGGGACGCCGACCTTCTGAACCAGGTCCGGCGGGCCTTCTGGAAGAGCCACCGCGCCTGGGAAGTCGTGCTGGCCCACACCGGCGCAGAAGCCCTCCAGGTGCTGGCCCGGGACCCGGTGGACATCGTCATGTCGGACCTGAGGCTGCCGGACCTTCCCGGCGCCGAGCTGATCCACCGGGTGCGGGAGCTCCAGCCGGGCGCCGTGCGGATCGCCCTGGCGGATCCCGCCCAGGCGGAATGGACGGAACAGGTGGAAGGGGATCTCCACCGGCTCTTCATCAAGCCGCTGCAACCGGATTTCCTCATCGGGGTCGTGGACAGCCTGAACATCGAGGATGATGCCACGAACGTACGGGCGGTGCGCGCCTTCGTGGGGGGGCTGGGACGGATCCCCAGCCTGCCGAGCCTCTATGTGGAGCTGGTGGAGCTGCTGCAGCGCGAGGATGCGGGCATGGGCGAAGTGGCCCGCCTCATCCGGCGCGACCTCGGGGTGGCGAGCCAGGTGCTGAAGCTGGCCAACTCGGTCCACTGCGCCTCGGACCGCCCCGTCTCCGAGATCGGCCAGGCCCTGGCCATGCTGGGGGTCGATACCCTGAGATCCCTGGTGCTGTTCCGGGGCCTCATTTCCAGCTTCGAGACCCCGCGTCCTCAGGGGCTCGATCTGGAGCAGCTGTGGCTCCATTCCTTTCACGTGGCCACGGGCGTCCGCAAGCTGGCGGTGTTCGAGGGGGAGACCGCGCTGGCGGACCTGGCCTTTTCCGTGGGGCTGCTTCACGACATCGGGCTCGTGGTGCTGGCCACCGACCCCTCGCGCCGCTACCGATCCATCCTCGAGCAGGCGCAGTCGAGCCGCACGCCCCTGGCGGTGCTTGAACACGACACCTACGGCGTGGATCACACCCAGATCGGCGCCCACCTCCTCAACCTCTGGGGCCTGCCGCCCGCCTTCTGCCGCCCCGTGCGGGAGCACCACGCCCCCCCGGCCCCCGGGGAGGGCTTTCCGCTTTCCGCGGCGCTGCACCTGGCGGACGCGCGGCACGGCGGGGGCGCCACCGCGGGGATCTTTGCCGATGGCCGCTGGGGCCTCCATCCGCACGTGCTGGGCGATGCCGATCGCTTCGCCCGCTGGAAGGCCTGTCTGGCCAACGAGGACGTGTCCGCTTGAGCCGCTGGTTCCGGTCCTCAGGGATCTCGCCTGGATGGGAGATTCCGCGCGGGGTCCAGGATCCGCTTCGGCGCCCGCAAGCCCTCGCCACCGGCTCGCCTGGCCGGGCCTTCCAGGGTTGCATGGCCATCTCCTTGGGTTCAATGTGAGGCCAGAACAGACCTAGAGGCGGAACCGGCCTGGCCGGGCGGAGGGGGAATGGGATCCCAGGATCCATGGTTGCAGCGAGAGACCGCCGCCGGGACTCCGGGCAAGGGCCTCTTGGATCAACTTCCAAACCCTGTCTGGAGGACGGGCCCGGATGGCCAATGCCACCTGTTCAACCAGGCCTGGCTGGATTTCACCGGACGGACTTTGGCGCAGGAGATGGGAGAGGGCTGGCTTCAGGGAATCCATGCCGAGGATCTTGACCGGGTCCGCCGAGGATTTCGGGCGGCCTTCCAGGAACAGGCGTCCTGCGAGCTGGACTACCGTCTCGCGCACGCGGATGGCAGCTACCACTGGGTCACCAACCACGCCAACCCCCTGAAGGACGCCGATGGGGTCTACCTTGGGCACCTGGGCATCTGCTACGACACCTCCCAGACCCGCTCGGGGGAGGCCCGGGCGGTGCGGCTCGGCCAGTTGTACGAGGCGCTCGGCCGGATCGGCCGGGCCGTGGGGGACAGCCTGGAGCCCGAGGCCCTCTTCGAGGAGGCCAGCCGGCTGGTGGTGGAGGTGGGCCGGTTCTCTCTGGCCTGGATCGGCCTTCTGGATCCGGCCACGAACCTCATTATCCCGGCCGCCGTGAGTGGGAGCCTGCGGGGCCTCGACACGCGCGAGGCCCGGACCTACCTCACGGAAGCCCGGCTGACCCCGCATCTCGGGGCACCGGGGAGCCAGAGCATCGTGGGGCAGGCCTGCCAGGAGGCCCGATTCGCCCTGTGCAATGACCTTCTCTCCGATGAGCAATTGGGTCCTTGGCGCCAGTTGGCATTGTCCTGGGGCATCCGCGCCATGGCCGCTTTCCCGCTGGTGGTGCGCGGCCAGGTGCGAGGCGTGCTGGCCCTCTACGCCCTGGAAGTCGGGGCCTTCGATTCCGAAGTCGTGTATCTCCTCGACCGCGCCGCCGAGGAGATCTCCCTCGCCATGGAGCGTCTGGATCAGGCCCGGCGCTGGTCCGAGGTGGAGGGCCGGCTCCGCACGTCTGAGCGCCTGTTTTCCGCCACCCTCGACACCCTGTCCGCCGCCGTTGCAATCCTGGATGAGCGAGGGCGGATCCTGGCCGTCAACGCGGCCTGGATGGAATTCCGCGATCCCGGGAATCCCCTGGTCCATGGCTTCCGGCCCGGGGAGGACTACCGGCGGGTTTGCACCCAACTGTTGCCGGAGGGCAGCCGCCTGTCCGACGTGGCGCTGGGTACCTTGGAGGTGATGGGGGGCGGGCGGGAGACCTTCGCGGCGGAGTACCCTGGAGGCGACTCGGCCCCCTGCCGCTGGTACGCGACCACGGTGAACCGCTTTGCGGATGAAGGGCTGAAGCGCGTCGTCCTGGCCCACCGGGAGATCACGGACCGCAGGCGGGCCGAGGAGCGGTTGCGCGAAAGCGAGAACCTTTTCCGATTGATCACGGAACATGCGGCCGACCTCATCGCGCTGATGGA
>JARLGO010000069.1 GCA_031292655.1 Geothrix sp.
CCCAGGCTGGCCTCCTTTTTCATGCCGATGACCCCCTCGTAGGGCCCGGTCATGCCGATGTCCGTCACGTAGGCGGTGCCGCCGGGCAGGAGCTTGGCGTCGAGGGTGGGCACGTGGGTGTGGGTGCCCAGCACCGCTCCGGCCCGGCCGTCCAGGTGGTGGCCCATGGCCTGGGCCTCGCTGGTGGCCTCGGCGTGCATGTCCACGAGCACCAGGTCGGCGCGCTCCTTCTGCAGGATCCCGTCCACGCAGCGGAAGGGGCAGTCGCAGGCCGGCATGTGCACCCGGCCCATGAGGTTGATGATCAGCACCTCGGCGCCAGAGGGGGTGTGCAGCTTCACCCAGCCGCTGCCCGCCGTGTCCGGGGGATGGTTGGCGGGGCGCAGGAGGCGGGGTTCCTGGCGGAAATAGGCCTCGATGCCCTTCACGTCGAAGGCGTGGTTGCCCGTCGTGATGACATCCACGCCGAAGCGGTCGAACCACTCCCGGGCGATGGTGTCCGTGATGCCGTGGCCGTGGGCGGCGTTCTCGCCGTTCACCACCACCAGGTCCGCGCCCGTCTCCCGGCGCAGGTCGGGCAGGAAGGCCTCCACCAGCCGCCGCCCCGGCTCCCCCACCACATCGCCCAGCGCCAGAATTCGCATCCAACCAGACTAACGAAAAAGGGCGACGCTTGCGCGCCGCCCTTGGGTGATGCGGGTGGGGCTAGAAGGCGAAACGGGCGCCCAGCTGGACCTGGCGGGGAGTGCCGATCCAGTTCTGCTGCGGGGTGAGCGCGGGTGAAGTGGCGTCCACGGTGTTGGCGCGCGAGACCGAAGGCGTCCGGTAGGACAGATAGGTGTCCTGCCGGTTGAAGAGATTGAAGACATCGGCCGAAAGGGTCATCTTCGTCTTCCTGGTGAGCAGGAAGTCGCGCCGGAGCCCCAAGTCGAGGTAGAGGACGGACCCCGTACGGTAGGTGTTGCGGCCGGTATCCTGGCCGTTCTGGAAGTACCGGTCGTTGGTGCTGTTGCCGTCTCCGTTCACGTCCGTGCCGTAGGTCAGGGTATAGGGCGTGCCGGTCTGGTAGCGGATGGACAGGGAGGAGAGGATCCCGGTGTAGTTCTTGTCGAGGAAGCTCAGGTAGCCGGTGAGCACCTGGCGGCGATCGGTGTCCGCGTAGCCCCACTGGTTGCCCAGCATGCTGGGATCCTGGATGCTGATGCCCGCGTAGTTGCGCTCGTTGGAATCACTGTCCTTGTTGATGGAGTAGGTGTAGAAGAACTGGGCGTCGAAGGCGCTGTCGTCCTTGTGGTACTTCAGGCTGAACGTGTAGGCGTGGTAGAGGCTGGTGGCGTCCGAGTAGTACATGCCCATGGTCTGGTAGTTGGGATTCGGTCGCACGGCCGTGTAGAAGCCGCTCGCGCTGATGGTGCTGGGATAAATCAGGCGCCCGGAGGCGTTGGCCGTGGGTGCGCCGAGGTTCAAATCCGCCGTGCGCTCCAGCTGGTTGCCCTTGGCGTAGGTGGCGGACAGGCCCAGGACGAGGTCGCGGAAGAAGGGCCGTTCGGCGCCCAGGTTCACGCGATCGGTGTAGGGGTTCTTGAAATCAGGATTGAAGGTCCAGATGCTGGGGGCGGGCGGGGTGGCGCCGGTGGGGAAGGACGAGAACCAGAAGGGGTTGGTGGCATTGAAGGCGGCGCCGATGGGGATGCCGTAGGTGCCGGCGGTGGAGGCCTGGAAGTCCACGGAACCCGTCCGCCGCCCGTTGGCGGCATAGACCTGGTACAGGAACACCGCCGGGGTGGTGCTCACATAGCGCCCGGCGCTGCCGCGGACCACCGTCTTCCCCTCATCGAAGGCGGGCGTCCAGGTGAAGGAAAAACGCGGAGAAAACTGGCTGTCCGTGGGGATCCTCGCCGTCAGGGGCATGGGATTGGCGAGCGGGTTGCTCATGTCCAGGGTCGGATAATCCGGATTCTCCTGGCGGTCCCAGCGGAGGCCCAAGCCGAGCTTGAGGGTGTCGGTGACGCGCCAGTCGGCCTGGATGAAGGCGGCTTCCTGCTTCTCGGTGGTGCTGAACAGGCCGGCCTGCTGCACGGGTCCGTTCAGGCCGAAGTTCTGCCGGTAGTAGGTCCAGTTGCCCGCCCGGTAGTTGGCCAGTGAGCTGAATTGGTAGACCCCGCGCCAGTTCCCGGCGAAGAACTCGGAAACGTCGATGGCGTTGTAGTCGAGGCCGGCCTTCAACTGGAGGGTGGGCGTGACGTAGCTGATGTTCTCCTGGATCTGGGTGCGGGACGTGTTGTAGGTCCGGTCGAAGGGATAGGCGCCGTAGTAGCCGACGTTCGTAATGCTCACCTCGGGGGTGGTGGAGTAGGGCGTCCTGGGCATGTCGTCCTTCGTGTAGTTCACACGGGCTTCGTTCAGCCAGTTCGCATTGATCACCCAGTTCCACTGCAGCACGTAGGCATCGGTGGTGATCACGTCCGAGGACAGGTTCTCGTAGGCAGCCATGCTGCCCGAGCCCACGTCTCCGTTGAACTTCGAATGGTTCAGCCGCAGCTGGAGCGTCTGGTCCGCGTTGATGTTCCAATCGAAGCGCGCGAACATCGTGTCGGAGTCGGCCTTGCTGGAGTAGTTGCCGGCCTTGGAGAGCAGGACCGCGTCGCGTGCGTTGGTGGGGTCCAGGGTCACCGGGGTGTTGCCGCCCCAGACCTGGGTGATGGGGCTCTTCTGGCGCTGGGCATCGTAGGCCAGGAAGTAGAAGAGCTTGTCCTTGATGAGGGGGCCGCCGACGCTGAAGCCGAACTGCTCCTGCTTGAAGTCGCCCACGGGATTGAAGGTGTACTTTCCGTTGGGCTGCAGCAGCGTGGGTCCAGCCGCGACCAGGCTCTGCGGTCGCTTGTAGTAGAAGAGGCTGCCACTGAGTTCGTTGGTGCCGTTCTTGGTGATGGCGTTCACGTAACCGCCGCCCATGCGTCCGAATTCGGCGCTGGCGCCGTCCGTGACGACCTGGTACTCGCGGATGGCCTCGATGGAGACGGTGAAGGGGGTCTTGCCTTCCCCTGCGCCGATGGCCCCCCCGAAGAAGGGCTCGTTGTTGTCGCCGCCGTCGATGTTGATGGACGTGTTCACGCCGCGCTGGCCGGCGATGGCCAGGTTCCCGCGGCTGCTTTCCACCACCACCTGGGGCGCCAGGGTGGCCAGATTGGTGAAGTTGCGGTTGAAGACCGGGAGATTGACCAGATTGTCGGGGGAAATAATGGCGGCGGCGCTGGCGCGTTCCGAATCGACCTTGGAGACGCTGGCGGTCACCTCCACGACGGCGCCCGTCTCGGGAGCCAGGCGGACGGTCATGGGGGCCGCATCGCCGAGGTTGAGGGTCACCTTGAGGTTGCTGGCGGTCTGGAAGCCGGCCTTGGTGACGGTCACGGTGTAGGGCCCCACGGGCAGCAGCGTGGCCAGGTAGCGGCCATCGCCGTCGGTCTGCATGGTGCGGGTGAAGCCGGTCTCCTCATTGCGGATGACCACAAGGGCGCCAGCCACGGGTGCCCCGCCGGTGTCCAGCACCCGGCCGCCCAGCTGGGTGGACACCCCCTGGGCCATGAGCGGTGCTGCGGCCACCAGCATGGCCGTGATGAATGAACTGCGTATATGCCTGGTTTGCATAGAAAGTTCCTCCCGCCTGGAGGCTAGTCCCATAAGGCCTCCTTGAAAAGAAGACCTTTGGGTTATGGAACGAAATTCACCGGCGCGACACCTGATGGTCACAAGGGGGTCCGCGGGGGGCCGTCTGTTAGGCTTCTTTTTTCGCTTGAGATCCCCAATGAAGCTGGCCGCCATCGCCCTTGTATTTTTCTCCATGACCGCCCTTTTTGGCCAAGGGCCGGCCACCCTCGGGGTGTCTGAGATCCGGGCGGGCATGAAGGGCTATGGGAAGACCGTCTTCCATGGCGGGAAGATCGAACGCTTCGAGTTCGAGGTGCTGGGCGTGCAGAAGAACTCCGCTCCCGGGCGCAGCCGCATCATGGTGCGGGCCTCCGGCGGTCCCCTGGCGGAAACGGGTATCCTGGCCGGCATGAGCGGCAGTCCCTGCTACATCGATGGCAAGCTCATCGGCGCCCTCAGCACGGGCATCGCCTGGGAGAAGGAACCCATCGGGGGCATCACGCCCATCGCGGAAATGCTGGACCAGCTGAGGGACATCCCGGAGACCGCCCCCAGCCGCACACCCCTGATCCTGCCCAGGCTGGAGCCGCCCAAGGTGCTCAAGGCGGCCCTGCTGGGGCAGATGCTGGATTTTCAGGCGCTGCTGGGCGAGCCGGACCCCCAGGCGCTGCCCCTGGCTCTGGCGGGCAGCCCCCTCGGTCCCGAGGCCCGGGGGCTGTGGACCGGCTGGCCCGTCACCTTCGCCGCCGGTCCCATCCTTTCCGGCGGCCGGGAGGAGGCGAGTCCCCTGGAGCCCGGGGGCATGGCCACCATCACCCTCATGCAGGGCGATCTGGACCTGGGGGCCTCGGGCACGATCACCTACGTCTCCGGCAAGCGCGTCCTCCTGTTCGGCCACCAGCTGTTCAACCTCGGCCCCGTGGACCTGCCGCTCTGGTCCGCCACGGTCGCCACCACCGTCCCGAGCTACGAGAGCTCCTTCAAGCTGGCCCTGCCGGTGGCGCCCATCGGGGCCCTGCGCCTGGATCGCAGCTCCGGCGTGGCGGGCATCCTGGGGGCCGAGGCCCGCATGGTGCCCCTGCGCATCGGCCTGAACCTCGCGGGCCGACGCACCTTGAACTTCCGCTTCGAAATCATGGACCACCCGGTGGCCACCGCCTCGCTGGCCGCCACGGCCGTGGCCCAGACCCTGGATGCCCACACTCGGGGGCAGGGCTTCCAGAGCCTGTCCATGCAAGGCAACATCAAGCTCGCGGGCCAGCCGGCCATTCAGATCGAGAACGTCATCGCGGACCTGAACCCCTCGCGCATGGCCCAGTACGTGGGGGCCATCCTCCAGGCCATCAGCTTGAACCCCTTCGAGAAGCCGGTGTTCGAGGGGATCTCGCTCACCATCAAGGCCGAGGAGCGCCTGGATCTGACGGCCATCGCGGGCGTCCGGCTGCTGAAGGCCCGGGCCAAGCGGGGCGAGATCCTGCCCGTGCTGGTGACGCTCCAGAACATCCAGGGCGTGCGCGAGACGGCCACCTTCAACATCCAGGTGCCCTCCTCGGCGGCCAAGGGCAAGGCCATCCTCATGGTGGGCGACGGGTTCAGCCTGAC
>JARLGO010000070.1 GCA_031292655.1 Geothrix sp.
AGCACCCAGATCGGAGCGGTCGGGTCCTCGTGCTCCGGGAGTCCCTCCTGGAACCGCAAGCCGCAGATGCCTTCCTGAGTCCAGGCCAGGCGAACCCGGCCCAGGGCCGAGGCGAAGGTGAGGGATCGGCTCATGGAGCCGCGGCGGCTTGGGCCTTGGGCGGAATGAAGGCCATGGCCCGTTCGGCCAGGGCCGTGATGGTGAGGGAGGGGTTCACGCCGATGTTGGCGGAGATGGCCGAGCCGTCGATGACGTAGAGGCCCTCGTAGCCGAAGAGGCGGTGGCGGTGGTCGATGGCGCCGGTCTCTGCGGAATCGCCCATGGGCGCGCCCCCCAGGATGTGGGCCGTGGTGGGAATGCCCAGGAGGGTTTCCGTGAGGAGGCTGGAGGGATAGCCATCCAGGTGCCGGGCCACGCGCTGGGCCAGGTCCGTGGCCTCCGGGGCCCAGGCCTTAGCGGGGGGGCCATCGCCCTCCCTCGTCACCGCCCCCCGCCGGAATCCCGTGAGGAAGCCCCGGCCCAGGCGCATGCGGAGGTGGCCCTCCACCGTGCGCATGTAGAGGAGGATCATCGTGTACTTGGCCCAGTCGGGCACGAGGTAGGCCCGGAGGGTCCTCAGGGGATGCCGGGCCACGAGGCCGAGGGCGCTGCCGAGCCGCTGGCCCAGCCGGTCCCCCGGGGCCATGGGCAGCATGAGGCTGCGGAAGAAGCCCGCCCCCGCCGGGTAGCGGACCGGCTCCAGGTGGCTGTGCTCGTCCGTGTGGAGGATGGAGCCGATGGCGATGCCCTGGGAGAGGTCCTTGTCGCGGCGCTGGGTCACGACGCCGACGAGCACTTCGGAGTTGGTAGGGACGAAGTCCCCGATGCGGTCCGACAGCTTGGGCAGCCCCTCCGGGCGCTCCTTGAGCCGGAGGAGCAGCGGCACCGTGCCCACCACGCCGCCGGAAAAGATGAGGTTGGCGGCCCGGTAGGTGCGCTTGGCGTTGAGGGCGGGGATGGCGCGTATCCCCTGGCGGGCCTCGACCTCGTAGCCCCCTTCCGGCCGGGGGCGCACCCAGGTCACCTCGGTGTCGGCCTCGATCCGCAGCCCGCGCTTCTCGGCCAGGTGCAGGTAGTTCTTGTCCAGGGTGTTCTTGGCGCCGTGGTTGCAGCCCAGCATGCAGCCCCCGCAGAGGGTGCAGCCGGTGCGATCCGGGCCCTCGCCCCCGAAGAAGGGGTCCGGCACGGTCTCGCCGGCCTTGCCGAAATAGACGGCCACGTTGGTCTGCTCGAAGGTGTCCTCCCGGCCCAGTTCCTGGCCCACATCCCGCAGCACCTCGTCGGGGTAGGTGAGGCTGGGGTTCCGCGTGGCGCCCAGCATCCGAAGGGCCGTCTGGTAGTGCGGGGCCAGCTCGGCCTTCCAGTCCGCCAGGTGGCGCCAGGACGGCGCGGTAAAGAAGGGATCCTTGGGCACGGGCAGGGTGTTGGCGTAGACGAGGGAGCCGCCGCCCACGCCCACGCCGGAAAGGGCCGTCACGTGGTTGAGGAAGGTCATCTTGAAGAGGCCGCGAAAGCCCACCTGGGGCAGCCAGAAGAACCGCTTGAGGTTCCAGTTGGATTTGGGGAAGTCGCCGGTGCGGAGGCGCCGGCCCTTTTCCAACACCAGCACCCGGTAGCCCTTTTCCGTGAGCCGGAGGGCGCTGACGCTGCCGCCGAAGCCGGACCCCACGATGATGTAATCCCACTCCACAGCCGCACCCCAATTTGAAGAAAGGCCCCAGGTTCCCGCTAGGCTGAGTTCATGCGCTGGCTTTCCATTGATCATGGCACGAAGAAGATCGGCCTCGCCTTTTCGGACGAGCTGGAGATCCTGGCCTCGCCCTTCGAAGTCTGGCCCCAGGAGGGGGAGCGCACCCTCGAGCGCCTGGCCCGCCTCTGCCGCGAAGAAGGCGTGCAGGCCCTGGCCGTGGGTCTGCCCCGCCACAAGGATGGCGCCGAAAGCGCCACGGCCCCGGCGGCCCGCGCCTTCGGCGAGGCCCTGGCCCATCGCACGGGCCTGCCGGTCCGTTTCGTGAACGAGCACCTCAGCAGCGCCGAGGCCGAGCGCCTCCTGCGCGAGCGGGGCGTCAGGCCCGAGAAGCGGAAGGCCATGCTGGATGCCGCCGCCGCCGCCGTAATCCTGGCGGAGCTGCTGGAGGACCGGCGGGCCAAGGGCATTCCGGCGGACCGGCTGCCCTGAAACCTGAGGCCGAGCCCCGGCGCCCGTGCCAGAATGGGCGGCCATGACCGAGACCCGCACCCTCAGCACCACCACCACGGGCCGCTACCTGGTGGAACCCGCGTCCCATGGATCCGGGACCGGATCCCCGCTGCTGGTTGGCTTCCACGGCTACGGGCAAAACGCCGAGCACCTGCTGGAAGACCTCCGCCGTATTCCGGGGGCGGCCCATTGGACCCTGGTGGCGGTCCAGGCCCTCCACCGCTTCTACAGCTCGAAGACCCGGGAAGTGGTGGGCTCCTGGATGACGAGCCAGGACCGGGAACGGGCCATCGAGGACAACCGGGCCTACGTGGCTCGCGTGGTCGCCGAACTGCGGAAGGACCCAAGGGACCGCAAGCTGGTGTTCGCGGGCTTCTCCCAGGGCGCCGCCATGGCCTGGCGCGCCGCCGCCCACTGCAGGCCCTGCCAGGGCCTCATCGTGCTGGGCGGTGATCTGCCTCGGGACGTGGCCGAGGCCCCCGCCCTCGACCTGCCCCCCACGCTGATCGGTCGGGGCGAGGGAGACAAGTTCTATTCGTCCTCGCAGCTCGCGGAGGACCTCGCCCTTCTCAAGAGTCGGGGACATACCCCGAAAGTCGTCAGCTTCGACGGTGGCCACGAGTGGGGCGTTGATTTCCTGAGCGCGGCGGGGCGTTTCCTGGAAGCCGTACGGAGCTAGTTGGGCCCGGATCTCATCCAGCCTTGCGCTTCTCAGCCCACTCGCTAACGGCGATCTGGAAGGCGGCGTTGGTGGAGATGCCCAGATTCTTGGCAATGACCTTCACGGCTCCCCACAAGGAGGGTTGAATCCGGATGGAGTGAGGCACGGTCGGCTCGATTTCAACCCCTTTCCGGGGTCGCCCGCGACCCGTGATGCGTCCTCTCACATGCGGGCCATAGTTGGCCTCTGCCCAGGCGGCCTCCTTATCGAAATTGGCCTCAAGCTCAGCGACGGTCGGGAGTTTGGCTTTCTTCATGGTGTCCTCCTTTGCCTGGGGCGGATGGGGAAAGCAGTGATGGGAAAGATGCCGTCTTCGGTCTCCGCAAAAATCACCCGGAGCAGGCGGCCTCCCGGCGTGGTTCCCTCACCTATGGTCCGCAGTGGCATCTCGCTAGGTTCCTCGGTCCAGTCAGGAGCATCAAAGACAGCCTCCACCTCATCGGGTGTGACCCCATGGGCTTCCACCTTCTCTGTATTTCGAGGGACCCAAATCAACCTCATGTAAATAATGTATCACATTAAATTGAAGCGTCAAGGCCCAGGCAGCATGGCCATCCACCCAACCTGATGTCCAGCCTCACCCCAGCCGCACGGTCCGCATGCAGCGCTCGGCGAGGCCGGGGTTGTGGGTGACGAGGAGGGTGGTGGGCCGCAGCTCCGCCTGGAGGCCCAGGAGGAAGCCGAAGACCTCCTCGGCCGTGGCGGGATCCAGGTTGCCCGTGGGCTCGTCCAGGAGCCAGAGGGCGGGTTTCCGCACCAGGGCGCGGGCCAGTCCGGCGCGGGCGGCCTCCCCCCCGGACAGCTGGCCCGGCAGCCGCTCGCCGAGTTCCCCGAGGCCCACCGTGGACAGCAGCTCGGCGATCCAGGCCTCGGCCTCGGCCGAGACCTCGCCCTGGATGAGCAGGGGCATGCGCAGGTTCTCCCGTACGGTGAATTCGGGCAGGAGGTGGGGCTGCTGGAAGGCCAGGCCCACGCGGCGGCGGCGGTAGAGGGCCCGGGCCTCGGCTCCCTCGGGCACGGATTCTCCGCCCACGGCGATGGTGCCGCCTTCCCAGTGGTCCAGACCCGCGATGCAATTCAGCAAGGTGGTCTTGCCCACGCCCGAAACACCCACGATGGCGCAAAGGCTGCCCGCCTCCACCTGGAGGTCGAAGCCGTCGAAGACCGGATGGGCGTTGCCCGGGTAGGTCTTGTGCAACTGGGTGATGGAAAGCGGTTGTCCGATCATTCCGCCCTCAGCGCGTCGACAGGATCCAGGGTGGCGGCCTTCTTGGCGGGGTAGCGCGCCGCCAGCCAGGACACCAGGAGGGGGAAGACGGCCACCAGCACGACATCCGGCCACTTGAGGCGGAAGGGCATGTAGGTGATGAAGTCGTAGACGGCGGCGGGCAGCTTCAGCAGCTTGAAGTGGTCCAGGATGAGGCAGAGGGGCACGCTGGTGCCCAGGCCCCAGGCGGTGCCCACGGCGCCGATGCGCAGGCCCTGCAGCTCGAAGAGCCGCTGGATCTGCCGCGGCGTGGCGCCCAGGGCCAGCAGCACGCCCAGGTCGCGCCGCTTTTCCGTCACCAGCAGCACCAGGGAAGCCACGATGTTGAAGGCGGCCACCAGCACGATGAGGCTGAGGATGGCGGCAAAGGCCCACTTCTCCACGGTGAGGGCCGCGAAGAGGGCCTTGTTGGAGTCCCGCAGGTCCGTGGCCTGGTAGGCCGGGCCCAGGGCCGCCAGCACGCGGGGTTTCACTTCGGCGATGGCGTCGATGCTCTTGGCGCGCACCTCGATCATCTCCGCACGGCCTTCGGAGCGGGCCATGCGCATGGCATCCGCCAGATGGATGAAGGCCCAGGCCTTGTCGTACTCGGAGCTGTGGGTGTAGAAGGTTCCGGCCACGCGAAAGGCGGCCACCTTGGGCTGCTGGCCGCCCAGGCCCAGCTCCAGGTGGAAGAAGGCCAGGGCCACGGTGTCGCCCACCCGCAGGCCCAGCTTCTGGGCCAGCTCCTGGCCCAGCACGATCTCCCCCTCCTTCAGCTGCTCCACCGGGATGGGCACCATGGAATCGAAGATGCTGGAGGTCCCATGGGCCGTGGACGGGTCCACGGCCTTCACCACCACGGCCTCGGGGGGCATCTCGCTGTCGGGGCGGCGCAGCAGGCCCTTCTCCAGGCGGATGGGAGAGGCGGCCCGCACACCGGGGACCGCACGTATGGTCTTCAGGGCCCCGGCCGTGTCCGGAATATCGCCGGCCAGGTTGAAGACGGTGAAGTGGGCGGTGGCGCTGAATAGCGTGGCCTGGATCTCCTCCCGGAAGCCGTTCATGACGGCCAGGGTCACCACCATGGCGAAGACCCCCAGGGCCGTGCCGCCCCGGGCGAAGCGCACCATGACCCGCACGAAGGCCCCCTTGCGGTGGGTCTTCAGGTAGCGGTCGGCGATGGTGCGTTCGAACAAGGGCATGGATCCAGGGTAGCCGCTCGGGTCCTAGCCGATGCCCAGGTGCGCCTCCAGCATGTGCAGAAAGTCCTGGTCCAGGCTGTAGGGCTTCACGAGAATCTGGGCCACGCCGGTCTCCTGCGCCCCCAGCACCAGCTCGGAATCCACGGTGTCCTCCGCCAGGACCACCGGCGGCATGTCCTCCTCGAGCTTGCGGCGGAGGAGCGAGGCCAGGGCCAGGCCCTGGACCTCGGCCACGCCTCCGTCCACGAACACGAGCTGGGCGCGATCCAGGCACTCCAGCAGCTCGGTCAGGGTCGCCACGGGGAGGATCTGGCCGTAGCCATCCGCCGCCAGGAATTCGGCCAGGGCGTCCCGGTCCGGTCCTTCCGGCATGGCCAGGAGGAGGTTCCGGGTGCGCTTCTTCACGCGGAGCAGCGCCATTCCCCGGCTGTGGGCCTCCGGAGCCGGAGGTGCCTCCGGGGCTGGGACCGGCCGATCGGGCTCGGGGGCCGGGACCGGCTCCGGGGCGGGGACGGGATCCGGCGGCGCGGCCTCGGGCTCCTTCCGGGGCACCGGGCGGGCCGAGGCCAGTTCGATGGCGGGTTCCGCGGGCCGGGACTCCGCTTCGGGGAGCCTGCGCGCCTTGGGGGGGACCGAGGTCGGAATGGGGTTGGACCGGCTCGACACCAGGGACCGGACGGGCCCCAGCAGGGCCTCCTTGCCGGGCTCGAAGGCGATGCCCACGGAGAGCAGCCCGCCTTCGGAGGCCACGTGGGTGGCCGTGCCTCCCAGTTCGATGGGGGGGCACTTGGGCAGCTTGCTGAGCTTGACCAGCATGAAGACCTGCCCCACGGAAAGCAGGTTGGAGCCCAGGTGCATGGGGCCTTGGGTCTTCACGTTCATGGCCCGACTCACCTTCAGGCACATCCCGCCCCCGGAGATGTTGTCGATGGTGCCGGTCAGGCCGATGCCGTCAAACAGGCCGGTGAGGGCGATGGCCGTGGCCCCCTCCCGCTGGTTCAGCCGGGCGCGGGGCTTCTTCCGGCGTTCGGCCAGTTCGATGCGGGGGGGCAGATCCAGGGTGAGGGTCCCGGCCTTGGATTCCTGGGTCCGGCCCGTGGTCTTGAAGCGGAGGCCGTCCAGATGGAAAAGGAGGGTGACCGGCTCTCCCTTGTCGGCCTGCACCCGTCCCTGGACGGAAAGGGTGACCCGTTCTTCCGTGATGGCGACCAGGGAGGCCGGCGTCTCATGCCCCTTCGCGTCGAAGGCCAGCAGCGCGGTCCGCACCCGCTGGACCTCCTCCAGGTAGGCCAGGACCAGCTCGGATTCCTCCGTGGGCTTGGTCTTTTTTGTCCCGAACATGGCCATGAAGTCGCGGCTCCTCATCCACCCCATCGTCCTGCAAGGCAGGGGCTTGATTATTGCCTGCCAGGCAGGCAGCTTTGCCATATGGATGAAACCGTGCTCCCCCGCTGCCTGCTCGTCGCCCGCCAGGGCCCCGAGGACCGGGAGGACCCCATCCAGGACCACCTGCTGGAGCTGGCCGAGCTGGCCCGGAGCTGCGGCTTCGAGGTCCTGGCCCGGCGCGTCCTCAGGCGCTCCGAGATCGCCTCCAAGACCTTCTACGGGTCCGGCCAGCTCGAGGCCCTGGCCGGCGAGGTCGCCCGCCAGGGCGTGCGGCACCTCATTTGCGACGACGAGCTGAGGGGCAGCCAGGTGAATGCCATCGAGAAGCTCACGGGTCTCATCTGCCTGGATCGCACGGGCCTGATCCTCAGCATCTTCGAGCAGCGGGCCCAGACCCGGGAGGCCAAGGCCCAGGTGGAGCTGGCCCGCTGTGAGTACGAGCTGCCCCGCCTGAAGGGGGCCTGGACCCACCTGGAACGCCAGGGGGGCGGGGTGGGCCTGCGCGGGGGCCCCGGCGAGACCCAGATCGAAGTGGACCGCCGCATGATCCGCACGCGGATCAGCCAGCTCAAGCGGGAGCTCGCCCACCTGGAGCAGGTGCGGGAGACCCAGCGGCAGGGCCGGCCCAAGGGGCTCCCGCGGGTGGCCCTGGTGGGCTACACCAATGCGGGGAAGACCAGCCTGCTGAAGGCCCTGACCGGCGAGGGCGAGCCCCGGGACCTGCTCTTTGCCACCCTCGACACCACCACCCGCAAGGCCTGGCTGGGCCAGGACTTCAATCCGGAGACCGGCGAGGGGGGGGCGGAGCCCAAGCACTGCCTGGTGGCCGATACGGTGGGCTTCATCCGCAAGCTGCCCCACCAGCTGGTGGCGGCCTTCCGCAGCACGCTGGGGGAGGTCCGGACGGCGGATGCCCTGCTGGTGGTGGCCGACGCGGCCCATCCGGACCTGGAGGAGCACCTCAAGGTGGTGGGCGCCACGCTCCGGGACATCGGCTGCGAGCCCGAAGGGATCGATGCCCAGCCCCGGCTCCTGGTGCTGAACCAGGTGGACCGGCTCCACCGGCCCCAGAAGCTGGACCTGAGGAAACGCCACCCCGGGGCCGTGCAGGCCTGCGCCATCCAAGGCGCGGGACTGGACGAGATCCGCCTCTGGATGCGGGCGCTCATCCCCGGACCGCCCAAGCCCCGGGTCCTGGAGGACTGGGAACTGCCCGAGCCCGTCCTCGCCCCCTGACCAGGCCTTTCCGCGAATGGGACTGGACAGCGGGAAGGCTGTTGCGTAACTTGTTGCTTATGCAACTTCCGACCTCCTGGAAATCCGAAAGCCTGCCTCACATCATCAACGCCACCAAGAGCCGCATGCGGCAGGTGGCCTGGCGCCGGCTGGGGCCCCTGGGCCTCACACCCCAGCAGTACCAGCTGATCATGGCCGTGGCCGAACAGGACGGGCGTTGCCACGGGGACCTGGCGAAGTGCACCTGGATGGACAAGCCCACCGCCAGCCGGATCCTCCGGACCCTCCAGGATCGGGGTTTCGTGCGCGCGGAACCGGACCCGAACCACGGGCGGCGGATCCTCTTCCACCTGGAGCCCCAGGCGGAAGCCCTGCTCGAGGACCTCCAGGGCTTCCGCCAGTACATGCGGGAGGGGATGGAGCGGGGGCTGGGCGCCGCCCAACAGACTCAGCTGCGGAGCCTGCTGGCCTCCGTCATGGACAACCTGGACCGGATGGAGGCGGAGCTCAGTGAGCCCGCTTCCGGGACGACGAAGTAGGGAGCGACAGACATGTGGATCGTTCGACTGGCCCTGCGCCGCCCCTATACCGTGGCCGTGATGTGCCTCCTGGTCATCTTGATGGGCTTCCTTTCCATCCGCCGGATGGCGGTGGACATCTTCCCGGCCATCGACATCCCCGTGGTGGCCGTGGTGTGGAACTACACCGGGCTGGCCCCCGAGGAGATGGAACGGCGGGTGATCTCCCTGAGCGAAAGGGCCCTCTCCACCACGGTCAATGGCATCCAGCGCATCGAGTCCCAGAGCATCCAGGGCGTGGGCATCATGCGGATCTATTTCCAGCCGGGCACGGACATCGGAGCGGCCATCGCCCAGGTCTCGGCCGTGTCGGGCACGGTCCTCAAGTTCATGCCCCCGGGGATGACGCCGCCGACCATCATCCAGTTCAACGCCAGCAACGTGCCCGTGGTGCAGCTCACGGCTCGGAGCGACACCCTTTCCGAGCAGCAGATCTACGATCACGCCACCAACTTCATCCGCATGAAGCTGTTCACCATCCCGGGGCTTTCCACGCCGGCCCCCTATGGCGGCCGCTCCCGGATGATCGCCGTGGACATCGACCCCGCCAAGCTGGACTCCCAGGGGCTCAGCCCCGCCGACGTGATGACCGCCGTCTCCAGCCAGAACGTCATCACTCCCGCGGGCATCGCCCGCATGGACACCCGCGAGGTGCCGATCCTCACCAATTCCAGCCCCTCCCGGGTGGAGGACCTCAAGTGGCTGCCGGTGAAGGTCATCAACGGGGCCCCGGTCTACCTGGCCGACGTGGCCGACGTCTACGACGGCTTCGCGGACCAGACCAACATCGTGCGCATCGACGGGCGGCGGGCCGTGTTCATGGCCATCCTCAAGAAAGCCGACGCCTCCACCCTCGCGGTGGTGGACGCCGCCAAGGAGGCCCTGCCCAGCATCCAGGCCGCCGCGCCCAAGGGCCTGGAGCTCAAGTTCGACGTGGACCAGAGTGACTTCGTGCGGGACGCCATCAAGTCCGTGGCCAAGGAGGCCCTGGCCGCAAGCGTGCTCGTATCGCTGATGATCTTCGTGTTCGTGGGCTCCTGGCGGTCCATGATCCTGGTCTGCACCAGCATCCCCCTGGCCATCCTGTTCGGCATCATCGGCCTGAAGCTCTCGGGCCAGACCCTCAACCTCATGACCCTGGGCGGCCTCAGCCTGGCCATCGGCATGCTGGTGGACGACGCCACGGTGGAGGTGGAGAACATCAACCGGAACCAGGCCATGGGCAAGAAGCTGACCGTGGCCATCCTGGATGGCGCCAGCCAGATCGCCGTGCCCGCCATCGTGGCCACCCTCTCCATCTGCATCGTGTTCTTCCCCGTGGTGCTCCTGGAGGGCCCGGCCAAGTACCTCTTCACCCCCCTGGCCATGGCCGTGGTGTATTCCATGCTGGCCTCCTACCTCCTGTCCCGCACCCTGGTGCCCACGCTGGCCCGCATGCTCCTGGAACACGGGGAGCCGGAACCCGAGACCTGGATGGGGCGGTTCAACCACTGGCGGGAGAGCTGGTTCGGCACCTTCCAGAATGCCTACGGCCGGGTCCTGGATCGCGTGCTGCACCACAGGAAGTTCGCCCTGATTCTGTCCGCGGTGATCTTCATCATCAGTTCGGGGCTGCTGCTGGTCATCGGCCGGGATTTCTTCCCCCCGGTGGACGCCGGCATCATGAAACTCCATGTGCGGGCTCCGGGCGGCCTTCGCCTGGAGGAGACGGAACTCCGCGTGGCCGAGGTGGAGCAGGCGGTGCGGGAGGTCGTCCCCTCCCGGGACCTGAGCTCCCTCACCAGCAACATCGGGGTCCCCATCAGCTTCAACATGGCCTTCATCCCCACCGACAACGTCACCAGCCAGGACGCAGACCTGACCATCACGCTCCGGAAGGAGCATCGCCCCACTTCCATCTACATGAACGCCCTGCGCACCGAGCTGCCGCGGCGCTTCCCCAACTTCGCGTTCTACTTCCAGCCTGCGGACCTGGTGAGCCAGGTGCTGAATTTCGGCATCCCGGCGCCCATCGACATCCAGGTGGAGGGCTATGACCTCGTCAAGGGCGCCGAGGTGGCCAAGCGCCTCCAGGACGCCGTGCGCACGGTGCCCGGGGCCGTGGACGTGCGCCTCAAGCAGACCCTGAACGCCCCCGCCTACCAGGTGGACGTGGACCGCTACCGCGCCGCGCGCCTGGGCCTGTCCCAGGCCGACGTGGCCAACGGCCTGCTGGTGTCCCTCTCCGGGAACGGGCAGCTGGCGCCCTCCTTCTTCCTGGATCCCAACAATGGCGTCAACTACACCGTCCAGGTGAAGACGCCGTTGAAGAAATTCGATTCCCCCGAACGGCTCATGGGCACTCCCTTCAATCCGGGAGGCGCCTCCCGCCCCTTCCAGGCCCCGGCCTTCGCGGCGGCGACGGCCAATACCATGGCCCCCTCGGTGCCCCTGTCGGGCTTCGCCTCCCTGCGCCACGTGGGGGTTCCCAATGAGCTCACCCACTACACGGTGATGCGGGTGCTGGACGTCATGGCGGGCGTGGATGGCCGCGACCTCGGCAGCGTGGTCAAGGACATCCAGGCCAAGATCAAGGGCCTGGGTCCCCTGCCCAAGGGCACCTCCATCCGGATCCGCGGCCAGTTCGACGTGATGCTGGACGCCTTCCGGGACATGGGCGGCGGCCTCGTCATCGCCATCGCCCTGGTCTACCTCCTCATGGCCGTGCTCTACCAGAGCTGGCTGGACCCCTTCATCATCATCTTCGCCGTGCCCGGGGCCATGGTGGGCATTCTTTGGATGCTGGCGCTCACGGGCACCACCTTGAACGTGGAATCCCTCATGGGCGCCATCATGGCCGTGGGCATCGCCACCTCCAACTCCATCCTGCTGGTGAGCTTCGCCAACGATGTCCGCGCGGTGGAACCGGGGCTCTCGGCCCTGGAGGCGGCGAGCCGCGCCGGGCAGGTCCGTCTCCGGCCCGTGATCATGACCGCCCTGGCCATGATCCTGGGCATGGTGCCCATGGCCCTGGGTCTGGGCGAGGCCGGCAGCCAGAACGCCCCCCTGGGGCGGGCGGTCATCGGCGGCCTCCTGGTGGCCACGGTCGTCACCCTCTTCATCGTCCCCGTCATCTACAGCCTCTTCCGGACCAAGCCCCCCACGGCTCACCTCCTGGACGAGCAGTTCCACATCGAACAGCAAGGAAGTGAAGCATGAACGAGACTGCCTCCTCCTCCCGTTTCCGCATGGTGGGGATCGCCCTGACCCTGGCCGTGCTGGCCACCGTGGGCATCCTCATGTTTGCCCAGCAGCATTCCCTGGGCAAGGAGGGCGCCTCGAGGAAGGCCGCCGTGGAGGCCGGTCCCAGGGTCCACACGCTGGTGGTCGGGGCCGGTGCCGGGGGAGCCGCCCTCTCGTTCCAGGCGGAGGCCCTCCCCTGGGCCTCCACCACCCTCTATGCCAAGATCGGCGGCTTCCTCAAGGAGATCCGGGTGGACAAGGGCAGCCTGGTCCGAAAGGGGGAGGTGCTGGCCATCGTCCAGTCCCCGGAGACGGAAAAGCAGACCCTCGCCCTCAAGTCCAACTATGAGAACCTCCAGCGCACCGCCGATCGGCTCGTTCAGCTGGGCCGCGAAAAGATCGCCAGCACCCTGGACGTGGACAACGCCCAAGCCGCAGCTCAGGTCGCCAAGCAGACCTGGCTCTCCCAGGCGGAGGTGGAGGGCTACGAAAAGCTGGTGGCGCCCTACGCCGGGGTGGTCACGGCGCGCTTCGTGGATCCCGGGGCCTTCATCCAAAACGCCACCTCCTCCATGTCCTCCCAGCCCATCGTCACGGTCTCGGACGTGAGCCGGCTCCGAGTGACCTTCTTCCTGGACCAGTCCGCCTCCACCCTCGCCCGGGTGGGCCAGGAGGTGGAGGTGAGCCCGGCGGAGCACCCGGACCTGGTGAGCAAGGCCAGGATCAGCCGCGTGGCGGGAGCCCTGGACACCCGGACCCGCACCATGCTGGCGGAGGCGGACCTGGACAACCGGGACGGGAAGTTCGTGGGCGGCGGCTACGCGCGGGTGACGCTGCGGCTTCCCAAGGGCAACGGCCGCCTGGAGATCCCCTCCGAGGCCCTCCTCGTGAAGGGGGACAAGCCCTTCGCCGCCGTCCTGGAGGCGGGCCAGGTGCACCTGCAGCCCCTGGTCCTGGGGGAGGATGTCGGCAGCCGGGTCCGCGTTCTGCAGGGCCTGGCCGCCGGCACCCGGATCCTCCTCAACCCCAACCCCAATCTCCGGGATGGCGACAAGGTCCAGGTGCTGGACTAGTCCTCAGCCCCCCGGGGCAGGAGGCCCACCGTGGCCGCCAGGCCCACGGCCAGCAGGATGCGGAGGAAGAACAGGTTGCGGCTGAGGCCGTGGGCCTTTTGGTAGGCCGCCCGATCCGCCTGGTCCGGGGCCAGGCTCTCGATGGGCGCCTGGATGCGGGCCCGGATCTCCCGGAGCTTGGGGGACACGATGAAGCTGCTGGCCAGGCACATGAGCAGGGCCACCAGCAGGCCCGCGCTCCAGAGGCGGATGGGGCCGATGAGATCCTCCTGGACCTCCGCCATCCAGCGGCCCGCCCAGCTCAGGCCGGCGAGGCCGAAGGCCCCCCAGGCCGCCCAGTCCAGGCGGGCGAGGATCAGCCCCGCGATGCGCCCCGCCACATCCCGGCTGGACAGCTCCCGGAAGAAGACGGGGGCCGAGAAGAGGCCGAAGCCCAGAGCCGCCCCCGCCCACAAAAGTAGGAGGACCATGCTGGCTCGATCGAGGTGACGGAGGGTTTTCGGACTCATGGGGGCTGTGGGCTGTGGGCTATGGGCGGTGGGCTAGGCTCACCATTCGTTGTAGGGAATGCCGTTTTCTCCCTTTTCCGTGGAGCCGCTGCGGACCCGGTAGACGCCCAGCTCGGCGTCGGGGTTGTCCGGATCGGGGGGCTCCAGCTCCGTCTGCCAGGTCTCGCGGGACTGGGTCATGGGATCCCAGGGGATGTCCCGCAGGTAGCCCAGCTCCCTCAAGGCGTTGAGGCTGGAGGGGTACTTGCCCCGATCGGCCCGGTACTGCTCCAGGGAATGGTTGATCTGAAAGAGGTTCTCCTTGAGCACCGCCTCCCGCGCGACCTTGGTCTTGTGGCGGTAGCCCGCCAGGCCCACCGTGGCAAGCAGGGCCAGGATGGTCATGACCACGACCAGTTCGATGAGGGTGAAGCCGCGCTGGCGGGAGAGCTTGTGGCGCATGGGACTACCTTAACGCAGACTGGAGGGCGGTGGCCCCCTCCGCTGGAGGCCCTTGGCCACGCGTCCCCATCCGTACGGGGGACGGAACCCTTTCTCCCGGAGCTTCAGATGCCAAGCGGACTGGTCTTCAACGTCCAGCGCTTCTCGCTCCAGGACGGTCCGGGCCTGAGGAGCACGGTCTTCATGAAGGGGTGCCCCCTGGCCTGCACCTGGTGCCACAACCCCGAAAGCCAGGCCCCGCGGACCCAGTTCATCCGCCTGGGGCACCGCTGCATGGCCTGCGGCATCTGCAGCGAAGAGGAGCGCTCGGAACCGCTCGTGCAGAACCGGACCGAAGCGGACGTGGAGGCCTGCCCCACGGGGGCGCTTCAGGCCGTGGGACAGGAGATGGACGCCTCCGCCCTGGTGGCGGCCCTCCTCCGGGACCGCATCTTCTTTGATGAATCCGGCGGGGGCGTGACGTTTTCCGGCGGAGAACCGCTCCTGCAGGCCCCCTTCGTCATCGAGGCCATGGGCCTGCTTCGCGCCGAGGGGATCCATACGGCCCTGGACACCTGCGGGTACGGGAGCTGGCAGGACCTGGCCGAGGCGGCCTCCTGCGCCGACCTGGTCCTCTACGATCTCAAGCTGATGGACGAGGCGCGCCACCGGGCGGCCACCGGGGTCTCCAACGTCCCCATCCTGCAGAACCTCAAGGCCCTGTCCGGCGTCCACCCCGCCATCTGGATCCGGGTCCCCGTCATCCCCGGCATCAACGACGACCTGGCCAACCTGGAGGCCACGGCGGCCTTCCTGGAGCCCCTGCCCGGGGTCCGGCAGGTGGACCTGCTCCCCTACCACCCGATGGGGGAGGCGAAGGCCGTCCGGGTGGGTGCGGTCCAGGGCCCGCAGGATCTCGAAACCCCCAGCAGCGAGGCGCTGGAGGCCCTGGCGGCGCGCTTTCGCGCCCGGGGCCTGAACACGACCATCGGAGGCCGCCCATGAACGAACGCACCGAGCGACTGCGCCAGGAGAGCCTGGCCGCGATCCCCTCCATCAGCTCCGAGCGGGCGGAGCTCACCACGGCCTTCTACAGGGAGCACCAGGGGCGGCACAGCATCCCCATGCTCCGGGCCCTGAACTTCCTGACCCTCTGCGAGCAGAAGACCCTCTGGATGGGCGAGGGCGAACTCATCGTGGGCGAGCGCGGACCCCGGCCCAAGGCCGTGCCCACCTATCCGGAACTGACCTGCCACAGCGCCGAGGACCTGCGGATCCTGGATTCCCGGGAGAAGACCCAGTACAAGGTGGAACCGCCCGTGATAGAGACCTACGAGCGGGAGATCATCCCCTTCTGGAAGGGCCGGTCCATGCGGGACCAGATGTTCCAGGAACTGCCCCGGGAGTGGCACGACGCCTACGAGGCGGGCTGCTTCACAGAGTTCATGGAGCAGCGCGCCCCGGGCCACACCGTGGGCGACGGCAAGCTCTTCCGGAAGGGCCTGCTGGACTTCCAGGCCGACATCGCCTGCGCCGAGGCCATGCTTGATGTCGAGGGGGATCCCGAGGCCCTGGACAAGCGGGAGCAGCTCCGGGCCATGGCCGTCGCCTGCGATGCCGTCATGCGCTTCGCGCAGCGGCACGCGGCCCTGGCCGAGGCGGAAGCCGCGAAGGCCACCCCCCTTCGCCAACAGGAGCTCCTGAAGATCGCCCAGGTCTGCCGCCACGTGCCCGCCCACGCCCCCCGCGACTTCCACGAGGCCCTCCAGGCTTACTGGTTCCACCACCTGGCGGTGATCACCGAATTGAACGGCTGGGACGCCTACAGTCCGGGCCATCTGGACCAGCACCTCTGGCCCTTCTACCAGAAGGGGCTGGCCGAGGGCACCCTCACCCGGGAGGGGGCGAAGGAGCTGCTGGAGTGCTTCTTCGTGAAGTTCAACAACCACACCGCCCCCCCCAAGGTGGGCGTGACCGCCGCCGAAAGCGGCACCTACACGGACTTCGCCAACCTCAACCTGGCCGGCCTCCTGCCGGACGGGAGCGACGGCTCCAACGAGCTCACGCACCTGCTGCTGGACATCATCGACGAGATGCACCTGCTGCAGCCCAGCAGCAACCTGCAGGTCTCCCGCAAGACCCCGGACCGGGTGCTGAAGCACGCCTTGAAGGTGATCCGCAACGGCTACGGCTTCCCCTCCCTCTTCAACGCCGATGCCGTGGTGGAAGAGCAGCTCCGCCAGGGCAAGACCCTGGAGGACGCCCGGGAGGGGGGCTGCTCGGGCTGCGTGGAGGTGGGCGCCTTCGGCAAGGAGGCCTACATCCTCACGGGCTATTTCAACCTGATGAAGATGCTGGAGCTGGCGCTGCACGACGGGTGCGACCCCCGCACCCGGAAGCAGATCGGTCCGAAGACCGGCGACCCCGCCGGGTTCAAGACCTACGAGGAACTCTTCGCGGCCTTCGAGACCCAGGTGCGCCACGGCCTGGACGTGAAGATCCGGGGCAACCAGATCATCGAGCGCCTCTACGCCACCCGCATGCCCCACACGTTCCTCTCCGTCATCACCGACGACTGCATCGCGAAGGGGCGGGACTACAACGCCGGCGGCGCCCGCTACAACAACAGCTTCATCCAGGCCGTGGGCATCGGCAGCATCGCGGACAGCCTCTCGGCCCTGAAGGAGCTGGCCTTCGACCAGGGGGACCTGGCCCTGCCGGCCTTCATCCAGGCCCTGGACGGGGACTTCGCGGGCCAGGAGGCCCTGCGCCAGCGGCTGGTGAACAAGACCCACAAGTACGGCAACGACGACGACTATGTCGATGCCTTGATGACCCGCACCTTCAAGCTGCTCTTCCAGGCCATCGACGGGCGCCCCAACACCAAGGGCGGCGCCTACCGCCTGGAGATGCTGCCCACCACCTGCCATGTCTACTTCGGCCAGGTCTGCCTGGCCTCCCCCGATGGCCGCCGGCAGGGCGAGCCCCTGTCCGAGGGCATCAGCCCCGTGCAGGGCGCGGACCGCCAGGGACCCACGGCCGTGCTCAAGTCCGCGGCGAAGATGGACCACGTGAAGACCGGCGGCACCCTGCTGAACATGAAGTTCACGCCCAGCCTGCTGGAGGGGGAGGGGGGCATCGACCACCTGCACAGCCTCGTGCGCGCCTACTTCAAGCTGGACGGCCACCACATGCAGTTCAACGTGGTCACCGCCGCGAAGCTGCGCGAGGCCAAGGCCAGGCCGGAGCAGTTCCGGGACCTCATCGTCCGCGTGGCGGGCTACAGCGACTACTTCTGCGACCTCTCGGAGGCCCTGCAGGATGAGATCATCCGGCGCACCGAGCACGCGCATTTCTAGGCGGCACCAGTACGGAACGGGGGATCAGGCCAGGCGGAACCTCAGCTCCCCCAGCTTCTCGATGGAGCTGACGACCTCGTCGCCGGCCTTCAGCCAGACCTGCTTCTCCTTCGGATAGCCCAGGATGACCCCATGGGGCGTGCCGGTGAAGATGATGTCGCCGGGCTCCAGCGTCCAGTGCTTCGAGATGTAGGCGATCATCTGCTGCGTGTTGAAGATGAAGTCGTTGGTGTTCCAGGATTGGCGCACCTCGCCGTTGACGCGGGTCTCGAGTTTCAGATTGTTCGGGTCGCCCACCAGGTCCGCCGACACGAAGTAGGGCCCGATGGGCGCGAACTGGTCGAGGGTCTTGCCGATCATCCACTGGACGCTGGGCGTCTCCAGCTGCAGGTCCCGGGCGGAGAAATCGTTGGCGGTGCAGTAGCCCGCGACGTAGTTCAGGGCCTCCGCTTCCGGGACATTCCGGGCGGCCTTGCCCATGACGATGAGCAGTTCCGTCTCGTAGTCGAACTTGAAGGCGACGTCTTTCGGGGGCAGGGTGATGGTGCATTCGTGGGCGGCGAGGGCGTTGTTGTACTTGTTGAACAGGGGCGGCACCCGCGGCTCCTTCATGCCCACTTCCTTGGCGTGGCGCTTGTAGTTGAGGCCGACGCAGACGATCTTGCCGGGGTGGGTGAAGAGGCGGCCGTACTTGATCCTCGATTCCTCCAGGAAGGCGGGTTTGGCCTTGGCGGAACGGCCGGCCGCCGCGATCAGCTGGTTCAGCTCCGCCGCATTCCCCTCCCGGAGGAGCTCCTCGAGGGTCATGGGGGCCGCGAGGCCCAGGATCCGAGCGGCCTTCCTGACGTCGAGGATCCCCTTGCCCGTCTTGACCCCGAGGGTTTCCGTCCCGTCCCCCTGGTCGATGGACAGGAGCGTCACGTTCTTGGGGAGCTCATGGGGCCCTTCATGTTTCTTGGCGGCCGGAGCCTCCTTGGCCGCAACGCCCGTGGCGGTTCCGACCAGGACGCCGGCGGTCGCCAGACCGGTGGTGGCAAGGAAATCTCTGCGCGTGGTCATGGCAGCTCCTCCGAGGCGGGTTGGCGGTGGGGCCATCCTACACCGGTATCCGGTCTTGGTATGATCGCCTGACCCTATCCGCCCAGAGGAGGCAGCCGATGGAGTGCAAATCGATAGCCGAGGCCCTGGCGGGCATTCCGGATGGTGCGACCCTCATGGTGGGCGGCTTCGGTCTGGTGGGGATCCCGGAAAACCTCATCATCGGGCTGCGGGACCTGGGCACCAAGGA
>JARLGO010000379.1 GCA_031292655.1 Geothrix sp.
GCGGTTCAGCTCGAGGATGGAGCCGGGCGTGAGCTTCAGCAGCTCGCCCATCTGCATCTCGGTCTGCCCCATCCGCACCACCACCGGGAGCTGGATGTCCAGGAGCAGGTCCAGGTTGCCCGAATCCGTGGCCGGCCCGGAGGCCACGGGCGCCTGGCGCGGAGGCGCGGCCAGGGTGGCGGACACGGAGGCCGGTGAAGGTTCCGGGATCGGCGCGGGGGCCTCGCCCAGGCCCAGCTTCCGCTTGAGCTGCTGCAGCAGGAGGTCCGGGAACAGGAGATGGACCGTGGTGTTCAGGGCGTCCTGGACGGTGGGCAGCTGGATGTCCTGGAAACTGCCCTGCCCCAGCTGTTCCACGAAGGCCGCGGCGTCCGGCGCCAGGGCGAGGATCTCCACATTGGCGATGGCGAAGGTCTCGCCAGCCAGGTCCGACAGGGTCTGATTGGCACTGCCCATGACCTGGTTGAAGGTCTCCGCCAGGGCGTCCTTGGAATCTCCCACCAGCTCATCGGCGGGCGCCCCCTCGCCGCCCAGCATGAGGTCCACCAGCATGGTGCCTTCCCGGAGGGGCAGGGTGAAGAAGAGGGTGCCGCTCAGCCCCTTCTGGTAGTTGGCCTTGACCAGGATCCCGGTGCCTTCCTGGAGCGCGGAGACGCCGGGCGTCTCCAGCAGCTCCCCCGGCACGGACTTCATTTGGAACTCGCGTCCGGTGAGCATGGAGAATACGGAAGCCATGCTTTCGGCGAAGGTGCCGCCGACTTTCTGGTAGAGCTCAGTATCTCGGGCATCCATGGTTCACCCCTCCGACCGGTTGCCGGTCACTTGGAACACGCGCTTCCCGTTGGGATTCAGGGCCACCAGGCCCACGAAGCGGGGAATGCCATCCACGCAGAGGTCCAGTTCCGCGTCGAACCGCTTGGTCAGCGGGATCAGGTCTCCGGCCTTCAGCTGAAGCACCTCCTCCATGCTGAGGCTCGTGCCGTGGATCTCGGCGGCGGCTTCCATGTCGCAGCGCTTCAGGCTGGCCAGGAGCAGGCGGGCCTCCTCGAAGGTGGAGGACTTCTTGTAGCCCGTGAACATCTCCTGGTCGAACTTGGTGGAGATGGGTTCGAGGATGATGCTGGGGATGGCCAGGTTGATCATGCCCGCCACGGGGCCGATCTTCACCTCGAAGACCACGAGGAGGACCACCTCGTTGGGCGCCACGATCTGAATGAGCTGGGGGCTCGTTTCCCGGGCCTGGATGCGGAAGTCCAGGTCCACGATGCCCCGCCAGGCCTCGCGAAGGTCCTCCAGCACCAGCTTCAGCACCCCGTCGAAGATGCTCTGCTCGATGTCCGTCATGGTGCGGAGCTGTTTCAGGGGCTCCCCGGGACCGCCCAGCATCTTGTCGATGATGGGGAACACCAGGGTCGGGTTCACCTCCAGGGCCAGCGCGCCTTCCAGGGGCTTGATGGAGATGGCGTTGAAGCAGGTCGGATCGGGGACCGAGAGGAGGAATTCCTGGTAGCTGAGCTGTTCGACGCTCACCAGGTTCACTTCCGTGATGGTGCGCAGGTAGGCGCTGAGGGAGCTGGAGAAGTTCCGGGCGAAGCGGTCGTGCATGAAGTGGAGCGACCGCATCTGCTCCCGGCTCACCCGGTCGGGGCGGCGGAAGTTGTAGAGGGTGACCTTGCGCTGGACCTGGGCCTTTTTTGCCTGTGCTGGGGCCCCGCCCCGGTCCGCCCCCCCGCCGCCCGAGGCCTTCGCGGCGGGCTTGGTGTGGGACTTAAGTAGCGCGTCTACTTCCTCTTGGCTTAGGATTTTGGCCATGGATTACCCTTCGATGTGCTTCTCCAGGAGCTTGCCCCGGAGTCGCAACATGGCCTTGGTATGCAATTGCGATACCCGGGACTCGGTGATGTTCAGGAGGGTCCCGATCTCCTTCATGGTCAGCTCGTCGAAGTAGTAGAGCTGGACCACGAACTTCTCCTTCTTGGGCAGCACCTCCATGGCATCCCGGAGGATCTCCTTGATCTCCGAGGCCTGGAAGGTCTGGCTGGGGTCCTCCGCGTCGGGGTCCGGGACGAAGCTGATGAGGCTTTCCCCCTCGCCGTCCTCGCCCACCTCCACGAAGGTGCCCAGCGTGACGCCCTTCAGGTCGTCGAGGTTCTTGTGCAGTTCCTCGAGGGTGATCCCCAGGTGGACGGCCACCTGCTCGTCCGTGGCCGCCCGTCCGAACTGCTGCTCGAGGGTGTGGTAGGCCCCTTCGATGTCCTTCTTCTTGCGGCGCAGGCTTCGGGGCACCCAGTCCAGATCCCTCAGTCCGTCCAGGATGGCGCCCTTGACCCTCAGTTCCGCGTAGGTCTTGAACTTGATGTTGCGGGCCGGCTCGAACTTCTCGATGGCATCCATGAGGCCCAGGATGCCGCTGTTGATGAGGTCGTACAGCTCCACATGCGAAGGCAGGCGGGAGGCGATGCGGTGGGCCACGACCTTCACCAGGGGCACATAGTCCTTGATGAGCTGCTCCCGGTTGTTGCGGTCGAAGGGCTCCGGGGGTTCCGCGGATTCGGTCTCCGGGACCGGAGCCGGGGCGGGGATCGGTGCGGGCA
>JARLGO010000071.1 GCA_031292655.1 Geothrix sp.
CGCCGCCCCCAGCCCCAAGCTCCAGGCCCTGCTGAAGGACTTCCAGCAGATCGCCAGCATGTCGGGCTACCTGAACCATTCCTTCGATCCGCCGCAGCTGCGGCTCTTCTTCACGCTCTACGGCCGCGTGATGCTGGCTTCGCCCGAGCAGGGACAGGTCCTCATTCCCCGGCTCCAGGCCTGGTGCGATGCGGTGTCCAACCGTCTGCGCGAGGGCAGCTCTGGCACCATCATGCAGCCCCAGGTGCAGGTCAGCGCCCCCCAGATCATGCCCGACGGTCGCGACTACCTGGTGGCCACCCTCACCTTCAACACCAAGATCACCGAGACCTCGTACCTGCGCATCCGCACCGCCATCCTCGCCGCCTACCAGGACGCCGTGAAGATGCGGGAGGTGGGGTTCAGCGAGGTACTTCCCACGCCTGATCCAACGGGTGGGACGGTCGCATCGCCTGAATCGGTTCCGTCCCCGAACGGGATGGATGAACCTGGTCAGAATCAGTAAAGAACCGCGAGATCGGATATGGCCTTCGAAAGTGAAGAGGGTGGCTGGATCAGGCTCACCGACAGGACGGGGCTCTCAAGACAAAACAAATCGGCGAGGAACGGTGAATCTGTACTTGTCCTTCTCACCGTTCATCACTGTTCCTCACCGGTCCAATTCAGGTCTTCGCCGGATGCCGCGGTCTCACGGGTTTACGTGAACCCCTCGGTATCCTGAAGGCCTCGCCTGAGTGAGCGTCCAGGAATGCCCATGACCCTCTGCTCCGTTCCCTGTCGCCCTCTGGTTCTCCTGGTCGCGACGGCGGTCAGCGCGGCCACGATCAGCGCGGAGCCGAACAAACTTCCCTTCAAGCCCTCCCCGGTGCCCGGTGGCGTGGTCATCGTTCCCCTCCAGGGCCAGGCCCAGGCGCCGAAGGTGACCTACCACGGCGAGCCGGTGCTCCTCCGGCGCCGCGCCGCGGGCTGGGTGGCGGTGGTGGGGATTCCGCTGAGCGCCAAGGCGGGCCGGGACTTCCTCGAGGTGGGGGGAAATCCGGTTCCGTTCGCCGTCCGGCCCAAGCGGTACCCCCAGCAGCGGCTGCATCTGGAGAATCAGCGCCAGGTGACGCCCGAGCCTGAGGACGAGGCGCGCATCGCCCGGGAGCAGGCCCTCCTGGCCACCGCCTGGAAGGCGTGGCCGGAGGGGTTCAGCCCGACCCTGAGCTTCCGCCAGCCCACGCCCGGAAGCCTCACCAGTTCCTTCGGCCTGCGCCGGATCTTCAACGGCGAGGCCCGGGCCCCCCACTCGGGCCTGGACATCAAGGCCCCCGCGGGTCAGGCCGTGCGCGCCCCCGCCGCCGGCGTGGTGGTGCTGACGGGCGACTTCTTCTTCAGCGGCAACACCGTGGTCCTGGCCCACGGCGAGGGGGTGGTGAGCCTCTTCGCCCACCTGTCGAAGGTCGCCGTGGCCCAGGGCCAGGTGCTCAGGGCCGGGGACCTGCTGGGTGAAGTGGGCCGGACGGGCCGGGCCACGGGACCCCACCTGCACTGGTCCCTGAGCCTCAACGACGCGCGGGTGGATCCCCGGATCTTCCTGCAGGGCCGGTGAGGGCCGTCAGCGGGTTTGATGCCCCTTCGTCTGCACGAGGACCACGCCGAGGATGGCGAGGCCGCCGCCGAGGATCGTGAGCAGGGCGGGGACCTCGCCCAGCCACACCCAGGCGATGAAGCTGGCGATCACGGGAGACAGGTACAGGAAGCTGGACAGCAGGGAGGCGGGCATCTTGGAGAGGGCGTAGTTCCACAGGACGTAGGCGATGGCGGCGGGGAAGATGCCCAGGTAGATCACGGCGAAGGTGGCGGGCGGCGCGGCCCCGCGGAACTGCCGGACCAGGCCGGGCAGGAAGACGAGCATGGGCAGGGTGCCCGCCCAGATCGCGTAGCTGGTGAACTCGAGGGCGGCGTAGCGCCGGAGGGTCTTCTTCGACAGGATGGAGAAGGCCGCCGCCACCACCGCGGAAAGCAGGATGAGCAGGGCGCCGGGCGTGAAGTGCAGTCCCCCGCTCCCACTGACGGCGATGAGCGCCACGCCCCCGAAGGCCAGCAGGATGCCGCCCCAGCCCAGGCGCGTGAGGCGCTCCTGCAGGAACAGGACCGAGAGCAGCGCCGTGAACACGGGAGCGGCGGAGATGAGCAGGGAGGCGGCCCCGGCCTGGACCGTCACCTCCCCGAAGTTCAGGGCGACATGGTAGATACTGATGCCCAGGAAGCCGGCGAGGCCGATGCCCGGCAGGTCGGAGCGGGCCGGCAGCCGCATTCGGGTCGCCAGGCCGTAGAGGGCCAGCGCCGCGGACGCGGTCCCGAACCGCAGCAGGGCCAGCTCGCCGGGGCCGTAGCCGTCCGCGCCGATGCCTCCGGCGGGGGTGATCCGCATGCCGGCCCGGATGCCCGCGAAGGCCGACGCCCACAGCAGCAGCACACCGGCGATGGCCATCCAGGTCCGGGGATCACGTCGCCAAGTC
>JARLGO010000072.1 GCA_031292655.1 Geothrix sp.
CTGGGGGAGTTGTACTGGTTCACCCAGTAGACAGCCCATTCGATGCCGGAGTCCGCGGTATTGCGGGCCATGGAACCCTGGCGCGTGGTGCCGGAAATGGCCAGCTCCCGCAGGGCGTTCTTGGACATGCCCATGGCGCCGACGGTGATCAGCACCAGCAGCATGAGGGTGACCAGGATGGTGATGCCCCCGGCCTGGGCATCCTGAAAGGAACGGTCCGTTCGGCGTGGCATGGTCACTCCCATCAGTTCATCGTCAGGCCGGAGTGCCGCGGCACGATCACGAGGCTCTGGGTGAAGTTCTTGTAGGCCGTGGTCGTGAGGGGTGTGGCCGAGTATTCGGACCGCTTCATGGCCGTCCGGGTGGTGATATCCAAACGCACCAGGGTGGGGATATCGCGGAACCAGCCCAAGGGGTCGACGGCGGTGGTCGTGAAATTGGCCCGTCCGGCAGTGGCCAGCTGGGTGTTGAGATCAGTCTGGATACCGTTGGTCCAACCAGCGGTGAAGCCCGTATAGGCCGCATTGAGTCCCGCCCAGGACTGGCCTGAATTGGCACTGAGGTAGACTTTGAATCCCGCGACGTTCTCGGCGACGATGGACTGCTGGGCTGGAACGGGGTTGAATCCAGCGGCACTGTAGACGCCCTGGTCCCGCACCAGGCAGGGAGTCCCGGTGGCCTTCTGCGGGTCATAGAGCTTCATCTGCACGCTGTAGCGCACCATCTGAGCGGGCTGGTAGAACAACACCCCGCTGTTGAGGAGGTGTTGGACGTTCGCAGGGGCCCCCGAGGCACCGACCCCTGTAATGGCCACCGTGGGGTCAGGGCCCAGGGTGACGGTCACGGTGGTTCCGGGGGGTGGCGCTACCGCCGGAGCCCCCTTGACCAGGAGGGTCTGCCAATAGTCCTTGATGATGACGTAATTCCCGTCTTGCACCATGTTGGCATAGGAGGTGGTCCCGCAATCGATGGTGTAGGTGTTGTCCGCCGCCACGGGTGCGGCCTGGGCCATCACCAGTTGGCTGGCGCTGCGGGCGGTATTCGTCCCAGTTCCACCTCCCGTACCGACCAGGGTTCCTTCGAAGGGGAGCGGCTGGTCCAGGTAGAAGTACAGCTGATCGGCGGTCTGGGGATCATCCGCCGCGGCCCCCGCCACCGGCATGTTGGGCAGGATGTAGAAGGCGGGATTGGTGCTGCTCAGGGGGGGCGGTGCAGTCAGATTGGTGATGTAGAGACCCGCCGTGTTGAGGTCGTCGTAGAGCAGGTCGATGGACATGCGGTTCCTGCGGGCGCTGGAAATGCCCTCGCTGGAGGTGGTCAGGGTGCTGACGCTGGACTTGAAGACGTTGGCCATGCCGGCCATCAGGATGCCGATGAACATCACGGCCACCAGCAGCTCGACGAGGGAGAACCCCGCCTGCGGGCATCGGTTCCGCTTAGCCATGGAGAATCCTCCTGGTGATGGTCACCACCCGAGGGATGGCCACGCCGGTGGCCGGATTCACCTGGTCGGAGAAGTTCACATTGACCGTGAAGTCGGAGATGATCCCCGTGGTGGTACCGGGGACACCACCGACATTGTTCTGGGCGATGACCACGGTATAGAAGGGCGTGGAATCGGTGGGATCCGGCGCGCTGGCCACGGGCACCTCGCCCTTGATGGTGAAGGTCTGGGGGGTGGCCAGGGGCACCTTGTTGATGTATTTGAGCGTGGTCAGAGCCGCAGGCGCCGCCACCTGGGTGGCCGTGATGTTGAGCCAGGAGAGGCGGCCCTCCATCTCGATCTGGTCCATGACCATCTCGCCCACCTGCACGGCGGTCCCCAGGCTCCGGCCCCCGCGGGCACCCCTGAGGGCCATGACCTGGAGCATGGTCAGGCCCATGATCCCCACCGCCAGGATGAAGGCGGTCAGGAGCATCTCGACCATGCTGAAGCCCCGCTGGGCCCCGGCGGAAGTCCTTCTTGGCAGGCGTCGCATCAGATCCTCCTCCACTGCCCGTCCCCGTTATTCACCCCGGAGTTGTAGAACTTGTAGACCGTGGCGCCGTTGTTCAGCACCACGATCAGGCCCATGGCCCCCCCGGGCACGGCGTAGCCGCTGCTGGAGGTGCTGACCACCTGGATGATGAAGCTGCTGTTGAACCGCTTGTTCGAGCCGCTGATGGTGACCGAGTTCAAATTACTCTGGAACAGGTTATTGGCAGCCGTGTTGGCCGCCTGGAAGTTCGCATCGGTGCTGAAGGGCGCCACCGTGGTGATATCGACGTTCGATCTCCCTTGGCCGTTGGCCGCCATGGCGATGGCCCACCAGTTGGCGTTGGTGTTGGCATCGACCACGCCTGCGTTCATGTACTCCCGGGTGCGGGTCGGCGCGAAGACCGTCGCGACGGTCTGCTGCACCGCCGTGGGTGTGGCGGGGGGGGTCAGGACCACGGTCTGGATCGCCGTGGCGAAATTGGCCGCGATGGAGGTGAGGCCCCGGGCCATGTACATGGTGGGGATCGTGCCGTTGGCGCTGTAGGGACCCCAGGTGACGATGGCCACGTCCTTACCCGTGCTGGAGGCGTACTTGTGCGCATCCAAGATGGCACCCTCAAGCTCGTCCATGACCACCCGCACCCCGTTCCCGCCCCGGTTCCCCAGGGCCGATACCCCCGCGATGACGAGGATGGCCACGATGGCCAGCACCACGAGCAGCTCGACGAGCGAGTACCCGGAATGGCTGTGCTTGGGAGAACCAGTGCGCGCCATGAAAACCTCGTGTCTTGAAGAAAGCATCGATGGGGAGAACGAGTGAAATAAAAATAAATTATCTCTATTATAATCTAATATTTGCATAACCATGGACTTCCCTGCAGAGAATTCGGCACCATCGTGTGTGACTTTTTTATACATCAACCAAACTGAATGGGGTCCCGGTCCAGGCTGATGGGGCCGGTGGGATCCAGGGGATGCCGGGTCAGCACTTCGCCGAGGGCGCCCCGGCTGCCCTTCAGGAGGAGGTGCATGCGCCACTGATCGCGAACCCGGGGGACCGGAGCCTCCAGGGGTCCCAGCACCCGCAGACCTGGAACGGACAAATGCTGGCGAAAGGCGTCGAGGGCCTCCCGGGCCTCGCGCGGCGTGTCGGCCTCGGCGCGATAGAGGGTCAGCGCCGTGAAGGGCGGATAGCCCAGCCCTTCGCGGAAGGGCAGTTCCGAGGCGGCGAAGCCTTCGAAATCCTGGGCCAGGGCGAAGGTGATGGCCGGGTGCTCCGGCGAATAGGTCTGGAGGATCACCCGGCCGGGCAGGTCGGCGCGGCCCGCCCGGCCCGCCACCTGGGTGAGCAGCTGGAAGGTGCGCTCGGAGGCCCGGAAATCGGCCACCTTCAGCCCCTGGTCCGCATTGAGCACGCCCACCAGCGTGAGCCCCGGCAGGTTGTGACCCTTGGCCAGCATCTGCGTCCCCACCAGGATGTCCACCTGGCCGGCCTCGACGGCCAGCAGGCCCGCCTCGAAGGAGCCGCGGCGGCGGGTCGTGTCCCGGTCTAGGCGCAGGACCCGGGCGGCGGGGAAGAGCTGGTTCAGGTGTTCCTCCACCTGTTCCGTGCCCTCGCCCACGCCGCGCAGGTGGTCGGCGCCACAGTCGGGACAGGCCTCCGGCGGCACGGTTTCGTGGCCGCAGAGGTGGCAGCGCAGGCGGAAGTCGCCCCGGTGGTAGGTGAGCGAGATGGCGCAGTGGGGGCAGCCCAGCGTCTTCCCGCAGGCCCGGCACATCCAGAAATTCTCGTAGCCCCGGCGGTTCAGGAGCAGCAGGGCCTGCTCCCCCTTGGCCAGGGTTTCCGTGAGGGCCTGCATGAGCGGGGGCGCGAGAATCACCTTCCGCCGCAGCTGCCGGTAGGCGTCCCGCAGATCCACGATCTCGACCTGGGGCAGGGAGATGCCCGCGGGCCGCTCCCGCAGCTGCAGCAACTTGTACCGGCCGCCCCGCGCCGCCTGCCAGCTTTCCAGGCTGGGCGTGGCGCTGCCCAGGAGGATGGGACAGCCTTCGAGCTGAGCCCGCTTGATGGCCAGGTCCCGGGCGTGGATGCGCGGGTGTTCCTCGGACTTGTAGGAACCCTCGTGCTCCTCGTCCACGACGATGAGCCCCAGGTCGCGGAGGGGCGCCAGGACCGCGTTCCGCACGCCCACGAAGAGGTCGGCCCCGTTGAAGAGGAGGCGCACCACGTCGCCCTGCTTCTCGCCCACGTTCAGGCCCGCATGGCCCACGGCGATGCGGCCGGGGAAGCGGGCTTCCAGGCGGTCCAGTAGCCGAGCCGTGAGGCCGATCTCTGGCACGAGCCACAACACCCGCCGGCCCGCCTCCAGGACCCGTTCCGCCAGGGCGAGATACACCTCGGTCTTGCCGGACCCGGTGATGCCATGGAGCAGGTGGACGCCGAAGGTCCCGAGCTTCACCGCCTCCAGGGCCGCCCGCTGCTCCTCGTTCAGGACCACGGTCCGGTCGACCCCGGCTTCGCGCCGCTGGCCCAGCAGGTCCACCCGCTTCATGCGTTCGACGAGGCCCCGCTTCTCCAGGGTGCCCAGCACGGAGGCGCCCACGCTGGCCGCCTCCAGCAGCTCCGGCTCCATCAGCGCCCCGCCGGCCTCCTCCAGGGCCAGCAGCACCTTGGCCTGAGCCGGGGTCACCCGGGGCGGATGCGGGGCGCCCGTGAGGCGCACTTCCGTGAACCCGAAGCCGCGCAGGGCTGTCCGGTGCAGCAGCGTGGGCAGGATGGCGGGCTCGCGGTGCCAGGCCTCGCCCAGCTCCGCCAGCGCCGCCCAGGCCCCCCGGTCGCGATGAAAGGACAACCGCTGTCCATCCTCGTCCGCCTCCCAGTTGGGCAGCAGGGCCTGGGGCAGGCTCAGGGGCAGCAGGTGGGCTTCGAGGCAGCCGTAGTAGCGCGCGGCGAAGGACTGCAGCTCCCGCAGCTTGGGTGGCAGCAGCGGGAAGGGATCCAGCACCGCCTCGATGGGCCGCAGCTTGGCCGCCGGCGGCGCGGGATCGGGCCCCATGGCCAGGCCCAAGGCCAGACTGGTCCGGACCTTCACCCGCACGCGCACCCCCGCGGGCAGCCCCTCCGGCGCCAGGTAGGTGAGGGACGGCAGGGGGCGGTTCAGCTGGATGCGCGTGGGGACGAAGTTCATCGGGGCCAGGATACACTTGGCGAATGCTGGTGCTCGGCCTGGAATCCTCCTGCGACGACTGCTCCGCCGCCGTGGTGGAGGAGACGGCCACGGGTCCCCTTTTGCGCTCCCTGGTGCGGGAGAGCCAGGATGCCATCCACGGCCCCTTCGGCGGCGTGGTGCCTGAACTCGCCGCGCGGGAGCACCTGCTGCAGGTACGGGCCGTGATGGCCGGGGCCCTGACGCAGGCCGGCCTCGGCCTGGCGCAGCTCGACCGCATCGCCGTCACCCGGGGGCCGGGCCTGGTGGGCAGCCTGCTGGCCACCTTCAGCGCCAGCAAGGCCGTGGCCTGGCGCCAGGGCCTCCCCTGGGTGGGCGTCCACC
>JARLGO010000380.1 GCA_031292655.1 Geothrix sp.
CCGGGCCCACAGGGCGAAGGCGGTGTCCTCCTTGTAGATCCACTCCACGGCCCAGCGGGCGCTGGCCTCGGCCGCCCCCAGCAGTTCGGGGAAGGGCGCTGGATCCGTGGCGGACATGCCCAGGCTGGTGGCCTGCACGATGCCCACGGGCGCGAGGGCCGCCACCGCCTCCGCCGTCGCAGGGGAGCGCCGGGAGACCTGGAGGACGGCCCGCCCGGCCTCCTCTAGGACGGCGCGGGTGGTGCGGGCCACGCCGCCCTCCCCCAGCAGCAGGACGGGACCCGGTTCCAGCGTCGACAGGGACGCTGCGAAGGCCTCGCCGTCCGTGTTCGCCCCCCGCCAGGGATCGCCGGGCTTCCGCCGCCAGAGGGTGTTGAGGGGGCCCTTCAACCCGAGCGCCTCCGGGAGCGAGAGTTTCAGGGGCGCCGTGATGCTCAGGCCCAGGATGCTGAGGGCCTCCAGGGCCTCCACGGCCTCGTCCGCATCGGCGCAAAGCAGGGGCAGGTAGACCAGGTCCTTCAAGGCGGACTGGAAGCGCGGGTTGTGGAAGGCCGGCCCCCGGGAATGCAGGACCGGATCGCCGATGACGCCGCAGAGACCGTAGCCCGCATGGAGCTTCGCCGCGCGCCAGGCCCGCAGGGTCGACAGCGGCAATTGCCCCGGCGCGGCGGCCGGTCCGTCATCGGGCGCGGCGTAGGTGAAGGCCCCGCCCCAGGCCGCCTGCAGGGCCCGGCTGGGGAGGCCCTTGGGGCCCATGAGGAAGGCCGAAAGCCGGATGCCGCGGTCCCGGGCCCAGGCCAGGGGCCCCCGGAGACGGCCGCTGTCGCCCAGGCGCCCGGCCCAGCCCACCCACTTGAAGGCCTCGCCGTCGGGCAGGGAGGCCAGGCGGGCCTCCAGATCGAATACACCCGGGGCCACATGGACGGACCGCAGCAGCCGCACATGGGTGCGGGAGGCCTGGACCTCGGGGGGGATGGGCAGGTCCCACTCCAGGTCCATCCAGGCGGGCTTGCCCTTGAGGGCCCACACCAGGTGCGCCAGGCGCCCCGCCTCGTCCCCGTCGGGCCAGCGCCCGCCCTCGGACACGCGGCGGCAGGTCACCAGGCAGCGGCGCTTGAGGGCATCCACCAGGGCCTCCGGATCCAGCTCCGGGAAGAGGTCCAGCCGCAGTTCGGGCAGGGCATCCGCGCCGAGGCGCTTGGCACAGGCCAGGGCCTCCTCCCACTGGGCGTGGGACAGGGTCACAAGATGGAACGGCAAGGGGCTCATGGGGTGCATATCCGCGTGGATCCATTATGCTGCCCTACGGAGGAATCCATGCGTGACTTCAGGATCGCCGTAATCCCCGGCGACGGCATCGGCAAGGAGGTGGTGCCCGAGGGCATCCGCGTGCTGGAGGCCGCCGCGGCCAGGCACGGCCTGCGTTTCCGCTGGGACGGTTTCCCCTGGAGCTGCGAGTACTTCCTCGAGCACGGCCGCATGATGCCCGAGGACGGCCTGGATCAGATCCGGCACCACGATGCCATCTTCCTGGGCGCCGTGGGCTTTCCTGGCGTGCCGGACCACGTCTCGCTCTGGGGCCTGCTCATCCCCATCCGGCGCGGCTTCCGCCAGTACGCCAACCTCCGCCCCGTGAAGCTCATGCCCGGCGTGCCCTGCCCCCTGGCGGGCCGGCAGGTGGGCGACATCGACATGCTGGTGGTACGGGAGAACAACGAGGGCGAGTACTCCAGCATCGGCGGCCGCCTCTACGAGGGCACCGACCAGGAGATGGCCGTGCAGCAGAGCGTCTTCACGCGGCAGGGCGTGGACCGCATCCTCAAGATCGCCTTCGACCTCGCCCAGTCGCGGCCCAAGAAGCACCTCACCTCGGCCACCAAGTCCAACGGCATCGCCATCACCATGCCCTACTGGGACGAGCGGGTGAAGGCCATGGCCGCCGCCTACCCGGAGGTGAAGGTGGACCAGTTCCACGTCGACATCCTCTGCGCCCAGTTCGTGCGCAATCCGCACTGGTTCGACGTGGTGGTGGGCTCGAACCTCTTCGGGGACATCCTGTCGGACCTGGGTCCCGCCTGCACGGGCACCATCGCCATCGCCCCCAGTGCGAACCTGAATCCCGAGCGGGAGTTCCCCTCCATGTTCGAGCCCGTCCACGGCTCGGCACCGGACATCTATGGCCAGGGCATCGCCAACCCCATCGGCCAGATCTGGGCCGGGGCCATGATGCTGGACCATCTGGGCTGTCCCGAGGCCGGGGCCTCGGTCATGGCGGCCATCGAAAAGGTCCTGGCCAGCGGCCTGCGCACCCCCGACATGGGCGGCACCGCCAGCACCGAGGACATGGGCCGGGCCATCGCCGAGGCGGTGTAGCTATCTGGGCCGGATGGCGCCGGGCCCCTGGACCGGCGGCCTCAGGACGGGCGGCTCAGCGCCATGTACCTTCGGCCCCTGGCCTTCCGACACCCGCGCCATGAGCGCCTTGGCGGTCTTGCCCCGCAGGCGGATCATCCGCCCGCCCGGGCCCAGGCGGAACTCGGCGGCGCTGAGGAAGGCCCACCAGGCTTCCTTGGGTTCCTTCTCCAGCCGCACCTCGCCCCAGGGGATCGAGGCGGGCCCCTTCCAGAACAGGGGCTGGAAGGGGAAGGGCTGCTTGAGGTGGAGGCAGCGCCGCCCGAAGCGGATGGACATGGGGCAGTGGCCCCGGAAGGCGCCGAATTCCACCTGCTGCCAGCCGAGGTTCCGCTCAATGGGATCCTCCTTGTCCGCCGGCCAGTCCCGGTACATGGCCCCGATCCCCATCAGGTGGTTGGTCAGCCAGGTGGCGCCCAGGAAGACCACCGGGACCAGCAGCAGGATCCAGGGCGGCGGGGGCGGACCGCCGGGCCGGGACAGCAGCAGCATCGAATCCATCAGGGCCTCCCCTTCTTCTTCGCGGCCTGCCAGGCGGCCTCCATCTGATCGAGGTCGCGGTGCTCCCATCCCCCCGCGGCCCGGGCATCGTCTTCCACCGCCCTGAAGCGCCCCTTGAAGCGGATCATCTGGCGGCGCAGGGCGGCATCCGGATCCACGCCCTTCTTCCGCGCCCACTGCATGAGGCTGAACAGCACGTCGCCGAACTCCTCCTCCACGCGCACGGGATCGGATTCGGCCTGGAGCTCGGCCACTTCCTCCTTCACCTTGTCGAGGACGCCTTCCAGGTCCGGCCATTCGAACCCCACCTTGGCGCAGCGGCGGCCGATCTCCAGGGCCTCGTCCATGGGCGAGAGCGTGGGCGGGATGCCCTCCAGCAGCCGCGGTTCCGTCTCGGGCGTGAGCCCCTTCTCCTCGCGCTTGATGGCGGCCCAGTTGGTGAGCACCTCCTGGGCGCCCTCCACGGCGACCTCGGCGAACACGTGCGGGTGGCGCCGCACCAGCTTCTCCACCACAGACTGTTCAACGTCGTGAACGTCCCAGGCACCCCGATCCGCGGCCAGCTGCGCATGGAAGGCGATCTGCAGCCAGAGGTCGCCCAGTTCCTCGCAAAGGTGGGCCTCTGTCGCCGCATCCCCGGGCCGGTGGGCGGCCAGGGCCTCCAGCACCTCGGCGGCCTCCTCCCGCAGGTAGCGGGCCAGGGTCTGGTGGTCCTGCTTCAGGTCCCAGGGACAGCCGGACTCCGGCTTGCGGAGCGCGGCCATGACGGCGCGGAGGGTGGTGGGTTCCATGCCTTGAGGGTACCGCGAACCAGGAACGATGCCTCAGGAAGGCAGTGCTTCCAGGATGGCCCTCGCCAGCTCCGTCAGGGAAGGGTCCCGGGCGCCCATCACGAGGATCAGGTCCCCCGCCTTTGCTTCCGCCGCCAGGCGCTCCACCAGCCCGTCCCGCGAAGGCGCGAACTCGGCGCCCCCGCCCCGGGCGGCGATTTCCGCGACCACTTCGGCGCTGGTGATGTCCCGGGAGGCGGTGCCCCCGGCGTAAAACACGTCCAGGAACCAGAGGCGGTCCCGGGGCGCCAGCTCCGCCGCGAAGGCCTCCACGAAATCCGCCCGGAGGAACTTGAGGGGCCCGAAGCCGTGGGGCTGGAAGACCGCCAGCACGCGCCCTTCCCCGGCCTGCACCCGGAGGTGGGCGGCGCGGATCGAGGCCGCCACCTTGGCCGGGTTGTGGCCGAAGTCATCCACCACGGTCACCCCGCCCCGGGTGCCCAGCACCTGGAAGCGGCGGGCCACGCCCTGGAACATCCCCAGGGGCCCCACCATGGCCGCCAGCGGCACGCCGAGGGCTTTGCAGGCGGCCATGGCCGCCAGGGCATTCTCCACGTTGTGCCGCCCGGGCACCGGCAGCTGGAAGGCTGTATCCCCCACGCGGAAGGTGGAGCCTTCCGCGCCCAAACACAAGGCTTCGGCCCGGAGGTTCGCCCCTTCGCCGAATCCGAAGACCGTTGCCTCCGAGGCGAACTCCCGCAGATTCCCGGCCTCGCCCACGATGGCGGTCTCGCGCACCTGGGCCCGGAAGGCGCGGAACATCCCGGCCACGGCGTCCATCTCCTTGTGGTCCCGCTGGAGATTTAGCAGCACCCCCACGGCCGGGTGGTAGCGCACCACGGAACCGTCGCTTTCATCGGCCTCCACGACGAGGAGCTCCGAGGCCCCCGCCCAGGTGTTGCCCCAGCATCCCTCCCGCTGCAGGGCCACCAGCTCGCCCCCGGTGATGACCGAAGGGTCCCGTCCCACGCCCCGCAGGAGCTCGAAGATCATGGCCACGGTGGTGGACTTGCCGCTGGTGCCCGTCACCGCCGCGGTGCGGTACCGCGCCACGAAATGGGCCAGCAGGTCCGAGCGGTGCAGCACGGGCACGCCCAGCCGCCGGGCCGCCGCCACGTCGGGCACCTCCTCCTCCACGGCCGTGGACACGATGAGGGCCGCGCAGTCCCCTTCGAGCCCGGTGCCGTCCTGGGGATGGAGGGCCACGCCCAGGGCCTCCAGCCGGGCCCGGGCCTCGGGCCGCTGGGCCCGGTCGAAGCTGCGGTCGCTGCCGCTGGCGCGGCCCCCCTTCAGGGCCACGAACTGCGCCAGGGCACTCATGCCGCTCCCCGCCACCCCCGCGAAATGCAGGCGCCCGAGGCCCAGACCATCACCGGACAGCTCGTCGGCCAGGAGCACCGGATCGCCGGGCGCCACGACCTCGAACAGGCCGGCCACGTCCGCATTGGCAAGGCGCACACAGCCGTGGGAGACGGGGTGGCCGAGCTGATGCTCCTGGTTGGTGCCGTGCAGGTAGATGTACCGCGCCAGGGAATCGCGCCCCGGGCCCCGGTTCCAGCCCTCCTCCAGCCCATCCAGGGTGAGCACCCGGGTGAGGATCAGGTCCTCGTCCAGGGCTTCGCCGCGCCACACCTCCCCCGTGGCCACGCGGTTTCGAAAGACGGTCCCCGGTTCCGCCCCGGCCCCGATGCATGCGTGAATGCGGTGCCAGCCCGTGGGCGTGCGGTAGGAGGCCTCCTCGCAGCCCAGACCGTTCCTGGCGGTGGAGACCGGGGCCTCGAACACCAGGCGGCCATCATCGAGCAGACCCAGGCGCTGGCGGGCGGTATCCACCACGAGGACCCGACCCCGGGGATCCAGGGCGGGCGCACCCAGACGGCCGCGATTCGCCAAGAGCAGGGCGCGGTAACGGGCGGCGAGGACGGGATCAGGCATCGGGAAGCTCCGGTGTCACAATGAATGTTCCCATCTAAGCGATCATCAAGGACCCCATGAAGAACCAGCCCTTCCTCCAGCGCCTGTCCTACAGCCTCCAGGGGATCCGCACCGCCTGGAGGCTGGAGGCCAGCTTCCGCTTCCAGAGCCTGATGGCGCTGGCGGTGGTCGCCCTGCTCCTCGCCCTGCGGCCTCCGGCCGTCTGGTGGGCCCTGCTGCTGCTGAACTGCGGACTGGTGCTGGCCGCCGAGCTCTTCAACACCTCGCTGGAGCACGCCCTCGACCACCTGCACCCGGAACTCCACCCGGCCATCAAGGTCTCCAAGGACTGCGCGGCCGGGGCCGTGCTCGTCTTCAGCCTCAGCGCCGTGGGCACCTTCCTGGCCTTCCTCTGGTCGATGCTGGTCAAAACTTCATCGCCAAGCTGAGGCCGCCTCCTCCTGGCAGGAGCACCGGCGCGAAGGACACGGACACATTGGAATGCCAGTCGGCCCGAATGGTCCGGTTGTAGGAGACCACCGCCTTCCCCACGAAGGTCCCGATGAGGCCCCCCGCCACCACATCGGACATGAAGTGCGCGCGCTGCTCCACGCGGGCCAGCCCCACCAGGCTCGCGAGCCCGTAGGAGACCCCGGATACCCAGGGGGTGTCCGCATGCTCGGCAATGACCGAGGCCAGGGCGAAGGCCTGGGTGGTGTGCCCGGAAGGGAAGGACTGGCCTCCGTTGAACGGATGGAAGTCCTGCGTGCCCTCGTTGGCGGAGGGCCTTGACCGGCCCACCACCACCTTCAGCGGGATGGTGAGCAGGAGCTGGGCGATCCCCATGGTCACCATGGTGTCGATGCCCGTGGCCCGCACCTCGGGATCCTTGAAGGCGACCCCGGCGAGGTAGGTGCCCCCGGCGATGAAGACGCTGGGGGTGTCCCCCAGGTTCTGCACATCCTTGGCCACCCGGTCCCAGGACGCCGTCCGGTGATTCGTCATGAACTGCGTCGCGGAGTGGTCCAGCAGCAGGCCCGTGCCGACGACCGCCGCGACGCTGGCCCCCGCGGTCAGCCAATCCGAGCGGTCCCAGCGGGCCGGGGCGGTGACGACATGCTCGGTGTCGTCCAGCAGGAGCCGGGGCAGGTGCGTGAAACGGTCCGGATCGGAGGGCGAATCCATGGACGCCCTTCCCGCCGGCTGCGGGTCCTTGCTTCCGCCGCTTGCATCGGGGTTCCCTGCCCACAGGACTCCGGCGGAGAGGAAGAGGGAGATGAGGCTGAGGGTGCGCATGAAGGGGCGGTCTCCGGAAGGGCTGAAGAAAAGGTCGGATCGTTCCACATGAAACCGGTTCAAGCCACCTTAGCGGGCTCGCCCGGAAATTCGAGCCTGTTTATACAGGCAACCCCCCCGTCCCCGCGATGCGTCCCGCCAGGGCGCTGGCAGCCACGGTGGCGGGACTGGCCAGCCACACCTGGCCCGGGCCGCTGCGGCCGGGGAAATTCCGGTTGATGGCGCTGATGGTCACCTGGTCGGGGCTGGTGGAGACACCCGGACCCGCATTTATGCAGGCCCCGCAGGAGCTGCCCAGCACCACGGCCCCCACGGCCTCGAAGGCGGCCAGCCAGCCCTGGGCCACCGCGTGGCGCCGCACGTCCTCGCTGCCGCACTGCACGAAGAACTGCACCCCGTCCGGAACCCTCCGGCCCTCGGCCGCGGCCTCCCGCACCACTTCATAGGCCCGGCGCAGGTCCTCCCGCTTGCCCCCGGTGCAGCTCCCCAGGTAGGCGATGTGGATGGGCACGGCCCCGCCCAGGTCCGCCAGGGCCACGCCATTCCCGGGGTCGCCGGGGCGGGCCAGCATGGGGCCCAGGGCCCCGCAATCCACCTCCAGGGTGTGGGCGTACTCGGCGCCCTCGTCCCCGCTCATCCAGGGTTCCAGGATCAGGTCCACGCCCCGGCGTTCCTTCACGAAATGGACCGTCTCCCCGTCCGGCGCGATGAGCCCCGTGAAACCGCCGATCTCCGCCGCCATGTTGGTGAGGGTGGCCCGCTCATCCGTGTCGAGATCCGACAGCCCCTCGCCCGTGTACTCGATGACGTGGCCGATGGCGCCGCCCTCCCGGATGAGGGGCTGGGCCAGCAGGTGCAGGACCAGATCCTTGGCCGAGACCCCCGCCCGCAGCCGTCCCCGCAGCCGCACCCTCAGGGTGGGCGGGACCGTCACGCGCACGTCGCCCGTGACCCAGGCGCAGGCGATGTCCGTGGTCCCCACGCCAAAGGCCAGACAACCCAGGGCCCCGGCGTGGGGCGTGTGCGAATCCGTGCCCACCACCACCTGGCCCGGCAGGGCGTAGCGCTCGGCCATGAGCGCGTGGCAGATGCCCTCGCTGCCGGTGCCATCCCCCAACTCACCGTGGAGGCGGATCCCGTGCTTCGCGCAAAAGGCCTCCTGGGCGGGTTTCAGGGCCTCGGCCACCGCCAGCAGGCCCATGGCCCGGTGCTCGGCCTGCATGCTGTGGTGCAGGAAGGTGAGGTGGTCCCGGAAGGCCAGGATGCTCGCGGGATCCCGCAGCACGGCCCCGGCGCCCAGGGCCTTCTCCAGGAAGCTGGCGGCCATGGGGGTCACGTACTCGTGGCTGAACCGCCAGTCGGCCTTCACGAACAGCCCGTCCCCAGGCCTCACCCCCGGAAGGCCTGTCTTCCCCGCGGAGGCCTCCACCACCGCGTGGCGCGCCAGGAGCTTTTCGGCGTAGGTCATGGGACGGGGCCCATGGACCGGCCGGGGCGGCGCCACCTCGCCCCTGAGGCGGGCCGCGTTGTAGGCGAAGAGCCCCCCCCGGCGGACGATCTCGGCCGTGATGGGATCGAGCCCCGCCGTGAACTCGGCCAGGGGGATGGCTTCGCCCCGCCGGATCCGGGGGAGCAGGCCGAAGTCCGTGCTGGTGAGCAGCCCCAGGTTCTGGCAGTTCTGCCGGTAGATGCGTTCGAAACTCTCGCCGATGACCAGGCGGAGGCCCGCGCACAGTTCCGCATAGGGACTGGCCTCGCGGCTGCTGCCCTTGCCCCGGCGCTTGCCCGCCACGCTGATCGAGAAGCCGCCCTCGCGGACGGAGCCTTCCTTCACCGGAAAGGCCCCCCCGCACTTCAGGCCCAGGTAGGGGAAGTCGCCCAGCTTCTCGTCGAAGTGGTAGCAGATGAAGGCGGGCGTGATCTCGTCCGTGCTGATCTGGTCCCGCAGGGGACCGACGTCGGAGAGCTCCAGGTCCTCGCCCGCGAGCTGGCGGCTGATCTGGCCCGGATCCTCCGTGAGGAACAGAACGCGGCCATCGAAGCGGACGGGGTCGGACAGCATGGTCCCAGCTTACGACCGAAGATCGGTTCATTCGACCAGAGACCGGCCTCCCTGATGACCGCCAGAGACCCTTTACCTTTA
>JARLGO010000381.1 GCA_031292655.1 Geothrix sp.
GTCAGCGCTTGAGGTCGACCTTCTTGGGCTCCGAATCCGGAAGCCGGACGCCCGGCAGCGTCCCGCCCTTGGCCACGGCGTTGGCGGCATCAGGGGCGGACTGGTCCCGGCGGACGCAGACCCCCTGGAGGATGCCGCCCTCATCGACCACGAGGGAGCCGACTTCCACATCACCTTCCACGTAGCCGGTGCCGTGGATCTCCAGGCAGTCGGAGATCTTCATGGTGCCCTCGGCCCGGCCGGTGACGACCAGGTGCTTGGCCAGGATGGTGCCCTTCACCAGGCCACCGGGAGCGATCGAGACCTCCCCGGTGGAATGGATGGTGCCTTCCACGACGCCCTCCACCCGGAAGCTGTGGCTGTTCGTATGGATCTCGCCCTTGAACAGCACGTCCTTGCCGAGCAGGGAGTGGATGGCGGGCGCGGATTCAGGCTTGGTTTTGTTGCGGAAGACGGCCACAGGGTGCTCCTTGGTTCATGAGGTCCTGCTGAGGGCGTTCAGCCATTGGCGCTGGAGCCGGAGGTAGGGCTGGGGATTGACGGGCTTCCCTTTCAGGCGGACCTCATAGTGGAGGTGGACGCCCGTGGCATTTCCCGAGCGCCCCATGAGCCCCAGGATATCTCCCCGCGACACCTTCTGGCCGACTTTCACGTCCAGGCGATCCATGTGGGCGTACAAGGTCTCCAGATCGCCGGTGTGTCGGATCCGGATGCCCCATCCGTAGCGGTCCATCCATCCCGCTTCCTCGACTTCGCCATCGGCGGTGGCCTGAATGGGGGTATCCAGCGAATTGGAGATGTCGAGGCCCGTGTGATAGCCGAGCAGCCCATCGCCGGTCTCGTTCGATCTTGAAAAGGGGTTGACCCGGATGCCGAAGCCGGAGCTGAGATAGCCGGCCGTGGGCGGAATGGAAGGCGTGTGGCTCCAGGCCCGGATCACGGGCTCCATCCGCGCCTTGACCACTGCGGCCAGCTTGGTGCTGGCGTCGAGATCCTGGCGCAAGCGGGAGAGGCGCTCCTGGGTCCCCGGAGGGAGGGGGGCGGCGCCGGGCTTCCCGGGCGCCGGCTTCGGGGCTCCCGGCGGGGCGGGCAGGACAGGACCCGCCGGCGCCGTGGGATCCAGCAGCTTCAGGAGTTCGGTCTGCTGCTTGCGCAGCATGGCCACTTCATTTTCCAGGGTTTGGGCCTGGTCCAGGGAGGAACGCAGCTGCTCCTGCTGCTCCTGGGTCTCCCTCTGGAGGTTGCTGAAGCTCATGATCTTCTTCGTCGCCCAGAAGCCGTAGCCCGACCCGATCATGGCGAGGACCCCGAAGCCCACGACCGCACCCAGCACCCAGAGCATCAACTGCCGGGTAAGGGACCAGCGGAAGGTGCGATGGCTGAAGACGACCATCACCGTGAGCCAGCGCCCAGAATCGGGGCGACTGGAGCGCACGGCGCGGCGACGTTCAGGCTGCTGGGTGGACATGGCCCCCCAGCATACCTGGGAAGACGGGAACACGCGAACCGGCTTATTACAACCAACGATCTACAGGCCCGCCAGCAGCCCTCTCGACAGCCAGCATTCCAAGGCATGGCCCAAGAAAAAGACGAGTCCGATGAGGCTGTTCAGGGTGAAGAAGGCCTGGTCGATCCGGGACAGGTCCCCCTTGCGCACCAGCCACTGCTCCCGGAAGAGCATGACCGCCACGGCGGCCCAGCCGACCCAGGACCAGAAGTGGGCGCCCACCCCCTGGTTGAACATGCCCCAGCACAGCAGCGCCAGGGCATGAAGGCCCCGGGAGAGCAGCAGCGCCCGGGCGGTGCCCAGTTTCGACGGGATGGAGTGGAGCCCCCGGGATCGGTCAAAGGCTTCGTCCTGCAGGGAATAGAGGATGTCGAAGCCAGCCGTCCAGGCCAGCACGCCGCCGGACAGCCAGAGAGCCGGGGCCTCAATGCGTCCCGAGACGGCGATCCAGGCGCCCAGCGGAGCGCCCGAAAGGGACAGGCCCAGCACCACGTGGGCCCAGGCCGTGAAGCGTTTGCAGAGCGAGTAGCCCAGGATGACGATCAGCGCCAGCGGCGAGAGGGCCCAGGTGAGGGGGCCGAGGGCGCCGGCGGCCAGGCCGAACAGGACGATACCGGCACCCATGAGGAGCATGGCGCCCGCCGTCGAGACCCGGCCCGCCGGCAGGGCCCGCGAGGCCGTCCTGGGATTTTCCGCGTCCACGTCCACGTCCACCAGCCGGTTGAAGGTCATGGCCGCCGTGCGGGCGCCCACCATGGCCGCCAGGATCCAGAGGGAGGTGCGCCAGGGCGGAAGGCCCTGCGCCGCGGCCAGGGCCCCCAGGAGCGCAAAGGGCAGGGCGAACACCGTGTGCTCGAACTTGATCATGTCCAGGAGTTCCCTGGACTGACGAAGGGCCGAGCCGCCGGAGGGGGAAACGGCCGCGGGATGCAGGCCGTCCGGGTCCTCCGCTGGAGGCAGAAGCTGAGCGCTTGGAGGTTGATTCTGGTCGTGTTGAGGAGTGTCCATCGGTTTACATGATCCGATGAAACGCGGCGTTTGTCTCGTCGAGGCCCGGTTCCGCAAGCGCGTTTCAGCCCCCGGGGAAGGTCGCCCAGAGGGTGCCGGACCAGGTCGCGTCCTGGGGGCGTTTGGCGATGATGCCGGTAACGGGGCCTTCGCAACGGAGTTCGATGCGTCCCCCGGGGCGGTCCTCCAGTTTGAGGGCGCGGGTGCGGGTCTTGGGCGTGGCGGCCCAGTTGTCGGGGTAGGCATGGGGAGCGCCCCGTTCCATGTGCATCAGGTA
>JARLGO010000382.1 GCA_031292655.1 Geothrix sp.
GCTACCGGGCCACCATCCGCTGATTCGCGAAGGGATCCAAACCTCTTCCCCCGAGGGATCCACAGCCTGTGTGATAGGTTGGGGTGGCGGGCAGTCAATAGAATCCCAGGGGCGGATGGTGGATCCCGAACAGTCGAGAAGATTTGAGCGCTCACAGGATCCTCTTGGAGTGGAGCGGCAGCTGGTCCTCGCGGGATGCCTGCTGGAACAGGGGGACCTGGGTGGAGCGAGGGCAGCCCTGGAGCAGGTCCTGGCCTGGGATCCTGGGCACTTGGTGGCTCACGAAACCCTCGTCCAAGTCCACCTCGGGGCGGGCGATCCTGCCCGGGCCCACAAGGAACAGACCCGGCGGGCCCTTTTCCTGGATGGGCGGTCGGGCCCCGCGGCCGATTGCGTCTGGGCTCACGCCACGCTGCTCTACGGCGAGATGCCCCTGGGCTGGGATCTGTACGAGGCTCGCCTGGCGGCGCCGGGCCTGACCATGCCCGAGCGGCACTTCACCCATCCCCGCTGGAACGGGGAGTCTTTTCCAGGCAAGACCCTCCTGCTCCACTACGAGCAGGGGCTGGGAGACACCCTGATGTTCGTCAGGTTCGCCCCCCGGGTGAAGGCCCTGGGGGGCAGGGTCCTCTTGGCGGCGCAACGGCCCCTGGCGGACCTCGTGGCCACCTGCCCTGGCATCGATGAGGTCATTCCCAAGGGCGGCCCGGTGCCGCCCTTCGATTGTCATTTTCCCCTCCTCTCCCTTCCCTGGCTCTTCAGGACGGAACTGGCCTCCATTCCAGCCGAAGTCCCCTACCTGCGGGTGCCGCCCCATGTGCCCAACCGCCAGGCGCTCTGCGAACGGCTGGCCCTCGGAGCAGGGCGCCTGCGGGTGGGCCTGGCCTGGAAGGGCAGTAGTGATCACCCCCGGGATGCCCAGCGATCCGTGCCTCCGGCCTGCCTGACGCCCTTGGCGAAATTGCCTGGAGTGGCTTGGTACAGCTTCCAGCGGGAAGGTGGCCTGCCCGAGCCATTCCCGGGCATCCTCGCCCTGGGCCCCCTTCTCAGCACCTTCTCAGACACGGCCTTTGCCCTCGAGGCCATGGATCTCCTCATCACCGTGGACACGGCGGTGGCCCACCTGGCGGGGGCCCTGGGCATTCCGACCCTGCTTCTGGTGACCAACATCCCCGATTGGCGCTGGCTGATGGACCGGGACGACAGTCCCTGGTATCCCACCCTCCGGATCTACCGCCAACCCCTGCCCGGGGATTGGGATTCGGTGGTGCAGCACGTCCTCGCGGATTTAATGAGTCCTGGCTAAGCAATCCTCAAGGATGACCCTGTGACTTCGAATGCCAAAAAGGAGCTGGAAGCGGCTGCCGAGCTGCATCGTTCAGGTCGAAAGACGGAAGCTCTCTCGGCTTACGTGCGCTACCTGAAGGTGCGGCCCGGGGATGCCAGGGGCTGGACAGCCCTGGGAGGCCTTCACCTGGGAATGGGCCAGCTGGAGGCCTCCAGGGAGGCCAGCTCCAGGGCCCTTCGTTTGGATCGGAACCAATGGGCCGCCCACGTGAATCTGGCCAACGCCCTCAGCGGATTGGGCCTTTTTGAGGCGTCGGAGGGGGCCTGCAGGCTGGTCCTGGCCAAGCACGCCCAAAACCTGGAAGCCAAGCTGGCTCTGGCCCGCTGCCTCTGCCTGAAGGGGGACCTGGCACAAGCTCGCTCCTGGTTGGAAGCCTTGGCCCGGGAGGATCCAAGCAACCGGAGGGCCCTGGGCCTCCTCGTGGAGGTTCTGGTCCAGCTGGGCCAATGGGAGGCCTATGAAACGGCCATGGGCCGGCTCATCAGTCTCCATGCCCATCCGCCCGCCATCGAGACCTACGACCGTGGGCTCCTGGATCTGCGCCTGGGCAACCTGCCCCGGGGTTGGGCGCGGTACGAAAGCCGCCTCGAGTGCCCCGGCCTCATCGTCCCCAAACGGGATTTCTCCCAGCCGCGTTGGAAGGGAGGGCCTTTTGAAGGGAAAACGCTCCTGGTTCATTTCGAGCAGGGGTTGGGCGACACCTTCATGTTCCTGCGCTACGTAACTCGGGTGAAGGCCCTTGGAGGGCGGGTGCTGCTGGAGGTCCAGCCGGCCCTGGCGGACGTGGCCGCCACCTGCCCCGGGGCCGATGAAGTTGTTCCCTATGGAAGCCCTCTTCCAACCTTCGATCTCCACATTTCCTTGCTGTCCCTCCCGTGGGTGTTTGGGACGGATCTGCAGAGCATTCCGGCGGAGGTCCCCTACTTGAGCGTGCCGGAGAGGGTGCCCAACCGCGACCGCATCACGGAGCTGCTGGCCGCCTCGGAAGGCTCGATCCGGGTCGGACTGGCCTGGGCTGGCAGTCCCGGCCATAAGCGGGATTCGGAGCGCTCCCTTCCCCCCGCGCTCCTCGCGCCTCTGACGGCCCTGCCGGGAGTGTCCTGGTACAGCTTCCAGCTTGGAGCCACCGAGGAGCCACCCCTCCCCGGCCTGGTCTCCCTGGACCCTTCCATCCGCAACTTTTCGGACACGGCCTACGCTCTGACCTCGATGCAACTGGTCATCACCGTGGATACGGCCCTGGCCCATCTGGCGGGCGCCATGGGAATTCCCACCCTGCTTCTGGTGGCATTCCTCCCGGATTTCCGCTGGATGATGGGGCGGGAGGACAGCCCATGGTATCCCACCATGCGCATCTATCGGCAACCAGTACCCGGCGCTTGGGGGGCGGTCCTCAGGCAAGTTGTGGGGGACCTGGCCGCCGGTCAGGATGGCTTGTAGCTACAGGAAGGGGCCGAGCAGCGCTTAGATTAGGACTGCAGTCGTCCTCCCTCCGTTCGAGGGGAAAGGAATTTTACGGTGGCCAAAGCCCATTGGGAATTGCTCGAGGAGGCCCGGAGGCTGAGACGATCGGGCCAGGACCGAGAAACCCTCATGGCCTACCGCCATCTGTTGCTTCTCAACCCCGAGGCTGCCGATGCATGGGCCGACTATGGAGATCTTCTGTTTGCTCAAAACCAGGTGGAAGGAGCCCTGAATGCCTACTCCAAGTCTCTGGCGGTTGATCCAGGTGCTCTGTCTGCCTTGATCGGCGCGGGAAAGGCTCTTCTAAGGTTGGGACGGCTGGAGGAGGCGGAATCTCGGCTTGAACGGGCGCTTTCCCTGGACCCCCGGCTGACGGAAGTCCGCCTGGACCTGGCCCGGTGCCGCTGGAAACGGGACAAGCTGGATCAGGCCTTGGACGTTCTAGGTCCGGCCGTGGAGCAAGAGCCAACCAATCCCGTCATCCCAAATTTCCTCATCGCGATTCATATACGGCAAAAAAACTGGCCCGCTCTGCACAGGGAAATGCTCCGCCGGGTGAATCTGGAATATTCAGGTGCGGACCTGGAGTGGGAGCGCTTCTATGTGAACATGCTTTTCGGCGCCATGACTGAGGGCTGGGTTCAGCACGAGGCCCGTTTTGGCCATCCAGCCATCAAGACGCCGATACGGGAGTTTTCCAAACCCGTTTGGAATGGGGGGCCCCTCGAGAATCGAAGCCTGTTGCTCCACTGGGAGCAGGGGTTTGGCGATACCCTGATGTTCGTGCGCTATGCGCCTATGGTGAAGCGCCTTGGGGCCAGGGTAATCCTGCTCGCACAGCCGGAACTGGCGGATCTCGTAGCCACCTGCCCAGGGGTGGACGAGGTCGTGGCCGAGGGGGATCCCCTCCCGTCCTTCGACCTGCATCTGCCGCTGCTCAGCCTTCCTCGCATCTTTCAAACGAACCTCGAGTCCATTCCTGCAGAGGTCCCTTACCTGGATGTTCCAGCATGGGTGCCGAACCGGGATGGGATTGCTGAGTGCCTGAAAAGCGCTCCGGATCGCATCCGGATTGGGATTGCTTGGTCTGGCAGCCCGATCCATCCACGGGATTCCGAGCGATCGATCCCCCCCGAAGCCTTTCGCCCCCTTCAGTCCTTGCCTCAGGTGGCCTGGCATGCCCTTCAACCTGGTGTAACGGAACTGCCGCCTCTTCCCGGCATGACCTCCCTGGCGCCGCTCTTGAACAGTTTCTCGGACACAGCCTATGCGCTCCGGGGCATGGACCTGCTGATCACCGTGGACACGGCCATAGCCCACCTGGCTGGCGCCCTGGGCATTCCCACCCTGCTCCTGGTCTCCTATCTTCCCGATTGGCGCTGGATGATGGGGAGGGATGACAGCCCGTGGTACCCCACCATGCGCATCTATCGGCAACCAGCACCTGGCGATTGGGACACCGTCATCAGGCAGGTGGTGGAGGATCTTTCAGGCGAGCAGGCCAGTGAGCGTCCAGCCCTGACATAATCAGGCCGCTGAACCATAAGGAATCCAACCCTTGGATGAGATAGTCAACCCCCTCCCTGCAAAGTTGCTCGAAAGGGCGCGAACGTTGCATCGTTCTCATCAGCACGTTGCGGCTCTTGCGGCCTACCGTCGGTACTTGGGCCTCCAACCCAAACACGCCGCGGCTTGGGCGGACCTTGGGGATCTGCTGCTGTTCATGGTCAAGGTTGATGAAGCCTGCGAAGCCTGTGATCGGGCCCTCGCCCTGGATCCGCGAAACATGCAGGCTCGGTTGGCCCTGGCCGAAGGTCTGGTAAAGAAGATGAACCTGGAACGAGCCACGGTGATTCTGGCCGAAGCCTTCAAGCAAGATCCGGACAATCACCTTGTCCGCACGGCCCTAGAGGGCGTTCTTTTCGCCCCTGGGAACCCGCTGGACCTCCACGCGGAATACAAGCGCCATTTCGGCGTCGATCCCTCGGAGGAGAAAATCTGGAACCTGGCCTGCCGCAACCTCCTGATGGGCCACATGCACCTGGGTTGGGAACAATATGAATCGCGCTGGGACGTGCCGAACACGGACCGGCGACCGAAGGAGCTCATGCTCGCCCAGCCCCAGTGGGAGGGGGAGCCGTTCCCGGGCCAGACCCTGCTGCTCCGCTGGGAGCAGGGCCTGGGGGACGTCATCATGTTCGGCCGCTATGCCCCCCTGGTCAAAGCCCGCGGAGGGAAGGTACTCCTGGAAGTTGTCGAGCCCCTGGTGGACCTGATGGCTACCTGCCCAGGCATCGACGAGGTCATCAAGCACGGGGACCCTCTGCCGCCCTTTGATTACCAGCTGCCGTTGCTGTCCCTGCCGAGGATCTTCCAGACCGACCTGGATTCCATTCCCGCGGATGTTCCCTATCTGTCCGTTCCCGGCCGGGTGCCCCACCGGGAGGGCATCGACCGGATTCTGGCTGCCACCGAAGGCCATACGCGAGTGGGATTGGTCTGGGCCGGGAATCCCAAACACATCAATGACGCTGAACGGTCCATTCCCCCCGCCTTGCTGAAACCCTTCGAGGCCTTGCCCGTGGCTTGGCACAGTTTCCAGGTGGGTCAGATGATGGAGTTGCCCTTTCCCGGCATCATCCCCATGGGACCCGTGGTCAAGGATAGCTTTGCGGATACGGCCTACGCCCTTTCCGCCATGGATCTGGTCGTCACCGTGGATACTTCCATCGCCCATGTGGCGGGTGCTCTGGGGCTGCCGACTTTCTTGTTGATCGCAGCTTTCCCTGATTGGCGCTGGCTGCTGGATCGGGACGACAGCCCCTGGTATCCCTCCCTGCGCATCTATCGGCAGCCCGAAGTGGGGAACTGGACCTCCGTCATCAAAAGGGTGGTCGCCGATCTGAGCTCCTGTGGATGAAGGCCAAGGCAAGGACACCATCATGAGTTCCAACGCAAACAGGATGTTGCTGGCCATGGCGCAGAACCTACGGCGTTCAGGCCAGAACGAGCTGGCTCTGTCCATCTATCGAAGGTACGCAGGCCTTGAGCCGGACCACGTGGAAGCATTACTCGACCTCGGTGGACTTTTATTTGAATCCAACGAACCGGATGAAGCCTGTGCAACCTACGAACGAGCCATGAAGTTGGATCCGCGGCGAATGGACCTTCGACTGGCCTTTGCAAAAGACCTGATAAGGAACCGTAGATTCGACCAGGCAGATTCAGTTCTCAGCCAGGCTCTGCTGCAGATTCCAGCCCGCAAGAATTGTCTGATCCGGCATACCCAAGTGGTTCTCCGTAAACTACCCGAGAGGGCCGTTAACGAGAGGGCCATTGAGGTGATGCAGTGGGTGATCAGGATAGGAGACCTCGTCGCACTCATGATTTGTGCGGAGTACATGAAGCAGTACGAGGGCCGTCGCA
>JARLGO010000383.1 GCA_031292655.1 Geothrix sp.
CGCACATCGCCGACGACGCCCTTCAGTTCGGGGCGGTTCTCCTCGAGAATCGCATTGAGGTTCTTGCCCACGGCCTCGAACTGCTGCGCCAGCTTGGGCAGCCGCTCCCGCAGGTCGGTGGAGAGGGCCTCCACGTTCGCCATGGTGTGATCGATGGCCCCGTGGTTTTCCTGGGCCATGGAGCGGAACTCGCCGGTCAGGACGCGGATGTTGTCCACGATCTCATCGAGCTTCTGGCGCCCCTGCTCACCGCCGATGGATTCATTCAGCGCCTGGGTGACGCCCTTCACGTTCTTGCTGATCTCGGAGAGGGACTCCATGAGGTTGTCGAGGCTGACACCGGCCTTGCTGGGCAGCGGCACGCCTTCGGGGAACGGGCCCTTGGCGCTGTGGCCCGGGTCGAGGTCGACGAACTTCTCGCCCAGGATGCCGATGGAGCCCAGGGAGACGGTGGCATCCCCGTAGATCGGAACGTCGTTCGAGAGACCCAGCACCACCCGGGCCTTGCCGTTCTCCAGGGCGATGGTGCGGACGGAGCCCACGGACACGCCGGCGATGCGCACGGCACTCTGGATGTTCAGTCCCGCCACGGAATCGAAGATGGTGAAGCGTTCGGACTGATTGCGCTTCCCGCCCACCTCCAGCTTTTCCGCGCGGAAGATCAGCACGGCCAGCAGGATGATGGCGCCGGTGAAGAAGAGGCCGACCTTGGTTTCGAGCTTCATGCGTGGGCCTCCTGAATCTTGCGCTTGGGGGGCGGCGGATCCTGCAGGAAGGGGCCGTCCGCATCCCCCCGCAGGAACTGCTGGATCACCGGGTGGGGGTTGGCCTTGAAGGCCGCCGGTGTCTCGCAGGCGATGCATTCGCCGCGGAAGAGCAGGGCGATGCGGTCGGCGATCTCGAAGGCGGACTTCAGGTCGTGGGTGATGGTGATGGTGGTGACCCCCAGCTCATGCTTGAGATCGAGGATCACGCGGCCGATGACGTCCGTCATCACCGGGTCGAGGCCCGTGGTGGGCTCGTCGAAGAGCAGGATCCTGGGCTTGAGGGCGATGGCGCGGGCGAAGCCGACCCGGCGCTTCATGCCGCCGGACAGCTCCGCGGGCTTCAGCTTGTCGGTGTCCTTCATGCCCACCAGCAGCAGGCACTCCTCCACCCGGGCGCGGATCTGGGCCTCCGTCATCTTGTGGTGCCGCCGCAACCCGAAGGCCACGTTCTCGAACACGGTCATGGAATCGAACAGGGCTGCCATCTGGAAGCACATGCCGATGCTCTGGCGGACCGTGAACAGCTCCTCCCGCGACAACTGGGCGATGATCTTGCCCTCCACGGCCACGTGGCCCGAGTCCGGCGTGAGCAGGCCCATGATGTTTCTGAGCAGCACGGTCTTGCCCGTGCCGGAACCGCCCAGGACCACCAGGCTTTCGCCCTCCTCCACCTGGAGGTTCACATTGGACAGCACCACCTTGGGTCCGAAGGCCTTGGACAGGTTGACGACATCGATCACGGGCATGCCGTCACACCAGCAGCAGTTTGGTCAGGAAGAAATCAGAAATGAGGATCCACAGGCTGCTGGTCACCACGCTGCTGGTGGGAGCCTGGCCCACGCCCTCGGCCCCGCCCTGGGTGCGGTAGCCCTTCCAGCACCCGACCAGGGCGATGATCATCCCGAAGACCAGGCTCTTGTAGATGGCGATGCGGAGGTCGCGGAAGGCCAGGAGCTTGTAGAACTCGTTGCCGTAGACGTAGGCGCTCTGTCCCTCGACGCCCACCAGGATCAGGTAGCCGCCCCAGAATCCGATGTAGACGGAAAGGACCGTCAGCAGGGGGACCACCAGCATGGAGGCGAGCAGGCGCGGCACGAACAGGTAATGGATCGGGTCCGTGGCCAGGCACTCGAGGGCGTCGATCTGCTCCGTGACCTGCATGGTGCCCAGCTCGGCGGCCATGGCCGAGCCGATGCGGCCCGAGAGCATGAGGCCCGTGATGACCGGAGCCAGCTCCCTCATCACGGCCAGGCCTTCCACCTGGGAGGCCAGCCCCTCGGCCTGGAACTGCCGGAAGCCGAAGGCCAGCTGGACTGCGAACACCATGCTGACCGCCAGGCTCGTGAGGACCACGACCGGAATCGAGTTCACGCCCACGGCGTTGAACTGGTTGAGGAGGTTCTTGCCGTCGAAGGGGCGCTTGAAGACGGCGGCGAAACTCCGACCCGCGAGGACGGCGAAGTCCCCGAAGGTATCCATGGCCCCCAGCACCGCGGCGCCAATCTTGTCGAATACAGCCAGGACCATGGGGCTCCGAACCTAAAGGATCAGCTTAGCGCAGTCTCCTTCTTCTGCCGGGACCGGAGCCTCGAGGCGCCCCCTTCCCGGGCGGTCTGCGGCGCCCGGCTGAGGGCCAGCGCATCCGCGGGGACGTCCTTGGTGATGGTGCTTCCGGCCCCGATGAGGGCCCCGTCTCCAATGGCCACGGGAGCTACCAGTTGGGTGTCGGATCCGACGAAGACATTCCGGCCGATGGTCGTCCGGTGCTTGTTCACGCCGTCGTAGTTGCAGGTGATGACGCCCGCGCCGATGTTCGTGCCCTCCCCGATCTCGGCGTCGCCCAGGTAGGCCAGGTGATTGGCCTTGGCGCCACGGTGGAGCTTGGCTTTCTTGGTTTCTACAAAATTCCCGACATGGACCCCCTCGGCCAGATCCGTGCCTTCCCGCAGCCGCGCGAAGGGGCCCACCTTGGAACCCGGGCCCACCTGGGCCTGCTCGATGACGCAGTAGGGGCGGATGTCCACACCTTCGCCCACCACGGAATCCGCGATCACCGTGCCCTGTCCGATCCGGCACCCTTCGCCGATCTGGACGGAGCCTTCGATGCGCACGCCGGGTTCCAACAGCACATCCCGCTGGAGGGCGACCCTGGGTCCCACCAGGGTGCTGTCGGGATGCAGGAAGGAGACCCCCTCGGTCATCCAGTGCCGCTGGATCCTGCGCTGGGCCGCGGCCTGGAGGGTCGCCTGGTCCTGGCGTGAATTCATGCCCGCCAGCTCTTCGGGATCACACAACTCCACGGTCACGGGGATCTCCTTCGCCACGGCCACCACGGCGTCCGTGAGGTAGTACTCCTTCTGGGCGTTGTCGTTGGTCAGGCCCAGGAGCGCGCGACGCAGGGCGGGCCAGGGCAGGGCATAGGCGCCGCCATTCACGCGGCGGATCGCCAGCTGTTCCGGCGTGGCGTCCTTGGCTTCGACCAAGGCCGCGAGGCGCCCATCCGGGTGCTGGATCACCCGGCCGTAGGCCCCTGGAACGGGCAGGTCCATGGCCAGCAGCAGCGCTTCGGCCGCACACAAATGCGAGGCCGTGGCCGCCGAGGTGAGGGGCACGTCCCCGCAGAGGACGGCCACCCGAGTCGCGCCGAGGCGGTCCAGCTCGGGGATGCAGACCTGGAGGGCGTGGCCGGTGCCCAGGGGCTCACCCTGGTCCACGGTGGAAACGGGGCAGGGCAGGAGGCCGGCCTTCCGCCAGGCTTCGAGCGCGGCGAGGACCTGCTGCTTCCCGTGGTGGACGACCACGATGGCGCCGCCGAGGCCGGCGGGCAGGGCCCGGAGGACCCAGAGCAGCGAAGGGTCGCCCAGGATCGGATGCAGGACCTTCGGCAGCCGCGATTTCATTCGGGTTCCGAGGCCCGCCGCCAGGATCACCGCCACTGTGGACATGCCCCCTCCATTCGTCCTTCCAGCCTACAACAGCCCAGGGACCGAGGAACGGGCACCCGTTCAAGCCTCCCCGCCGGAGGGTGGCCCCGTCTGGCGGGCTCCCCGGCACAGCCGAACGGCCAGCGCCGTGGCCTCCAGGAAATTCTCCGGATCCGCGATCCATTTCCCGGCCTTGTCAAAGGCGGTCCCGTGGTCCGGGCTCGTGCGGATGAAGGGCAGTCCCAGCGTGAGATTCACGGCCCGGGCCGGCTCCAGGAGCTTGACCGGAATGAGGCCCTGATCATGGTACAGCGCCACCACCAGGTCGAATTCTCTGCGCGCGGCCCGCTGGAAGACGCTGTCCGAAGGCCAGGGGCCGGAAAACGCCGGCGTCGGCCCGACGCTGAGGCTGAAGGCGGCTGTGGCCTGGCTGAGGGCGGCCTCGAGCAGCCGCTCCTCGCCGCCGAAGGCTCCCTGTTCGCCCGCGTGGGGGTTCATGGCGCAGAGGGCCACCCGAAGATCCGCTTTTCCGGTCAGCCGAATGAACTGGCGGGCGGAAAAGGTGAGCGTTTCAGCCACGGCTTCGGCGTCCAGGCCCTCCACCACCGAGCGCAGGCTCTGGTGGACCGTATGGAGGACCACGTTCAACCGGGGGCTCACGAAGGCCATCCGCGTGATGGGCACCCCCGAGAGATCCCGCAGGAATTCCGTGTGTCCCGGAATTGGGTACCCGGCCAGATGGGCCGCGGACTTGGCCATGGGCAGCGTGACCAGCGCATCGGTGGCTCCGCTCAGGGTCAGCTGGGCCGCAACCCGGATGGCCTCGACCGTGGCCCGGCCCGAGGCGGCGGTTCCTTTCCCAAGCTTCAGCTGGTCGACCCCGATTTCAGGAGTGGGGTCCAGCCACAGGGCCTCCCCCAGGACCTGGTCCGGCGGCCCCCCGATGGCATGGACCTGAAGCCCATAGGCCCTGCCCGAGAAGGCCGGCGGCCGTCGCCCTGAGGGCTCGACCCAGCGCCAGGCCACCCCTGCGCCCGCAAGACCCTCAAGAAGGTCCGCGCCGGCCCTGGCGCCCACCACCGTCACATCGCTCGAGGCGCAGATGGCCGGAAGGCTCCCCAGGAGGAGTTCTGGACCGATGCCGCAGGGGTCTCCCAGGCTGATGGCGATGTTGGAACGGCGGACCATGGACTCCCCTGCAGGGTATCGGCAGGGCTCAATCGTAGACCGGAACCTCGATGATCTCGGAGGGAAGGGACTCTTCCTTCTTGGTGGCCCGGCTGCGGCGGATCCTGGGTTCCTCATCCTGCTTGTAGATGTACTTGATGTTGTGCTTCGGGATAAGGATGTTGGGTTCCTTGATCCGGTTGATCTTGAGACAGTGCTTGTCGTACCACTCGATGACCCCGCGCACCTTCTCGTTATCCTGGAGGACGATCACCATGGGCGTCTTGGACTGCATCTGCTTGAGGTAATAAAAGCTCTCGGCGTTCGTCTGCTCGGGCGGGGCGATCTTGCGCCTGGGGCTGCCGAGCCCCTGGGGGGCGGTGGCAGCGGCCGGGTTGACGGCGGGATTGGCTTCGCCGCCCGGGGTCACCGCCGATGGCACGGGAGTCAGGGTCTCCCCTCCGCCGCCTTTTGCTGGGATGCCGAGTTTGTCCTTCAGTTCACTGAGGTTTGGTCGGATGAGCTTCCGGTTCATGGAGGATCCTGGCCCAGTGGGCGGTGCGGGGATGTCAAAGGCATCGGCCATCAGCCGAACCCCAGCCAGACCTGGACAGCCGAACCTTCAGGGGGATGACTGAGCACGCTGGAAAGGGATGAACCACTCTGGCAGGTGCCAAGCTGTTCCTGCAAGGGTGTATGCCTGATTGGATGCTTGAATGCTTTAGGAAGATTACATCCGATTGTGGACCGATGCCATCGCCTTTCATTCCCTGTGGGTGGATAGGAATATCTGGACCTGGGTGCCCTCTCCTGGGGTGCTGTCCACTTTGATCTCCCAACCCATGGCTTCGATGAATTTGTAGACCAGGCTCATGCCCAGCCCGGAGCCTTCTTCGAAACTCCCCGCGAAGGGGACGAACAGGAGGTTCAGTTGCTCCCGGGTCATTCCGCAGCCGTTGTCGGAGACGGTCAGGCGGATCCTGCCCTCTGAGACCTGGCAGGCCAGCCGCACGGAAGGCGCCGGCACATTCTTGACGGCCTTCCGGGCGTTGCTGAGAAGGTTCATCAGGGTCCGGTGGAGGCCCAGGGAATCCGAGCGGAGGAAGACCGGGGGGACAGGGTCCAAGGAGAGGGGAAGCCCCTCGGTCCTGGGGTCCATCTCCCAGCTGGAGCGGACCTCCTCCAGGATCTTGGGGAGGAAGAGGGTGGATCCGCCAGGTGATCCCGGTCGGGCAAGATCCAGGAAGTCTGACACGATGGCGCCCACCCGCTGGGTTTCCCGCTCCAGGATGCCCAGCACCCGGCCTCGGACCTCCTCGGGGGACTCATTGCGCTGAAGCAGCTGCACACACCCGCTGATGGAAGCGAGGGGGTTCCGCAACTCGTGGGCAAGCCCGGCAGCAAGCTGCCCGATGGCGGCCAACCGCTCGCTGATGCGGGTGCGCTCCTCCAGGGCCTTGAGGTCCGTGAGGTCCTGGAACAGCAGGAGCTGGCCGGAGTCGCGCCCCGACGCGCCCCGCAGCGTGGCGAGGTGGCCGCCGAGAATTCGCGGGCCGCCCGTGCCGGGGCCGGGCAGGACCACCTCGAACCGGTGTTCCCGCCCCCTGCGCAGTGGGAAGGGATGCCCGGGCGGGAACAGATCCTGGATCGCCATGCCGAGGGGAACCGGCCTTCCCAGGATGGTCTCGGCGGCCGGATTGGCCGATGTCACGCGGCCCTGCATGTCCAGCGTGATCAAGCCGGAGTTCATGGACTCGACCACGCGCTGGTGCAGGGCCGACAGCTCGTCCACGGCGGCCTCGCTGACGGTGAGGTCCGAGCGGAGGCGGTCCAGATTCCTTCGGATGAGCACCAGGATCAGCGTGGTCGCAAGGACCTGCAGGGAGGCGATGCCGAGGAGGAACGAGAGGTGGCTCGGGTCCGGATCCAGGCCGGGTCCCGACAGGCCGAAGGAGGGCAGTAAACCGAAGGTGAAACCCAACACCAGCGCGATGTGGGCGAGGGAGGACAAGACCCCCACGAAGACAATCTCCACGGTGCCCAAATAGAAGGCCGAAGCCAGCACGGGAAAGATGTAGAGGGTCGCAAATCGCTCCTGCATCACGCCCTGGAAGGCAATGACCAGGCTGACCAGGGCCAGGTCCAGGCCGAGGTTCCACCGGATCCAGGGATTCCTGGGAGTCGGGAAAAGCTGATCCAAGGCCATCAATCCGCGACCGGATTCCCAGGCGGCTTCTGCAAACATCAGCGCCAGAGCGGTCAGATAGAGGGGCTCCCCCGGCCCCGCGGCCCGGACATCCGGAGGAAGCGCGGCATGCAGCACCAGCAGGCCAAAGCTGGCGAACAGGCGGAATGAAAGCGGCAGGAAGGAGGCGCTTGTGTCCGACGCGCCCAGCCTGCCCCAGGTGCGTTGGAGCATGACATCCATGGTGCCCGATATGCCATCCTAGGACCATGGCCGACTCTGCCACCACAACCACGCCGTCGCTCCGCGCCGCAGGCATGCGCCAGACCCCCCAGCGCGAGGGCATCCTCCAGGTGTTGAGGGATTCGGATCGCCCGTTGACCGTGGAGGAGATCTGGGAGCGCATGCCGGAACGAAGGTCCGGCCTGCCCACGGTCTACCGGAATCTTGAGCGATTCGTCCGGGAGGGATGGGCGGAGAGCCTCCTCGGCGCCGACCAGGTCATGCGGTTCGTCCGCTGCGACTCCCGCCACCATCACCATCACCTCCAGTGCGAACGCTGCGGCCGCACGGCGGAAGTGGACGCCTGCGGGCTCGAGGACTCCCTGCGGAACCTGGAGGCCATTTCAGGCTTCAGGATCACGCGTCATCAACTCCTGCTCTTCGGCCTCTGCGGGGCCTGCTCCGCCGAGGCCACAGCAGGGGCGGAGGACCGCCGATCGAAGACGGGCCCGTGAAATTCACCGTTGACCGGAGGGCCCGCCATTGCTAGTCTTGGTGTCTCACGCGGGTGTAACTCAGTGGTAGAGTGCAACCTTGCCAAGGTTGAAGTCGTGGGTTCAAATCCCATCACCCGCTCCACCTCACCGGGCCGCGCAAGCGGCCCGTATCGTTAGAAATCTCAGAGCATCAACGCAAGGCGCCGTAGCCAAGTGGTAAGGCCCGGGACTGCAAATCCTGTATCCATCGGTTCGATTCCGATCGGCGCCTCCAAGACGAGCCCCCGCAAGGGGGCTTTTCGCGCCGGTCGGGTCCTCGGTGGAGGCTTCTAGACCGCCCCACCGTCAATCCACCCACCACCTAGCACCTCACCATCGCGGTAGAAGACCACGGCTTGTCCCGGCGCGATGGCGCGCTGAGGCTGAGCAAAGGCCACCTTGACGCGCCCCTCGGGGAGGGGAATGACCAGGGCCTCCGCCTCGGGGCTGCGGCTCCGGATCCGGGCCTCACAGGCCAGGGGGCCCCTGGGTGGGTCTCCGACCCAGCTCAATTCCCTCGCCACCAGATCTCTGGCCATCAGATCGGATTCAGAGCCGACCCAGATCGTATTCGATGAAGGTTCAATGCGTATCACGTAGAGCGGCTCAGCATAGGCTACGCCCAACCCGCGTCGCTGGCCCACGGTATGCCGCCAGTAACCCCGGTGGCGGCCCAAAATGCGGCCGTCCAGGTGGCGAATGGGCCCCTCGCCCGGTTCCGGAGCCCTCCCTTCCGCTTCCAGAAACAGATCGTAGCGGTCCTGAATCACGAAGCAGATCTCCTGGCTTTCCGCCTTCTCGGCCAGATGCAACCCCAGCTCCAAGCCGAGTCGTCGAACCTCGGGCTTGCTGAGGTGGGCCAGGGGAAAGAGGGTGCGGGGCAGGGTCGCCTGATTATGGTGGAAGAGAAAGTAGCTCTGATCCTTGGTCGGATCGGCGGCTTTCCGGAGATGCCAGGTCCCCCCCGCCTGACTGATGGAGGCGTAGTGGCCCGTGGCCACAAAGGGCGCATCAAGGGATTCGGCCCGGTCCATCAGGGCGGAGAACTTGAGGTGTTGATTGCATCGAATGCAAGGGCTTGGGGTTTCACCATCCAAATAACTTTGAATGAAGCCCTCGATGACCGTTTCCCGGAACCGGGCCTCGAAATCCATGACGTAATGCGCAAAGCCGAGATCATGGGCAACCCTCCGGGCGTCCTGAAAATCATCTAAAGTGCAGCACTTGGAATCAGAACTTGATGTTCCCTTCTTGTCGAAGAGTTGCATGGAAATTCCGATCACCTGGTAGCCCGCCCTGTGAAGCAGCGCGGCCGTGACCGAGCTGTCCACGCCTCCGGACATGGCCGCCAGCACCCGATCCCCGGCCCGCAGGGTGGGGTGGTTCAGCAGGGGGCCGAGAGCCCGAGCCAGAAGGCTGCTCATCCTCATGTCCTCAGGCGCCTTAAGCGCAGGAGAGAGAGGGCGAAGAGCAATAGCAGGGGGGCGATGACCCCCCAGTAGGCCGGAATTTCGGAGGCGCGGGCTGCCCCCCCAAACAGGGTTTGAAGGCCCAGGAAGACAATGCCCGCCACCAGGCCTGCACCCAGGGCCTGGCCCCGGCCCTGGCGGGGGCCGGGAAACGCGAAGGAGAGCATGGCGATCAACAGGCAGGGCCCCGCCAGCCAGCCCAGCAGGCGACCCCACAGCATGTAGGCCCGATCAGGGTCTGGCGCCCAGGTCTGCCACTGCAGGAGTTCCAGGGTGCTGGCTTCCTCGGCATTGGCGGTGCTGCGCAGGGCTCTGGCGGGAAACAACATGTCCGCAGGAGGGCCTTGAACGAGATGCAGTCCTCCCCAGGCCAGCGCCTCGGAATAGGGAGCGCCCAATTGCCAGTGCAGGAGGATGGGGGCCTCGCCGGGGGCCTTCAGGGGAAACCCCCAACGATCGCTGGTCTGGAGGTGCCAGAGAACCCCGGTGGATCCAAGGTAGAGCCAGGGGCGCGTTGTCGATTGAACCTGAGTCCGGTTTAAGATTCGCATATAAAGATTGTTAGCACGTCCTATAGCTTTTGGCGCAATGCCGATCTGAAGGATGAGCGTGAGGAAGGCCACCAGCCCCCAGGCCCAACGACTGCTCCACAACCAACGGAGCAGGCTGACGCCTCCGGCCCGGAGGGCCAGCCATTCCCGATTGAGGGCGGCCTCGGAAAGGGTGAGGAGGGTCCCAAGAAGAAACGCCATGGGCAGGGCGATGACCATGAACGGGGGTAGATTCCATAGCCAATATTGAACGAAGACAATAAAATGGACACCATTCTTCGACAAGTCACCGGCGAGGGTTGCAAACTCGATGAGCAGGTTCAGGACCAACAGGCTGCCCAGAACCGAGGCCCAGTTTCGCCACCAGGCCAACGTGGCCCAATGCCTCAGGATTCCATGGCGGGTCCCCTTTCCGTGGATCCAGCACATGAGGGCATCTCGGGTCTGCCCGATCCGGGCGAGCAGGGGGGCGAAAGTGGTCCGGAAGGGGTGGAGCAGGGGGGATAGGGCCGCGCCCACCCGGCTGGAATGGTGGGGTCTGAGGCGCTGATTGAGCAGGAGCCAGCCACCGCCAAGAAAGGGGAACGGCACAAGAATAAGTGGATAGATGGATTTAAACTTTTCACCTATCCACATGTTTTCAAAATATTTCATTACAAGATAATAGAGGACGATAACGCCCAGACTCTTGAGGATGGCGCCCCCGTGATAGAACCGGGGATGCCCGAATCCCAGGGCGATGCCCAGCAGGAGGAGGGCCGCCGCCGCCAGGGGGAGCGTGATCCGCCGGCTCAATTCCATGGCGGCCTTGATGCGCAGATCCTTGCTCTCGGGACTGGCGTCTGCGACGGCGGCGGGAATCCGGAGGATCCCCAGCAGGGTCGTGGTGCTCTCGTAGCGCAGGGGTGTGGGAGGCAGCAATTGGGCGCCGGCTGGAATGACAAACCTGAGCACCTGTTGCTCCTGACTCAGGTGGACGGCGCTTCCGGTCCCAGAGGTCTGGTAGAGCACGCCTTGAAGGCCGGCAAGGTGGAGCTGCAGCTCCGAGGAGCCATCGGGCCTTGCCTCCAGGGCATAGGTCATGGATGAGGCCGTGAGGTGCTGCACCCCCAGGGCCGTGGACTCCATGATGTGA
>JARLGO010000384.1 GCA_031292655.1 Geothrix sp.
AATAAAAGCGAAGGTGTCGATCAGGTAAAGGCGGTCCTCGGTCATGGGTCCAGTCTGGCAGGGAGGATGGAATTCATGTCCCCGTCCTGGGTGCCCGATAGGGGATTCACTGTCTGCCATCCGGCAAAACCAGAGGTGATTCACCCGGGCCTGCCCAAGCGCCCGTTCTTCTGACTGGAGTCTTATGCGCCCATTCCTCGCCACGCCGGTCCTCGCCCTCGTCCTGGCAGTCTCGGCTGCCGCCCAGCCCGCTGAACGCGCCAAGGCCGAGGCCATGGTCAAGGAGGGCATCGCCTTCCTGAAGGCCAAGGGCAAGGACGCCTTCATCGCCGAAGTGCAGCAGGCCAGCGGCCGCTTCCACGTCAAGCCCGGCAGCACGCTCTACCTGTTCGTGTACGACCCCAAGGGCCTCACCCTGGCCTTCGGGATGAACCCCGCGGCCGCCGGGACCAACCGCTGGAACCTCAAGGACCCCGACGGAAAATTCATCATCCAGGACATCATCCGCACCGGCCAGAAGAAGGGCGGCGGGTGGACCGAGTACAAGTGGCCCAACCCCACCACCGGGAAGGTCGAGGAGAAGACCTCCTTCTGCATGGCCGAGGGGGACGTCATCATGGGTTGCGGCATCTATAAGTAGCTCAGTCCAGCCCGTAGGCCCTGCGCAGGATCGCCTCCCACCATGCGGGGGGCAGGATGGCCTTGAGCTTGCCCGCCAGGAAGGCGTCCTTCCCGATGACCAAGCGCCGGGGCGGGCGCTCGGTCAGGATGGCCCCGAGGATCCGGCGGGCGCAGGCCTCCGCCTCCATGGCGTGCCGTTCGCTCTGATCCTTCCGGACGGCCAGATACTTCTTGAGGACCCGCTCGTAGCGGGTGCCCAGGGCCCTGGCCGGCAGGTCCCCCCAGGCCCTGGCCAGAGTCTCCCGGAATTCCGTGCGGATGGCCCCGGGCTCCACCAGCACCACGGCCACCTCGCGGCCCACCTCCAGCCGCAGGCTTTCCGCCAGGGCCACCACCGCGTGCTTGGAGGCGTTGTAGGGCCCCGCCAGGGGGATGGACAGGCGCCCCAGCATGGAGGCCACCTGCAGGACGCGCGCCCCGGCCTCCCGCCGCAGGAGGGGCAAGAAGGCGTTCGTCACCATCTGCAGGCCGATGACATTGGTTTCGAACTGCGCCCGGAGTTCCTCCGGGCGGATGAGTTCGAGCGGGCCCACCTGGCCGTAGCCCGCGTTGTTCACCAGGGCCTTCAGGGGCAGGTCGGCGCAGGCCACGGCGGCCGAGGCGATGCTGGCCGCATCGGTCACGTCCAGGGCCAGGATCCGCAGGTCCTCGCCCGGGGGCAGATCCGCCAGAGCGGCGGGATCCCGCGCCGTGGCCACCACGCCCCAGCCGGCCTCCCGGCACAGGGGCACCAGGGCCCGCCCGATGCCCGTCGAACATCCCGTGATGAGGACCCAGTTCCGCATCCCCCCATCTTTCCACATGCTGCAAAACGGGGCGCCGGCGGCGCCCCGTTTTGCCGTGACCGCCTTCGGCGGAATCAGATCAGCGCCAGCAGCCCCACCAGGTAGAAGCTCAGGTCCACGCTCAGCTCGAAGCGGTTCCGGCCGGTCGTGAAGCGCTCGTGGTACAGCCACAGGTAGAGCATCGGGTAGGCGGCGCACAGGACCAGGACCAGGGCCACGGCCATGGGATGGCCCTGGCTCCGGTTCTCGAAGGTGAGCCAGAGGGTGCCGGCCAGGAGGGTGCCCAGGAGTCCCAGCAGCACGACCTTGGTGGCCCGCTTGCCCAGGAGGATGGGCAGGGTCTCCTTGCCCACGATCTGATCGTTCTGCATGTCGCGGAATTCGTAGATCACGGTGCGGACAAAGGCCAGGACCCCCACCAGGAAGATGGCCGCGAAGGTCCGCAGATCCCAGGCCCGGCCCTCCTGCCAGACCGGCGTGATGACCGCCACGGTGGCCAGGGCGAGGGACACCACCACGTCCTTGGAACCGGGAATGCTCCGAAGGCTGAGGTCGGCCCCGTGCATCCGGAAGCGCCGCTTGTAGGCGGCCCCCACCAGCGAGGCGCCCATCACGACGCCGAGCACCTTCGCCCCGAGGCTGGCGGCCAGCCCCAGGTTGAGCGCGAGGGCGACCAGGGCGGAAACCAGCAGGACCCGACGGTTGCGTTCCAGGAACCGCGCCCGGGCGGGCCCCTTGGCCCCGAGCCCCAGCGGATCGAGGAAGGGGCTGAGCTGGTACATGGCCAGGACATAGGTCGCCGTGAGGAGGGGGTACCTCCAGCCCAAGGGCAGGTCCAGCCACTTGTGCACGCCCAGGGTCATGAGGCCCGCGCCAAAGGCCATCAGGGAGGAGCTCCCATAGGCCCCCTGGAGGAAACTGCGCCAGCGGCTGGGACCGTCCCCCAGCTGCTCGAGCACGTCCACCACCTCGTCCACCAGCCAGGTGGGCGTGGAGGCGCCCGCCAGCACGCCCACGGTCTCCCTCCCCGTGAAGCCCGACACGTCCAGTTCAGCGGCGGTCTCCACGTACTGCACGGGCTTGCCGTAGTGGTGGGCGAGCTCGGCCAGGTGCTTGGTGTTGCTGGAGGCCTTGCCCCCCACGACGATCACCGTGTCCACGGACCGGGCCAGCTCCCGGGCCTCGTCCTGGCGCATCCAGGTGTCTTCGCAGATGGTGTTCTCGAAGATCGCGTCCCCCGCCCGGGTCCGAATGTAGTCGGTGATGGCCTGGTAGTCCTTCACGGTGAAGGTGGTCTGGGCCACCACCAGCACTTTCCGGAGCTGCTCTTCCGTGAGCGCCTCCGCCTCGGCCATGTTCGCCACGATGATCGAGCCGCTGTCGGCGAAGCTGCGGTGGGCCAGGCTCTCCGCGTGGCCGTGGCTGCCGAGGATCACCGTGAAGTACCCCTTGGGGCTCCACTTCTTGATCTTGTTGTGGACCTTGGCCACCTCGGGACAGGTGGCGTTCACGATCTTCAGCTCGCCCTTCGCCTGGCGCTCCTTCAGCCCGCGCAGGTCCTGGATGGGAATGCCGTGGGCGCGGATCACCACCGTGCCGTTCTGCACCAGGTCCGGAGCCTCGGCCACGGCCACGCCCCGCCGGCCGATCAGCTCCAGGGCCTGGGGGTTGTGGATGAGCGGTCCCAGCGTCTGCACGGCGCGCCCATCGTTGCGGGCGGAAGCCTCCAGCACCGCATCCATGGCTCGCTTCACGCCCCAGCAGAACCCGGCGGTCTTGGCGACGATGACCTTCATGGGCCCCCACAATCCTGACCAGGTTGGTCAGGTTATTCATCATAGCGCCGATGGGAAGCTAGTGGGAGCTGCGTTCCATCAGGTCGCGGTCCTCGGCGGGGAGGGAGGCCAGCCAGGCCGATTCCTCCCCCGGTTCCGGGAGGACCTGCCCGTACTCGGCCATCTGGCCCGGCGGCAGCTCGGCCAGGTAGGCCCAGACCCGGTTGGGCGCGACGGCCCCGGCGCGGGCCACCTCGGCCACCAGCTCTTGAAGCAGCTGCCGCTTCCGCTCGGGGCTCCGGCCGGCGCGGATGTGGCCGTGCACGAACACCTGGTCCCCCTGCAGGGGGGCGCCGCCCACGAAATGATCGCCCGCGGCGACCTCCGTGAAGATGACCTGCGCGAAGAAGGCCTGGGCCCCGGTCACCTGGTGGTGCACGCGGGTGATCCCCTCGGCGATGCGCCGCTTCTTATCCGCGGAAAGCAGGCCCGCTGCCGCGACAACCCGATAGGTCGGCATGATCGACTCCCTGGATGGTGGAACGCACTCGGAACGAAGGGTGGGATGCACCGGGAGGGGCCCCCGTGACCCGTCCCGAGGGTGCTATTCGGGGGAAAGGTCCACGATGCGCCCGCCGGTGATGTCGGCCAGCAGGGCGAAGGTGAGGGGCACCCCGGTGGCATCCGTTCCCGCCGCCGGGTAGATGGTGGGATAGCGCTCCAGGTCCCGGTCCAGGAGGATCTGGACCCCCTCCAGGGCGAAGGGGCAGACCCCGCCCGGACGGTAGCCCGTGACCCTCTCCGTTTCGTCCGCGTCCGTCATGGAGGCCCGGGGACCGATCACGCGCTTGAGGGCGGAGGAAGCAAGGCGCTTGTCGCCCGGACAGACCACCAGGTGGAACCCGCCGGCCTTGTCCTTGAACAGGAGGGACTTGGCGATCCTCCCCGTCTCGACGCCGATGCGCCGGGCCGCGAGTTCGGCGGTGGGGGTGCTGCCTGGCTCGAACTCCAGCGCCTCGAGGCCGTGGACCTCGAGCACCGAGCGGACCTTGGCCGGAATCATGCGGGGAACCTCACGTAAGAAATGGCGATCTCGGGCCCGGGTCAGCGATGCTCCGGATCGTGCTCCAGCTTGAATCCGATGAGGATCGTCACCTGGAATTCGGCGACCTCCCCGTCGCGGATGCGGCCCCGCTCTTCTTTCACCTCGAACCACTCCAGGTGCCGGATGGACCTGCTGGCCTCGGCCACGGCCCTCTTCACGGCATCCGAGAAGCTCAGGGGCGAGGTCCCCACGATCTCGATCTTCTTGTGCACGCCTGGCATGGGCATCCTCCCCGGGAATTCAGGCTGCATCATAACCCGAGGACCCGGTCCCATCTGTCCGAACATTGATGGGAGCCGGGCGCGCGGAATCCTTTACCCTGAGGTCAGTCCACCCCGCCGCCCCAGGAACCACTCCCATGGACCACACGCACTCCGACAAGGACCTGCCCCTGAAGGAGGACATCCGCCTGCTCGGGCGGCTGCTGGGAGATACGGTCCGGGAGCAGGAGGGCGACGAGACCTTCCTGCTCATCGAGCGGATCCGGCAGAGCTCCGTGCGCTTCCACCGCGCCCAGGACCAGGGGGCCCGGGAGGACCTGAAGGGCATCCTCAAGGGCCTCAGCCCCGGCCGCGCCATCCTGGTGATCCGCGCCTTCAGCTACTTCTCCCAGCTCGCCAACCTGGCGGAAGACCAGCACCACACCCGCCGGTCCCGGGCCCACCGCATGGGGGAGGACCCCTCCCGGCCCAGTTCCCTGGGCCACGCCCTGGCCCAGGCCGGCGAGGCGGGCCTTCAGGCCCCGGAGCTGCGGGCCTTCTTCGACGGCGCCCAGGTCCGCCCCGTGCTCACCGCCCACCCCACCGAAGTGCACCGCAAGAGCATCCTCCACGCCCAGATGCAGATCGCCCGCCTGCTGGACGAACGGGACCGCATCGCCTCGACCCCCCGGGAAACCGCCCTGCGGGACGAGCACCTCCAGCGGCAGGTGCTGCTGCTGTGGCAGACCCGCATGCTCCGGCCCTACCGGCCCTCGGTGACCGATGAGGTGGCCAGCGCCCTGTCCTATTTCGACCGCACCTTCCTGCGGGAGATCCCGGCCCTCTACGCGGACCTGGAGGATCGGCTCGGGCAGGATCCGGCCTTGGGGGACATCGAGCTGCCGCCCTTCTTCCAAGTGGGCAGCTGGATCGGCGGGGACCGGGACGGCCACCCCTTCGTCACCGCCGAGGTGCTGGAACGGACCCTCCGCATGCAGTCCCGGACCATCCTCGACTTCCTGTTGAAGGAGATCCTGCTGCTGGCCGAGGAGCTCTCCCTCAGCCTCATGGTTTCCCGGGCTTCGCAGGAAGTGCTGGATCTGGCGGAGCGGTCCCCCGACCGGTCCCTCCAGCGGGCCGATGAGGCCTACCGCCGGGCCCTGAACTTCATGTTCGAGCGGCTTTCCGCCACCCACCGGAACCTGCTCCAATCCGGCCCCGCGGCCGGTCCGGCGGAACCCTATGCCTCCCCGACCGAACTGAAGGCGGACCTGGATGCCCTGGACCGGTCCCTGCGCACCCACGGGGGCCGCTGGCTGGCCCGGGGGCGCCTGCGGGAACTGCGGCGTTCCGTATCGGTCTTCGGCTTCCACCTGGCCCCCCTGGACCTGCGGCAGAACTCCGAGGTCCACGGCCGCGTGGTGGCCGAGCTGCTGGAGGCCGTGCGCCCCGGCACCTCGTACCTGGACCTGGACGAGACCCGGAAGATCGGCCTGCTCGCCGCCGAGCTGGCCAGCCCCCGCCCCCTCGCCTCGCCCTACCTGACCTACAGCGACGAGACCCGCGACGAGCTGGCCCTGTTCCGCGCCGCCGCGAAGGCCCACCGCCGCCTGGGCCCCGAGGCCCTGCCCAGCTGCATCGTCAGCCACACCGAGTCCGTGTCGGACCTCCTGGAGGCCGCCGTGATGCTGCGGGAGGCCGGCATCCTGCGCCCGGCAGAAGGCCGGTTGGACCTCAACATCATCCCCCTGTTCGAGACCATCCCGGATCTCCAGCGCTCCGGAGACATCCTGGACGAGCTGCTGAGCCTGCCCATCTACCGCCGCCTGCTCGACAGCCGGGACGGCGTGCAGGAAGTCATGGTGGGCTATTCCGACAGCAACAAGGACGGCGGCTTCCTCACCTCCCTGTGGGAACTCTACAAGGCGGAGCTGCGCCTGGTGGAGGTGGCGAAGCGGCATGGCCTGCGCCTGCGCCTCTTCCACGGCCGCGGCGGCTCCGTCGGCCGGGGGGGCGGCCCCAGCTACGAGGCCATCCTGGCCCAGCCTCCCGGCACGGTCCAGGGCCAGATCCGCCTCACCGAGCAGGGCGAGGTGATCGCCGCCAAGTACGGCCACCCGGCCGTGGGCCGGCGCAACCTGGAGGTGCTGGTGGCCGCCACCCTCACGGCCAGCCTGCCGCAGCGGGGGGACGCCGCCGGGGAACCGGCCTTCCTGGAAGCCATGGACACCCTCTCGACCGAAGCCTGCCGGGCCTACCGGGACCTGGTCTACGGCACCGAGGGCTTCGAACGCTTCTTCTGGGAATCCACCCCCATCGCCGAGATCGCCCAGCTCAACATCGGCTCCCGGCCCGCCAGCCGGAAGGCCGGGCGGGCCATCACCGACCTCCGGGCCATCCCTTGGGTCTTCAGCTGGAGCCAGTGCCGCGTGATGCTGCCGGGCTGGTACGGCGTCGGTTCCGCGGTCCGCGCGTTCCGCAGCGAGCGCGGCGAGGCGGGGCTGGCCCTGCTGAAGGAGATGTACGCCCGCTGGCCCTATTTCCGCAGCCTGATTTCCATGATGGACATGGTGCTCGCCAAGGTGGACCTGGCCATCGCCTCCTGCTACGCCGACCTGGTGGAGGACCGCGACCTGAAAGTCCGGATCTTCAGCCGCATCAAGGAGGAATGCGAGGCCTCCATCCTCGCCCTGCAGGCGATCACGGGCCAGGAGGCCCTGCTGGAGGACAACCCCGCCCTGAAGCGCTCCATCCAGCACCGCTTCCCCTACATGGATCCCATCAACCACCTCCAGGTGGAGCTGCTCCGCCGCTACCGCGGCGGGGATCCCGACGCCCGGATCCAGCGGGGGATCCTGCTCTCCATCAACGGCATCGCCGCCGGGCTGCGCAACAGCGGGTGACCCCCCGGGGACCCACAGAAAACCACTGGCCTGACCTCCCGGATTCCAAGTACCTTGGACCTGGTTCTTTTGGTCACCGAAAGGGATGCGACGTCCATGGCTCACCCAGCCCTTCTGCCTGTGGTCCTCACGTGCAACACGGACCTGCGGTTCATCGACCTGATCCAGGTGGTGGGGGCCGAGTTCCTGAAGCACCTCAGCTTCAGCCAGGAGGACGGGGAGCGGCTGTGGCTGGCGATCCAGGAGGGCATCGCCAACGCCATGCGCCACGGCAACCGGCTCCAGAAGGACAAGCCGGTGAAGGTCACCTTCACCCCCCGCACGGACCGCTTCGAGATCCGCATCGAGGATCGCGGCCCCGGTGTGGATCTGGACGCCCTGCCGGACCCGAACCTGCCGGAGAACCTGCTGAAGCCCGGGGGCCGGGGAGTCTATTTTATGCGCCAGGTGATGGACGAGGTCCACATGGAGCGCTCCCCCGGCGGCTCCACCCTGGTGCTCGTGAAGGCCCGCAAGGTGCGCGAGCCCCACAGCTGAAGGCGGGTGGCCTGGGCTCCTAGGTCTTGGCCGATTCGGTGATGACGCCACATTCGGCGGGCATGCGCACATAAACCATGGGCTGGCCCTCGGCCTGGAGGAAGGCCAGGAGGCGTTCCGTCTCCTCGTCCGTGGCCATGAAGGTCACTTCCACCGGCAGATCCCCCGCCAGCTCGATGAAGTGATCCGCGTGGATGTGCCCGTGGCGGCCGAAGCCGGCAATGGCCTTGAAGGCCGTGCCGCCCTTGATGCCCAGTCGGCGGGCCTCCTCCAGCAGCCACTCATAGACCAGAACGCCATGGCGGGTGCGGTTCTCCTGGAGGAAGAAAACCAGGTAAGTGCCTTTCATGACGCCCTCCTCAGGCTTTCACGAAGACCTTGACGGTCAGGAGCCCCAGCAGGGTCAGGGCCAGTGAGCCGGCCAGATGGGAGACCATGTGCACCGCCGCCAGGGTGTACTCCCCCCGGGTGAGCAGATGCATCGCCTCCGCGGAAAACGTGGAAAAGGTGGTGAGGCCCCCCAGGAAGCCCGTGATGACGAGGAGCCTGGCTTCGGGCGCCAGGCCCGGGTGCTGGGCGAAAACGGCGACGGCCACGCCCACAAGGTAGCCTCCAAGGAGGTTCGCCGCCAGCGTTCCCATCGGAATGGAGGGCAGCATGGGGTTCAACAGGGCGCCCAGCCCCCAGCGCAGCCACGCGCCCAGGGCCGCACCCGCGCCCACCGCCAGGAAAGAATAAAAGCCCATGCCTGTGTCCTCCAGGATCCACAGGCGTCATCAGCCGTTCCGGCGGTTATGGGGCGGACGCCATCGCCGGAAACCAGCCTATCACCGGACGAGCTGCCCCGCGGCCACGAAGCGCACCTGGCCCTTGGCGCGGGGCACCAGCTTTTCCAGGGCATCGACGGTCTCGGGGTAGATGTGGCCGATGATGAGGACGGAGCCTTCCTTCCCCGCCAGCTTCAGGGCCCGCTCCCACTGCTTCTCCATTTCGGGGAAGGCCTTGTCGTCGTCGAGGAAGACGCGCCGCTGCACGGAGGGGACGCCCAGTTGCTCCGCCACGTCGTAGGCCACGCTGTCCTTCTCGGTGCGGCTGTCCACGAAGAAGTACTTCCGGGCCTTGAGCTCCTGGAGCACCCAGCCCATGCGCAGGCGGTCCGGCGTGATGCGGCTGCCCATGTGGTTGTTCACGCCCACGCGATGGGGGACCTCGTCCAGGGCCATGCGGACGCGGCGGCGGATCTCCGGTTCCGGCAGGTTGAACAGGATAGCGTTGGGGCCCGGATCCCGGCCCGGACCGGGGTAGCCGATGGGTTCCATGGGCAGGTGGAGCATGACCTCCTTGCCGAGGCGGTGGGCGATCTCCGCGCTTTCCCGGGTGTGCTCCTGGTAGGGCAGCACGGCCACGCTGAAGGACACCGGCAAGCTGCACAGCCGGGTCACCAGCTCCGGCTGCGCATAACCCAGGTCGTCGATGACCAGGGCGAGGCGGGGCAAGGGGGAGGCCGGTTCCTGGCTCTGAGGCTTGGCAGCCTCAGCGTTGGGCTTCGCCTTCGGCTCAGCGGGTTTCTTTTCGGGCTTCTTGGGTTCGGGTTTGGGAGCCTCCCGCTTCGCGGGCGCCTCGCGCCTGCCACAGCCCTGCTGGCCGAGCAGCAGGCCCGCGCCCAGGCCCAGGGCCAGCATCAGCACGGCCCAGCCCACCAGGGCGAGGGTGGAGGTCCGCTTCCCCTTGCCCCGGGCCATCAGGGGATCGGCTTCTTGACCGGGGGCGGCCCTTCTTTGGGACTGGCCACTCCCGGCGCCGAGGCGGTCGCCTTGGGGGCCGGGGCGGGGGTCTGGAGGGCCTTCAGCACCTTGGCCAGCGGATCCTCGGTATCGGCCACCTTGAGGGCCTGGTCCGGCACCACGCCCTGGCGATCCAGCTTTTCACCGCCCAGACCCACCCACCGCTTGGATACGAGCTCCACGGCCCCGCCCTGCTTCAAGGCGAAGCGGGTGCGTTCCACGCCGAACCCCGGCGTCCGTTCGCCGAAGGCCCTGGCGCCATCCTTCTTGAGGCAGGAGGCCAGGACCTCCCCGGCCCCCAGGGTCGAGCGTCCCAGCAGGAGCGCCAGGCGAGCGAAGGGGGCGCCCGTGCCTGTCACGGGAAGCACCCGGTCCGGTTTGCCGGCCTCCTCCAGGGTGGCGAAATTCCCCTTGGAACCCAACAGGCCCGCCACGGCGGCCGCCTCGTCCACGGATCCCTTCAGGCATTGCCGGAGGTCCAGCACCAGGGTCTGCCCGCGGTCGGCGGCGGCAAGCGCCTTCTTCAGCTCCTCGGCCCGGCCCGGAGCCAGGTCCGGCAGGGAAACCAGCAGGGCGCCCTGCCCCTGCTTGAGGACCACCGGACCGGGCGGGATCAGCTGCCGCTGCACGCTGGTCTTGGTGAGGTCGCCGGTGGCGTTGTAGCGGTAGAGGTCCAGCGTGGAGCCCACGGGGCCGCGCAGCTTGCGCTCCAGGGCCCAGGCGCTGATGTGGCCCAGGGAATCGCCGTCCACCTTGCGGATCACGTCCCCGGCCTGGATGCCGGCCTTGGCGGCGGGCCCGCCGGGGACCACGGCCAGCACCGTGGCGTAGATGCCGCCCCGCTTCACCACCACCAGGCCGGCCTCGGCGGGCCCGGGGTCGGGCAGGCGGAGGTCCTCGGCACTCAGATAGGCGTTGAGGGGATGGGACCGCTCCAGCACGGCCTGCACGCCCCCCCAGACCACCTTTTCCATGTCGGGGGGATCGACGTAGTTCTGCTGCACCAGCGAAAGCACGTCCTGGATATCGGAGAGGCCGGCCAGGGGGTCCTGGGGCGCCGCATTGGCGTCCACCCGGGGCGGGGAGCTCGGCGGATTGGCCTGCTGCAACACCGGCAGGGTGAAGGCGGCCACCATGGGAAGCGACAGGACCGAGAGCCAGGTGCGAGCATGCATGGCTCCAGTCTACGTGGAAACCGGCCCCGGCTGAGGGCGACCGTCAGCCTTTCATGTCCAAGGTGGTCTTCAGCAGCTCATCGGCGGTGTTGAGCACCTTGAGATTGGCCCGATACATGACGTCGAAACCCATGCCCTGCACCGTTTCCGTCGTGAGATCCACGTTTGAAGTCCCGGGGCCGGCGGGTGTGGAGTCCTGTGAGACGCCCGACACCCGCACCCCCCCCGAGGCTTCAGCCACCAGGTCGACGCGCTTGGCCTTGTATCCGTCGGACAGCTGGTTGGCTACGTTGTTGGCTTGCACCGCCAGCCCAGCGCTGGAGGCGCTGAGACCAGAAAGTGCCGTGCCGACCACGTCCATGGGGGATTTATCGGCACCCCCAAAGGGAGACTTGACCGGCTTTTTAGGGGGTCTGGAACCAGGTGCTGCCGGACTGGAACCCCTTCTGCTTGGCCCGGGTCTGGGCATGGCGGGCCAGGGCCAGGTCGACGAGGCGGGTCAGCAGTTCCGCATAGGGCACGCCGCTGGCGGCCATCATCTTGGGATACATCGAGATGCTGGTGAAGCCCGGGATGAAGTTGAGTTCATTGAGGAAGACCCGGCCCGTCGAGCGCTCCAGGAAGAAGTCCACCCGGGCCATGCCGTAGCCGTCGGTCGCGGCGAAGGCCCGGGCCGCGAGGCCGCGGACCCGGTCGGCCAGGTCCCCGGGGATCCGGGCGGGAATCTCCGTGCGACTCTTGCCGTGGATGTACTTGTCCTCGAAGGTGTAGAACTCGTCGGCCACGATCACTTCCCCGGGCAGGGACACCAGGGGCTCGTCCCCGCCCAGCACGGCCACCTCGATCTCGCGGACCTCCAGGCCCTGCTCCACCAGCACCCGGCGGTCGAAGGTGAAGGCCCGGTCCAGGGCGGAGGCCAGATCCTCCGCGCGCTTCACCTTTTCCACGCCGATGCTGCTGCCCAGGTTGGCGGGCTTCACGAAGAGGGGGAGGCCCAGCTTCCCGCATTCGGCGAGGCAGGCCGGCCCTTCGCGCCGCCAGCGTTCTTCGGTGAGCCCGACGTAGGGCACGACCGGCAACCCCTCCGACTCCCAGAGCCGCTTGGTGATCCACTTGTCCATGCCCGCCGCCATGGCCAGCAGCCCCCCGCCGGTGTAGGGGCGGTGCAGCAGCTCCAGGTAGCCGTTGATCTGGCCGTCCTCGCCGCCGGCGCCGTGCAGGGCATTGAAGAAGAGGTCCGGCAGGGGCGTGGCCTCGGCGCCCTTCTCCAGGGGCAGGAAGGGCACCTCGCTCCGCTGGGGCAGCTCCCCCGAGGCTAGCCGCGCGAAGGGGTCGCCCGTCACCACCCACACGCCGTTCCGCGCGATGCCCATGGGCCGCACCTCGAAGCGGCTCCGGTCCAGGTGTTCGGCGATGGCCCGCGCCGTGACGATGGAAACTTCGTGTTCCGGGGATTCCCCGCCGAAAAGCAGTCCGACGCTCAGAGTCTCACGCATAGGACCACTGTATTCCAACCGCGGACCGGGGAACACTGTGACACCTGGTCTCCATCCGATGCGCTAGGCTAGGGCCAATCCCCGGAGCACCCGTGCGCACGGCCATCTATCCAGGCTCTTTTGACCCCGTGACCCTGGGCCACTGGGACATCATCCAGCGGGCCGAGAAGCTGGTGGACCGGCTGGTCGTGGCGGTCCTGCACAATCCCTCCAAGACGCCCGCCTTCACGGTGGAGGAGCGGGTGGCCATGCTGCGCGAGCTGGCGGGGGACCACCCCGGGGTCACCATCACCAGCTTCCACGGCCTGCTGGTGGACTACGCCAAGTCCCAGGGCGCCCAGTTCATCGTGCGGGGCGTGCGGGCCTTCAGCGATTTCGAGTACGAATTCCAGATGGCCCTCATGAACCGGAAGCTGGCGCCGGAGCTGGAGACGGTCTTCCTCATGCCCAAGGAGAAATACAGCGCCGTGAGCAGCCGCCTCGTCCGCGAGATCGGCAGCATGGGGGGCAACCTCTCGGACCTGGTCCCCGACGCGCTGCGCGGGCGGATCGCCGCCCGGCTCAAGAAGCCCTGAAGCGGCCGCCCCGCTGCCGTTCGGCCCCCGGCTCCCGGCCTGGACGGGTTATACTTCAGGCTTCCCCACCCTTGAACTGCCGGAGTCATCATGCAGACCACCCGCTTCGTTCTCGAGCAGCAGGAGATCCCTACCCACTGGTACAACGTGGTGGCGGACATGCCCAATCCCCCCTCGCCGCCCCTGGGGCCGGACGGCCAGCCGGTCAGCCCCGAGCAGATGCTCGCCATCTTTCCCGGCCCCCTCCTGGAGCAGGAGATGTCGGGCGAGCGGTGGATCCCCATCCCCGAGCCCGTGCGCGAGATCTACCGCCTGTGGCGGCCCTCCCCCCTGATCCGGGCCCTGCGCCTGGAGCAGGCCCTGGGCACCCCGGCCAAGCTCTACTACAAGAACGAGGGCGTCTCCCCGGCGGGCTCCCACAAGCCCAACACGGCGGTGCCCCAGGCCTTCTACAACCACCAGGTGGGCATCCGGCGGCTCACCACGGAGACCGGGGCGGGCCAGTGGGGTTCGTCCATGGCCTTTGCCGGCCAGATGTTCGGCATCGACGTGCGGGTGTTCATGGTGAAGGTGAGCTACCAGCAGAAGCCCTCCCGCCGTTCCATGATGCAGGCCTGGGGCGCCGAGGTGTTCCCCAGCCCCAGCAACCTGACCCAGGCCGGACGCGACGCCCTGGCCAAGCACCCCGACAGCGAGGGCTCCCTGGGCCTGGCGATCTCCGAGGCCGTCGAGGAGGCCGCGGGCCGGGCCGACACCAACTACTGCCTGGGCTCCGTGCTGAACCACGTGCTCCTGCACCAGACCATCATCGGCCTCGAGGCCAAGAAGCAGTTCGAGAAGGCCGGCGACTGGCCCGATGTCATCTTCGGACCCTGCGGCGGCGGCTCCTCCTTCGGCGGCATCGCCCTGCCCTTCCTGGCGGACAAGGCCGCGGGGAAGACCCCCAACCTGCGGCTGGTGGCCGTGGAGCCCACCAGCTGCCCCACCCTCACCAAGGGCGCCTACGCCTACGACTACGGCGACGCCTCCGGCTACACCCCCATCATGAAGATGTACACCCTGGGCCACGACTTCATGCCCCCGGGCATCCACGCGGGCGGGCTGCGCTACCACGGCGACAGCCCGCTCATCTCCCAGCTGGTCCACGAGGGGCTGATGGAAGCCCTCGCCGTGCCCCAGGTGGCCACCTTCGAGGCCGGCGTGCAGTTCGCCAAGGCCGAGGGCATCATCCCCGCGCCCGAGTCCTGCCACGCCATCCGCGCCGCCATCGACGAGGCCCTGCGCTGCAAGGCCACCGGCGAGCCCAAGACCATCCTCTTCAACCTCACGGGCCACGGCCACTTCGACATGGCCTCCTACGACCGCTACTTCTCCGGGAAGCTCGAGGACTTCGACTACCCGGCCGAGGCCATCCAGGAGTCGTTGGCGCATCTGCCCAAGGTGTAGGCCCGCTCAGGGCGCCTGCGGCGCCCTGAGATGAACAAAGCCTTTCCATCTCCAGGCCCCGCGCAGCGGGGCCTGGAGCTATTCGAACACGACAGTCTTATTCCCATACGTCAGCACGCGGTGGTGGAGGTGCAGGCGCACGGCGCGGGCCAGGACCAGGCGCTCCATGTCCCTGCCCTTGCGCACGAGGTCCTCGACGGTGTCCCGGTGGCTCACGCGGATCACGTCCTGCTCGATGATGGGGCCCGCGTCCAGGTCCCCCGTGACGAAGTGGGCCGAGGCGCCGATGAGCTTCACCCCCCGGGCCAGGGCCTGGTGGTAGGGCTGGGCCCCGGCAAAGGCGGGCAGGAAGCTGTGGTGGATGTTGATCACCTCGGGAAAGGCCTGCAGGAAGTCCCGGCTGAGAACCTGCATGTACTTGGCCAGCACCACCAGGTCCACCCGTTCCCGGCGGAGCAGGTCCAGCTGGCGGGCCTCCTGCTCGGCCTTGTTCTCCCGGGTGATGGGCAGCACGTGGAAGGGCAGGCCCAGGGGCTCCACATGGCGGCGGAGTACCTCGTGGTTGCTGAGGATGAAGGCGATCTCGGCGCCCAGTTCGCCGGCCTGGTGGCGCCAGAGCAGGTCCAGCAGGCAGTGCTCCTGCTTGCTGCACCAGAGGGCGATCCGCGGCACCGCGTCCGAGAAGTGCAGCTCCCACTGGCCGCCCATGGGCCCGGCCACCGCCGCCACGTCCAAGCGGAGCTGCTCCCGCTCCGCGGGGCCGCCTTCGTACTCCCACTCGATGCGGCCCAGGAACCGCCCCGCCTGGAGGTCGGAATGATGGTCCGAATCCACGATGTTGCCGCCCCGCTCGAACACGAAATTCGACAGCCGGGCCACGATGCCCCGCTGGTCCGGGCAGGAGATGAGGAGGATGGCCGTGGCGGAATGCATCGGTCCAGCTTAGCGGCCCCTCAGCTGATCTCGGCCAGCTTCAGCCGAGCCTGCTCCCGCCGGAGCCATTCGAGCTGGGCCTCGCCGAGACCCAGGGCCAGGGCCCGGTCCGCAGCCTCGCGGCAGCGCCCCAACAGGGCGCGGTCGCGCACCAGGTCGGCCACCTGGAACTGGGGCAGCCCGGCCTGCCGCACGCCGAAGAATTCGCCCGGCCCCCGCAGCTCCAGGTCCCGCTGGGCGATGCGGAAGCCGTCCTGCGTCTCCACCAGCGTCTGGAGCCGCTCCGTTTCGGAGCCGCTGATCATGAGGAAGTGGCTGGGGTGGGCGCCGCGGCCCACGCGGCCCCGCAGCTGGTGGAGCTGGCTGAGCCCGAAGCGCTCGGCGTGGTCCACGACCATGACCGTGGCATTGGGCACGTCCACCCCCACCTCGATCACCGTGGTGGCCAGGAGGATCCTCGCCTCGCCCGCCACGAACCGGCCCATCCGCGCGGCCATGTCGTCGGCCTTCAGGCGGCCGTGGACCACCTCGAGGGCCTCGTCCGGGAAGATGCCCCGCAGCAGGGCCTCCATGGCCTGGATGTCCCGGAGCTGGACCTTGCCTTCCTCGGAGGGATCGATGCTGGGGCTCACCACGAAGGCCTGGCGCCCCGCGGCCAGTTCGCGGCGCAGCTGCTCCCAGGCCCGCTCCGCGCATTCGGGCTTGTGGAGCTTGGTGGTGATGGGCTGGCGGCCCGGGGGCAGCTCGTCCAGCACACTCTGGTCCAGGTCCCCGAAGACCGCCAGGGCCAGCGACCGGGGGATGGGCGTGGCGCTCATCACCAGCCAGTGCGGGTCGCCGCCCTTCTCCTTCAGGGCCTCGCGCTGCTTCACGCCGAAGCGGTGCTGCTCGTCCACCACCACCAGCTGTAGCTTGTGGAAGGCGACGGCCTCCTGGAACAGGGCGTGGGTGCCCACCACGTAGCGGGCTTCGCCGCTGGCGATGCGCGCCAGGGCCGCCCGCTTCTCGGCGGCCCTCATGCCCCCCAGCAGCAGCTGCATGGCATCGGACCGGGCGCCCAGGTAGCGCCGGAAGCTTTCGGCATGCTGCCGGGCCAGCACCTCCGTCGGCACCAGCAGGGCCCCCTGGCCCCCCGTTTCCGCGACCATGGCCATGGAGAGCAGGGCCACCAGGGTCTTGCCGCTGCCCACGTCGCCCTGCAGCAGCCGGTTCATCACCCGGCCCGAGGTGAGGTCCCCCACGATCTCCTTGAAGGCCCGGCGCTGCGCGCCCGTCAGGGGGAAGGGCAGCAGGGCCTTCAATCGCTCCCGCAGCTCCGGCGAGGTGGGCACCACGAGACCCTTCCGCTTCAGCCGGCCGGCCCGGCGCAGGGCCACGCCCAGGGAAAAGGCGAAGAGCTCCTCCGAGGCCAGCCGCCGGTGGGCGGGGGTGGTTCCGGCTTCCAGGGCCTGGGCCTCGCTTTCGTCCGGAGGGCCGTGCAGCAGGCGGAGGGCGGTCAGGGTGTCCGGCAGATCCTTGGACAGCTCCAGGGGCAGCCAGTCGTCGGCCAGGGGAACCCGCGACAGGGCCTCGGCCACCAGCTTCTGCCGCCCCCGCCCGGCGAGGGGGCCCAGCTTCCGGTACAGGGGCAGGTAGCGGCGGACCCATCCGATGTCCCCGGCGCGGTCCATCACTTCGAACTGGGGCCCCCGCATCTCGAGCCCGTGGCGGCCCAGGAACAGGGGGCCGAAGGCCAGGAGCCGGTCCCCCACCTTCAGCGCGCGGCCCAGGTAGGGCTGGTTGAACCAGATCAGCCGCAGGGTCCCGGTGCCATCGGCGAGCAGCGCTTCCGTGAGGGCCATGCGCTGGACCCGCGTGGTGCTCTGGCGCAGGTCCTGGACCGTGCCCAGCACGGTGACGAGGCCGGAGTCCGGGGCCTCGAAGCCCCGCAGCTCCAGGCTGCCCAGGGGCCGGAGGCTCCCCCGATCCACATAGCGGTAGGGCAGGCTCCAGAGCAGGTCCCGGAGGGTGTCGATGCCCGCCTCCTGCAGGGCCGCCGCCCGCGCCGCCCCCAGGCCCCGGAGGACCGTGACCTTGGTGGAAAGCGGGAGCGGAGCCAGCGACATGCTTCAGCCTAGGACCCCTGCGCCCGGAGCGGAACACATGGCGCCGGGGCGCGGGGAAATGCCGGGCCGGGGCGCAAGGGCGCTTCGACATGGTCGGCTTTGTGGCATCATGCGCGAGATCCTCGGCACTTCATCCGATGTCCCTGACGCAGCTCCGGTCATGAGACAGGGACCTCCAGCCCCACCCGGACCCGGGTGGCTCGAAAGGAACGGCATGGCGAATCAGTGGAATTACGTTCAGGACGGCCAATCGGTCGGGCCCATCCCGGAGGAGCAGCTGAAAGCCCTGTTGGCCGCGGGGAGGCTCAGCTGGGAGGACCTCGTGTGGTGCGACGGCATGACCGCCTGGACGGCCGCCCGCGAGGTGCCGGCCCTGGCGCCCCCCCTGCGGGAACCCCCACCGCTCCTCATCCAGCTTGACGAGCCGGCCGGTCGGGTCCCGCCCTCGAATCCCTACGCCCCGCCCCCGGCAACCCTCCCGGCGGCGGTTCCACTGGAGGTAGTGGAGGCCCTGCGGCAGACCAAGCCCTGGGCGCGGCTCCTGGCGGTGCTCGGATTCATCGGCATCGGGTTCATGGTCCTGGCCTCCCTGGTCATGCTGGCCGTCGGATCCTCCCTGGGCCATGGCCTGCCCCGCGGGTTCGGCGTTGGGATGATGCTGGTCTACCTGTTCATGGCCGGCCTCCAGCTTCCGGCGGCCCTCTTCCTCAACCGCTACGCGAGCCGCATCGGGGACCTGCTGAGCAGCCAGGCCCCCGGCGACCTGCAGGAGGCCCTGGTGGCCCAGAAATCGTTCTGGCGCTACCTGGGCATCCTGACCCTGATCGTCCTGTGCCTCTACGTCGTGCTCATCGCCTTCGCGGTGGCCAGCGCCGGCATCCTGCGGGGGATGCGCTAGGAGCCCGTCAGACCCGGGCGGTGGTCCGGGCCATGGCCTTGACCAGGGCCTGCTCGAGATCCGCCCAGAGATCATCCGGACCTTCGAGGCCCACGGACAGCCGCATGAGCGACTGGGAGACGCCGCTGTGTTCGCGGGCCTCGGCGTTGACCACGCGGTGGGTCAGGGCGGCGGGGTGCTGGATGAGGGTGTCCACGCTGCCCAGGGAGACGGCCGGCGTCATGAGCTTCACCTCGGCCATCACCGTGGCGGCGGCCTCGAAGCCGCCCACCAGCTCGAAGGCGATGAGGGAGCCGGGGCCCTTCATCTGGCGGCCCACCAGCCCCTTGGGATCCTGCCCCGGCAGGCCCGGGAAGTGGACGGCGGACACCGCGGCATGCCTGGCGAGGCGTTCGGCCAGGACCTGGGCACCCTCCTGCTGGACGCGCACCCGCAGGGGCAGCGTGGGCAGGCCCCGGTGCAGCAGGTAGGCCGCCAGCGGGTGCAGCACGTTGCCGGTGATGACGCGCACCTTGCGCAGCTCCGTGGCCCAGTCCTTATTGGTGGCCACCAGGCCCGCCAGCACGTCGCCGTGGCCGCCCAGGAACTTCGTGGCGCTGTGGAGGACCAGGGTCACGCCGTGCTTGATAGGGTTCTGCAGGATGGGCGTGGCGAAGGTGTTGTCCACCAGCACGGGCACCTTCCCCGCCTGACGGACCACGTCCTCCAGGTCCAGCAGGACCAGGGTGGGATTGGCGGGGGTCTCCACGATCACCATGGCCGTGTCGGGACGGAGGGCCGCGGCGATGCCATCGGCTTCGGCCCAGGTCACCTCCAGGCCCAGCATGCCGGAGGCCAGCAGGTGGTCCGTGCCGCCGTAGAGGGGACGCACGGCCACGACATGGTTGCCCCGCTGCTTGGCAGCCATGAGGCTGGCGGTCACGGCCGCCATGCCCGATCCGAAGGCCACGCACTCCTCGGCGCCCTCGAGCTGGGCCAGGGCCTGCTCGTAGCGGGCCACCGTGGGGTTGTAGAGGCGGGAATAGACGGGGCTACCGATGGGCAGGCCGCCCATGGCCATGGCCTCGAGGCTCCGGCCGCCCTCGTCCAGGTCATGCAGGGGGTAGGTGCTGCTGAGGTCGATGGGCAGGGCGTGGATGCCCTGTTCGTGCAGCACCTCGCGGCCGGCGTGAACGGCTTGGGTTTCCAGGGACATCGAAGCAGAGGGGTGGCTCATGGCGAAACTCCTATGCCCCCAATGTAGGTTCGATCAATTCGGCTTCATGTCGAATTTAATTCGTGAAATCATGTCAATCATGGAACTGGACCGAATCGACTTCGCCCTGATCGAGCTTCTTCAGAAGGATGCTCGGCTCTCCAACAAGGAACTGGCCGCCGCCGTGGGTCTGGCGCCCTCCTCCTGCCTGGCCCGGGTGCAGCGCTTGCGCAGCGAAGGCGTGCTGAAGGGCGCCCATGCCGAGGTGAATCCCGAGGCCCTGGGGATCGGGCTCCAGGCCCTCATCGCCGTGCAGCTGCGCCAGCACAGCCGCGCCCAGGTGAAGGCCTTCTGGAAGCACATGCTGGGGCTGCCCGAAGTGCTGGCGGTCTTCCATGTGGCGGGCACCCACGATTTCCAGGTCCACGTGGCCGTGCGGGACGCCCACCACCTCCGCGACCTGGCCCTGGACGCCTTCACCACCCGCGGCGA
>JARLGO010000385.1 GCA_031292655.1 Geothrix sp.
CCGCCTGGAACCGCGTCCGGGTCTGCTCCAGCTCGGCCAGGAGCTCGGGGGCCTGCCGCCGCGGGTCGTCCAGGGCCCGGCCCAGCTCCACCAGGGCCTCGGCAGGATGGCCCGACCGGAACGCAAGCCAGGCCCTGGCCCGGTGGACATAGGGCGAGTCGGCATCCGCGGGACGCAGGAGGGCCAGCCACTTCTCGGATTCTCTGGGATCGGCCCCGGGCATGCGGATCAGGCACTCGGCGAGGGCGGCCGCGGCATTCCCGCGCACCTCCGGGGTCACGCCCTCGGGCAGGAGGTCCAGCACCCGCTGGTAGCCCGCCCGGGCCTGGGCGAACCGCTGCTGGAGCCGGGCCAGTTCGGCCGCATAGAACTGGCACTCGGCCTCGATGGTCCGCAGCCCTGTCTTCTGGGCCAGATCCAGGGCCCGGTCGTGGAATTCCTTGGAAGCGGAAGGCTGTCCCTTCATCAGGGCCAGGAGGCCGAGGTTCCGCAGGCAAGTGATCTGCCCCACCTTGTCGCCCACGGATTCCCGGATGGCGAGGGCCTTGCCGAACAGCCCCTCGGCCTCTGAAAGGTCCCGCGCCATGAGGGCGGTCACGCCCAGGTTGTTCAGGGCGAGGGCCTCGCCCCAGCGGTTCCCGAGTCCCCGTTGCAGGTCCAGGTTGGTCCGGTACAGGGCCCCGGCCGTCGGGAGGTCCCCCCGTTTCAGTGCCAGGTTCGCCAGGTTGTTCTGGGCCAGGGAGAGGTAGAACTGGTCGCCGGTCTGCTGGCTGAGGCTGAGCGAGCGCTCGTAGAGGCTCTTGGCCTCCAGGTCCCGGCCCCGCTCGGCGGCGATGAGGCCGAGGTGGTTGTAGCCGATGGTCTCGCCGTCCCGGTCTCCGTTGGCCGTGGCCAGGGACAGCTCCGCCTCCCTCAACCGCTGGGCTTCATCGAGGTCCCCCAGGTCCTTGGCCAGGTAGGCCTTCAAGCCCAGGGCCCGCCCTTCCGCCCAGCGGTCGCCGGTGGCCCGGGCGGACATCAGCGCCCAGTTGGCCACCGGCAGAGCCTGGTCCTGTCCCAGGCGGCGGAGACAGGCCGCATAGGCCGACACGGCGCTGGAGAAGCCCGGGGCCTTCATGGCCGCCTCCCGCAGGAAGGGTTCGCTGGCCTTGAAGTCCCCCTTCAGGAAGAGCGCCTTGCCGTTGGCGTAGGTCGCGAAGACATCTGGCGGAACCGCCGGATCCTGGATGCTGCGGGATCGCAGGGGGTCCACCTTCCGGAGGAGGTCGTGAGCCGCGGGATCCACCAGGGCATAGGGGGCGAAGGAGGCCTGCAGGGGGGCCGTTGAGGCCCCGGCGACGCGGGCGCGCCCCCCCTCATCCACCAGTTCGTAGGAAAGGGTCTGGGTGCGGTGGGGGGTATCCTGGCTCAGGGTGCCCCGGATGATGAGGCGGGCGCCCAGGGCGCTCGCGACGCGCGCCTGGTTGGCGGGCTTGAGGCTTTCGGCGGCGCTCATGCGCAGGTGGGAGATGACCCGGAGGACGGACTCGGTCTCCACCACCGTCAGGCTGGGAGAGGCCTGCAGGGCCCTCGAAAGCAGCTCAGGCATGCCCACCGTGGCGAGGGCCTCGAGGCTCCCGTCCCCGGTGTCATTTCGGATCGGCATCACGACCACCCGGGGCGGGCGCTCCTTCTCCAGATCCGCGATGCTGCTGCGCCCGAACAGGTGGTAGCCCAGGCCGAGCAGGACGAGGAGGGTCGCCACGGCGCCCCAGGCCCAGTGGGCGGCGGTATTCCGGTCCAGCTGGCGGGAGAGCAAATCGGCCACCTGCCGGCTCGTGGGCCG
>JARLGO010000073.1 GCA_031292655.1 Geothrix sp.
CATGACGGCACGCATGGGCGGCCTCCTGGGAAGGAATGGGGCCCGGCACTCACCGGGTCGCATGGGATTACGGGGCCCGGGCCTCCGGGATTAGCCGGTTATGCTGGAACCTGGAACAAAACCAGGCCCGTCTCCATCCAATCCTCTGCGGTCCATCCGCCACCCTTCGGAGCCCCAGCATGAAGCCCCTCGCCGCCCTGTTTCTCGTCGCCGCCTCCCTGTCCGCCGCCCAGGGGGCGACCAAGTGGGAGCATGACTACCAGGCCGCCCTCAAGCGCGCCCGGGCCGAGAAGAAGGTCATCATCATGGACCTCTGGACCGAGTGGTGCCCGCCCTGCCAGTACCTCCAGACGACCGTGTTTCCCAGCGCCGAGGCCCAGGCCGCCCTGGCGAAGGTGGTGCCCTTCTCGGCCCTGGTGCAGAAGAAGGACGGGACCCCCGTGGCTGAAGGCACCAAGCTGGCGGCTCAGTTCCAGCTGAATGCCTTCCCGACCCTGGTCATTCTCGATGCCAACGGCAAGGAGCTCCGGCGCCAGGTCGGTGCGTTCCGGACCGGCGCCGACTTCGCGGCCTGGTTGAACGCCAAGTAGGCCACGGCCTTACAGGTCCTTCACCCCGCCGGCGGTCTTCGGCGGCTTCGGCAGGCGCTGTTTCAGGCCCTCCAGTTCGTCCTGCTGAGCCCCCATGCTGGGCCGCGGGGGCGGCGGGGGCGGGGGATTTTTCGGATTGGGGGGCGGGGGCGGCGAGGTGTCCTGCACCAGCGTTTGAAGGTCATGGACCGCCTCTCGCTGGCCCGGCTGTTCCAAGATGAGACGCTCCAGCAGGGCCCGTGCTTCTTCAATCCGCCCGGACTGCCGCTGTGCCCTGGCGGCGAGGAGCAGGGCCGGGGCGCGCCAGGGGGGGATGGGCCGAGGGGAGCCCTGGCCCACCAGGGGGGAGAGCGTCTTCAGGGCCTCCTCGGGGAAGCCCGTCTGCAGATCGATGAGGGCCGCCAGCAGCACATGGGCCGGTTGGGCATCGGAGGGGCGCCATCGCCGGGCCCGCGGCAGGTCGCCGCCCTCGATGGCCCGCTGGGCGAGCCAGGCCTTCACGCTGGCCGGGGCCCAGAGGGCGGTGGAAGCCTGGGCCGAAAGGGTTGAGGGGGCCAGGGCCACCAGCAGGACGAGGATGGGCCGCCATTTGGCGAGGGGCTTGCCGGCAGAGAGGAGCCAGAGGGCCAGCCCCGCCAGGGCCAGCCAGGCGCCCACCTCGGGATGGGCCGGCTGAAGGGATCGCCGCGCGGGCAGGGGCAGCTTGCCGGCGGCCAGGGCCTGGAGTCCCGCCGCGGCGGCCTCGCCATCCGGGAAGAGCTGGCCCCCCGTGGCTTGGGCCAGGTGGGCGAGGAACTCAGGATGCGCGGTGCTGACGGCGGGTTCCGCTGCAGGCGCGGGGGGGGCGCTTGTCGCGGGTGGAACGCCATGGGGTTGACCATCGCCGAAAGCCACCGCGCAGAGGGGGAGCCGGGCCTTCTTGAGGGCGGCCACCGCATGCTGGAGGGCTTCGGCCGGCGCCTCCCAGGTCTCCTCTCCGTCGCTGAGGAGAAGGATGACCGCAGGCGCGTCGCGATCCGCCTGAGCCGCCACCTGGGGCAGGCCCCGGCCCAGGCTCGTGCCCGGGGAGCCGACCTCCCCGGGCGCCACGGCCCGCAGGGCCTCGCGGAGCAGGGTGCGGTCCTCCCCGGGGGGCTGCACGGGGATGGCGTCGCCGGTGAGCAGGTCGAGGCTCCAGCGGATCCCGGGCTGGGGCCGGGACCAGAGGCGGTCGAGGGCGGCCACGGCGGCGGCCCAGCGGGTCCGGCCGGCGCCCGCATCGGGCACCTGCATCGAGCGGCTGGCGTCGAGCACCACGTGCACCGTGAGGCGCGGGAACTCCGGCAGCCCCCAGCGGGGCTCCGCCAGCCCCAGCCCCAGCCCTGCGGCGATCAGGGCCAGCCCCAGGCCCTGCCAGAGGGGCCGCTGCCCCACCACCCGCACCCCCAGGCCGGGCCGCAGATGCGCGCGCAAGGCCAGCCCCAGCGTCACCAGGGCCCCTGCGCCGAAGGGAGCCAGCAGCCAGGGATGGGAAAAGGGGAGGCTCATGAACCCTCCTCCCAGGCGGGCCTGGGTCGGCCCCGCTTGAAGGCCAGGTCCACGGCCAGGGGCAGGGCTAGGAGGGCCGCGGCCAGCAGGCACCAGCGGGCCAGCGGCCGGCTTTCGGTGGGCGGATCCACGGGCAGGAGGGTCTTTTCCAGGTGATCCACGGAAGCCAGGCTGTGCTCGAGGCCCGCCGGATCCTCGGCGCTGAAGGACTCCCCGCCCGTGAGGTGGGCCACCTCCTGCAGGGTGGCGTGGTCCACCTCCACCCGGAGCCGGGCGTAGCCGCCGCCTTCGAGGGGCACCAGGCTCTCGCCATTGACGCCGATGGCCACGGCGTGGATGCGGATGCCGTTGCGGCGGGCTTCCTCCGCGGCCTCCATGGGCGTCACCCGGCCCCGGTTCTGGACGCCGTCGGTGATGAGCAGGATCACGCGGCTGCGGGCGGGGCTGTCTTCCAGCCGCCGCACGGCGGTCATCAGGGCCGAGCCGATGGCCGTTCCGTCGTCGCGGCTGTCGATGTCCAGCCGGGCCAGCATGTGGAGGAGTCTCAGGTGGTCCGCCGTGAGCGGGCTCAGGGTCACGGGGTGGGCGCTGAACAAGATGAGGGCGAAGCGGTCGTCCGGGCGGCGCAGGATGAACTGGGCCAAGGTCCGGCGGGCGGCGTGCCAGCGGTCCTCGTCGGGCTGGTCGAGAATCCTCATGCTGCTGCTGCCGTCCAGCACCACGGCGAAATCCACCACGGGCGCCACGCCGCGGATGGGGGTGCGCCACTCGGGGCCGGTGACGGCGAGCCCGAGGGCGAGGGCCAGCAGCACCGGGATCCAGTGGGAGCTGATCCGGGCCAGGGCGCTGGAGGGCCGGGAGGAGGGGATGCCCCACCGGTAGACCACGCGCCAGGCCCAGGCCAGCAGGGGAACGGCCGCCACCAGCAGCAGGGGATAGCGAAAGGCGATCATCGCGAGGCGCCTTTGCCGTCCGGGGCGTCGAGGGCGGTAATCAGCGGCTCCGCGGAGGGGAAGGGCGGCTCCACCTGGCCGAAGCGCGCGGCGTCGAGGCTCCGGGCCCACAGATCCCAGGGCCCGAAGCCGCGCGCCAGGAAGTCCGCCGGTCCCCAGGCCCGGGCGGCCTCGCCGAAGCGCGCGGCCAGCAGGTCCCGTCCCAGGCCGTGGGCGGCATCCAGCGTGCCCCGTTCCCGGTCCTTCGGCGGCCACTGCTTCCGGAAGGCATGGAGGGCGTGGTGAAGGCGGCGCCGGGCGGAACCCTTCCGCCAGAGGAAGCCCCCCCAGGCCAGGAGGCCCAGGGGCGGCACCAGCAGCAGACTGACCCAGGCCCATGGGAAGGGGCTGGGGGGCAGGCGGTCCTCGGGGCCGCCGCCGACGCCCATCCAGGGGCCGCCGTAGGGAATGTCCCGCGGGACCCCCAGCCGGAGTTCGGGGCTGCGCTCCTCGTTGCCCAGGTCCAAGGCAGGGATCACGGCGGGGCCGGGTTCCAGCGCCTGCACCTGGAAGCGCCAGCCCCGGCCGTCCGGAAGGGGCTCCATGGAGCGCAGATGCAGGGGGCCCAGTCGATCCTCCACGGCCGGGCGCGGGAGCGGGGGCCTCGATGGATCCTCCTCGCGCAGTTCCAGCACCTGCAACTCGCCGAGCTTCAGCTGGGCCGGGGCCTTCCAAGCGGGGGAAGCGAGGGCGGTGAAGCCCCACAGCCCACAGCCCACAGCCCACCACCCGACCGTTCTCAAGCTCCCCCCGCCCGCAACCATGCGTTCAGTTTCAAGACGGGGTCCTCCATCAGATTCCAGCACTGCCGCTCGATGGTGGGCGCGAACCCGGGGTCGGGCCAGTTCATGCGCCGGAGGTCCGCCGGGTCCTCGGGCCGGAACCACACCAGGCGATGGCGGGTGGCCAGGGGTTTCAGCAGCGGAGCCAGTCCCTGCAGGCCCGATCCGTTGCTGAGGAGCCAGAGCCGGTGCCCCTTCCCGTGCTCGCCCCAGTGGCCCAGGGCCTCGCGCCAGGCCGCCTCGGTGGGGAGGGCGGGCCCCCGCTCCGCCAGGGTCTCGAGGATGCGCAGCCCGTGGATGCGCCCCCGTTTGGGCGCGATGCGCAGGGCGGGCAGGCGGCTGTCGCCGGGCACGATCAGCCCCAGCCGGTCCCCCGTGGCCTGCAGCGTGGCGAAGGCCGCCCCGCAGAGCTCCAGGGCCCAGCGCAGGGGCGAGACGGGATCCCCGAGGAACATGGAGGGGGAGGGGTCCACCACCAGCCAGAGCACCAGGTCCCGGCTGCTTTCGAAGCGCTTCATGACCGGTTCGCCCGTGCGCGCCGTCAGGGGCCAGTTGATGAAGCGCGGGTCATCGCCAGGCACGTAGGGCCGGTTTTCCACGAAGGTGAGCCCCGCCCCCTTCAGCTTGGAGGGATGCAGGCCTTCCGTGCCCCCGCCCAGGCGCCCGCGCAGCCGCAGCGGCAGGCGACGCAGGCGGGCGAGAAACCGGGCGGGAAGGGGCATGGGGGTTCAGTATGGCGGATTCTTCGCCACGGGGCCGAACCCCCTTCCTACCACTTCACCCTCACGCGGTAGGTCAGCACGGCGCTGCCCTCGGCGGGCACCGTGACCTGGAACCTCGCGGCTCCGGCGGCCTCCTTGGTGAAGGGGTGGCTGCTCTGGAGCACCTCCCAGTCGCCGGGAAGGGGCTCCAGGACGCTCACGATGAGGGGTTCCTTCTTGGCGTTCTTCAACTCGATCTCGAAGGCGGATTCATGCACGCTGCCGAACTTCCCCTGCCGCCCCAGGTTCTTGTAGTCCGTCTGCTTGCGCCGGGCGGTCACATCGAAGGCGTCCCCCAGCTTCAGGCGGACCAGCTCGTTTTTCGGCGTGTGATCTACGTTGTCCTCGCCCACGAACTGGGCGCGGCCTGCGCTATCCCGCTTGTAGACCCGGATGGTGCCCTTGGGCAGGGGCATGCCCAGCCGGCTCGATTCCTTGTTGTCGAACTCCACGAAGACGCCCACCTTCTGCTTCTGGCCCAGGTCGCCATAGCTGCCCGAGTAGTAGTAGTTCTGGCCCTGGAGCAGGTAGTCCTTGCGGACGGGCACCGAGCTGGCGCTGAGCAGGGCCACCTGCTTGGTTTGGTTCACGGCGAGGGTGGTGGGGCGGTCCAGGGTGTAGAGGTGGTACTCGAAGAGGCCTTCCTCGGCCATCTGCGGGGCGGCGGCCTTCATCCGCTCCATCATGGCCCCCACGGCCATGGCCCGGTCGGGTCGCTGCCTCGCCCGGTTCACGTCGCCCGCCACCAGCTGCAGGGTGGCGTTGGAATAGGCGGCGCCGCTCTGGTTGGTGAGGGTCACCCAGCCACTGAGGTCCAGGGTCCTTTCATCGGGAGAGAGGTTGGCCACGTAGTCGGCGCGCCAGGAGAGGCCACCCGTGAGGTAGCTCAGCTCCAAGCCCTGGGTCCTGTCC
>JARLGO010000386.1 GCA_031292655.1 Geothrix sp.
GAGCTCGGTGGGGTCCCCCAGGAACCCTGCGCCCTTTCCCTCGATACGGATCCTGCCGACCGGCACTTCGACCGGCTTCTGGCCTGCATGGGTGCCCTGGACGATGCCCTGCCGTTGTTTCAAACCGGCCGGCGGATCCCCCATGCAGGTGTCCTGCTGGCGGTGCCCGCCCTGATCCAGAGCGGGTTCCTGTCCGTCGCCCGCGAGGTCTATGGCTCCATCGGCCCGGCCTTTTATGGCCTTCGCTCAACCCTGCTGGTTCTCCTGTTCATGGCCCTGCTGCGGATCCAGCGCCCTGAAGGGCTCAAGGAGCAGGTGCCGGCCGAATTGGGCATGCTGGTGGGCCTGGACCGGTCGCCCGAGGTCAAAACCCTTCGCCACAAGCTGGAACGCCTGGCATCTCTGCGCCGGGCCGAACCGTTTGGGCAGGAGCTGGCACGCCTGCGGGTCGAGACCCGCGGCGAGACCCTGGGCTTCCTCTACGTGGATGGCCACGTGCGGGTCTACCACGGCAAGCACCACCTGCCCAAGGCCCACGTAACCCGGATGCGGATCTCGCTGCCGGCGACCTCCGACTACTGGATCAATGATCAGGTCGGTGACCCCCTGTTCATGGTCACCGCCAAGGCCAACGCCGGCCTCGTCCAGGTGCTGCCGGACCTCCTGGCCCAGACCCGGAAGCTGATGGGGGATCGGCCCATCACCATCGTGTTTGATCGGGGTGGATGGAGTCCCGCCCTGTTCAGCAAGCTGGAGGGCGACGGGTTCCATATCCTCACCTACCGGAAAGGCGAGGCTGAGCCCATCGCCGAGTGGAAGTTCACGCTCCACAAGGCCAAGCTCGATGGCCGCGAGGTGGAGTATTGGCTCAACGACCAGATCCTGGGGTTCCAGTTCGGGAAGGAAGGCAGGATGAGCCTTCGCCAGGTGACCCGCCTGCAGGATGGCCACCAGACCCAGGTCATCACCACACGGTTCGACCTCCCGGCCATCGAAGTGGCCCACCGGATGTTCCAGCGTTGGCGGCAGGAAAATTTCTTCAAATATATGCGCCAGGAATACATGCTCGACGCCCTGGTGGACTACGGGGTGGAGCCCGATGACCCAGCGCGGATCGTGCCCAACCCGGAGCGGCGCCGGCTGGACAAGGAGCTTGCCGCGGTCCGCCAGGAACTGGCCAAACTCCAGCGAGACTATGGCGCTGCGGCCATGGAGCACCAGGAAAGCAAGCGTCCCACGCTACGAGGGTTCAAGCTCGCCAATGACCTGCTCGGCCAGAAGATCCGGGCAGCCAGAATACGAATGGATGCACTCATGGCCCGGAAAGCCACGATGGCTGCAAGGATCGCCGTGGGCGAGGCTGTGAAAGAGCCCATCGTCAAACTCGCCACGGAGCGCAAGCACCTCACGGACATGGTCAAGATGGTGGCCTACCAGATCGAAAGTGACCTCCTATCCATGATCAGCCCACACTTTGCTCGATCCGACGACGAGGGCCGCACCCTCGTCCAGAACATCCTGGCATCGGCGGCGGACTTGGAAGTCACACCGGCGGAACTGCGGGTGAAGGTCTCCCCCCTCAGCTCCCCGCACCGGACCCAGGTCCTCGCCATCCTTTGCGAGAAACTCAATCTCGCCGGAGCCATTTTCCCGGGCTCAAGGCTCCAATTGAGATTTTCCGTCTCAGGAGCTACCCATTGAACAGGCCAAACCGGACATCAAAGCGGGGGGGTATGTCAGGAGTTCTGGA
>JARLGO010000387.1 GCA_031292655.1 Geothrix sp.
CGGACCCGGGGGAGGTCCGCCTCTCCCGCGGCCAGGGGGCCGGCGTGGGCCAGCCGCTGGCGAAGCAGCGCCACCCGCGCGGCTGCCCCGTCGAGGCCCCGGCTAGGGTGGGCCAGGGCCAGGCGCTGGGCCAGGGAGCCGAGCCGGGCCGCGGGGCCTGTCAGCGGATCCACCCGGTTCAGGCCCTGGTCCACCCGCAGGTTGAGGGTCGTCTCCAGGCCCCGCAGGCGCCACAGGGTCTTGGCCGTGAGGGCCTCCACCCGCCGCCGCAGGTCGGCGCCCAGGGCCGAGCGGTCCGGCGTGGCCAGTTCCGCGGCCTGGCTGGGGGTGGCCGCGCGGCGGTCGGCCGCGAGATCCACCAGGGTCGTGTCGATCTCGTGGCCCACACCGGTGATGGTCGGGATCCGGCAGTCGGCCACGGCCCGCACGAGCTCGGGATCGTTGAAGGCCCAGAGGTCCTCCAGGCTGCCGCCCCCGCGCACCAGCAGCAGGGCCTCGCAGCCCCAGTGGGGGTCCTGGAGTTCCTGGATGGCCAGGAGCGTCTCGGGCACGCAGCGGTCCCCCTGGGCCGCGGCAGGGGCGATGAGGAGGTCGATGCCCGGCGAGCGGCGGGCCGTCACTTCCAGGACGTCGCGCAGGGCCGCCCCGCCCAGGGCCGCCACCACGCCCAGCCGGCGGGGAAAGCGGGGCAGGGGCCGCTTGGGACGGTCGAAGAGGCCCCGGGCGCGGAGCTCGGCCTCCAGCTGCCGCAGCCGCGCCTGGAGGTCGCCCACCCCGGCGGGCTCGCAGTGGGTCACGGCCAGGGTGAGCGTCCCGCCCGCCACGTAGAGGTTCAAGCTGCCCTTCAGCACCACCCGCTGGCCGTCCGCCGGGCGGTGCTGGAGGAAGCGCTGCTGGCTGGCCCACACGGCACAGGAGAGGGCCGCGCCCTCCTCCTTCAACGTGAAGTACCAGTGCTTGCCCGATCCCCGGAAGTTCGACACCTCGCCCACCACGCAGACCGCCGAGAAGGGCGGCTCCAGCCGGGCCTTGACCTGCTCCAGCAGGCGCTTGACGGAAAGGGGGGCCAGGTCATTCATGGCTTTCGGAAGTAGCCCAGGCCCACCGTCAGCCCCGCAAAGACGCTGTATCGGGGCGCCCCGTGGCTCAGGCCCACATCCACGCCCCCGTCCAGCACCAGCCGTTTGGACACCTTGTAGGCCACGGCCCAGAGGTTGGAGACAATATGCTCATTCACCGGCGTGGCCTGGATCGCATACAGTTCCCCGGTGATGGACCACGACTCACTGAGATTGCGCGTGATGGAGACGGTGCCGGCGGCCTGGGTGGCCCGGCCGCCGCCCAGGTCGGGGGTGAGCCCGACCCAGGATTCCAGCAGGTTCACGTCGACGTGGTAGGGGCCCGCGTCCCGGCTGAAGAGCAGGGTGAGGACATCGATGGGCGCGCCATTGCCGAGACCCTGGGCCGATGGGGCCGTGGGAAAGGTGTGGGCCAGCTGGATGGCCTGATCCGTGCCGAACAGCCCGTCGTGGAGGTAGCACCACTGGGCGCCCAGGCTCAGGTCCCCCGGGCCCGAGACGCTGGCGCCCCCGGTCGGGGCCAGGCGCAGGTAGCCCGGGGAGGATAGGCGGAGCTCCAGGTCCTTCTCCAGCCCGAATTTCAGGAGCGTGGGGGTGCCGAAGTTGGTGCTGTCATCGCGGAGCGTGCTCCTCAGCAGGCCCCATTCCAGCTCCGCGACGCCGGACTGGGTGGTGAGGGCCGGGTTGGCGAAGGTGGGCCGGTTGGGATTCACCTCGATGGGTGGTTCCTGGGCCCGCAGGGAGAGCGCAAGCAGGAGGCAGAAGGTCAATGGAAGGCGCATGGGCCTTCAGGCTAGCGGATCCGGGCCCCCCCAGGCCAGGAGTCCCTGCGGATGGATGCCTCCCCCCTTCTACCTCGCAATACAATGACAGGACTCCCCCTCGAGGTGATCCCATGCCCGGACGCACCCTTTTCCTCTGCCTGATGCTCGCCCTTGCCCTTGGCGGCGCGGCCCGGGCCCAGACCAAGCTGCTCCGGTTCCCCGACATCCACGGCGACCGGGTGGTCTTCACCTACGGCGGGGACCTGTGGACGGCCTCGACCAGCGGCGGGACGGCCGTGCGCCTCACGGCCCACCCCGGCCTGGAGCTGTTCGCGAAGTTCAGTCCGGACGGCCGGTGGATCGCTTTCACGGGCCAGTACGACGGCGATGAGCAGGTCTATGTCATGCCCAGCGGCGGGGGCGTCCCCCGCCAGCTCACCTTCGATCCGGCCGCGGGCCCGCTGCCTCCGCGGGGCGGCTACGACCACCAGGTGGTGGGCTGGACGCCGGATGGCGCCAGCGTGGTGTTCCGGGCCGCCACGGAGGCGGACGGCGTGCTGAGCCGCACGGCGCTCTACACCGTCAGCCTCCAGGGCGGCCTGCCCACGAAGCTGCCCATGCCCACGGCCGGCCCCGGCTCCTTCTCGCCCGACGGCAAGCGCATCGTCTACACGCCCATGTTCCGGGACTTCCGCCACTGGAAGCGCTACGAGGGAGGCTGGGCCCAGCACCTCTACGTCTTCGACCTGGCCACCCACCAGCAGAAGAAGATCGCCGCCACCAAGCGCACCGAGCGGGACCCCATGTGGATCGGCGACCAGGTCTACTTCGCCTCGGACCGGGACGGGACGCTGAACCTCTACTCGGTGGAGCCCGCCACGGACACCGTGAAGCAGCTGACCTTCCAGAAGACCTGGGACGTGCGCTGGCCCTCCTCCGACCACCAGTCGCGCATCGTCTACGAGCTGAACGGCGAGCTGCGCCTGTTCAACGTGCGGGACGGCAGCGACCGCGGCATCTCCATCACGGTACCCACCGATGGGGGCGCATCTCGGCCCACCCGCATCAGCGTCGAGAAGAACATCGAAGGCTTTGCCCTGTCGCCCAAGGGCGAGCGCGCCCTCTTCGTGGCGCGGGGCGACGTGTTCACCGTGCCCATCGAGAAGGGGGCCGTCCGCAACCTCACGAACAGTTCCGGGGCCCACGACCGGCAGGCCCGCTGGTCGCCGGACGGGAAGAAGATCGCCTTCATCTCGGACCTGAGCGGCGAGGACCAGCTCTACCTCGTGGACCAGGACGGCAGGGGCCGGCCGGAGGCCCTCACCTCGGGCCTGGCGGTCCAGCTCAACGAGCCCGTCTGGGCGCCCGATGGGAAGCACCTCGCCTTCACGGACAAGGATGGCGTCGTCTACGTGGTGGGCACCGCCGACCGCAAGCTGATCCAGGCCGCCAAGGACGACTTCGGCCGCAGGGGGGACCTAGCCTGGTCCCCGGATGGCCAGTTCCTGGCCTTTTCCCTGGGGAATGCGAATGGCGTCCGCAGCCTCCATGTCTGGGGCCTCGCGGAGCAGCGGCTCCATCGCGTCACCGGCGACCTCTTTCCCGTCACCGAGCCGGCCTGGGACCCGGAGGGCCGGTACCTCTTCGTCCTCAGCCGGCGAGACTACGCCCCGCAGATCAGCAATCTGGAATTCGACTACGCGGGCAACCGCAACCTGGACGTGATCGCCTACGCCCTGCGCAAGGACGTGCCCCACCCCTTCCCGCCGGAAAGCGACGAGGTGGGCGCCGGGCCCGAAAAGAAGGACGATGGCGAGAAGAAGGACGACGGCGAAAAGAAGAAGGAGGCCGCCAAGCCCGTGGCGATCCGCATCGACTGGGACGGCTTCGAGCAGCGCGGCAGCCGCGTGCCCATTCCCGCCGACAACCTGGGGACGCTCGAGGCCATCCGCGGCCACCTGCTCTACACCAAGTCCTCGCCCTTCGTGTACGGGGAGGCCAACGGCCGCAGGAGCGGCGGCGGCAGCCTCTGGATCTTCGACCTGAAGAAGCGCCAGGAGAGCGAGCTGCTGGCCGATGTGCAGGGCTGGGCCCTCAGCCAGGACGGAACCAAGGTCCTCGCCCATGTGGGCCACGGCCCCGCCGCCTCCTACCAGCTGATCGACGCCAAGCCCAAGGCCACTGAGAAGAAGACCGTGTCCACCAAGGACCTCCATGTGGATCTCATTCCCGCCGAGGAGTGGCGGGAGATCTACGACGAGGCCTGGCGCCGCTTCCGGGACTACTTCTACGTGAAGAACATGCACGGCTACGACTGGAAGGCGCTGCGCGAGCAGTACCGGCCCTGGCTCCAGTACGTCACCCACCGCTCGGACCTGACCTACGTGCTGACCGAGCTCATCTCGGAGCTGAACATCGGCCACACCTACACGGAAGGCGGCGACTACCTGCTGCCCGAGCGCGCCAAGGTCGGCCTGCCGGGCGCCCGCATGGAGCTCGATCCCGCGGCGGGGAGATACCGTCTCGCCCGGATCTACCGGGGCCAGAACGAGGAACCCAAGTACCGCAGCCCCCTCACCGAAGTGGGCGTGGACGCCCATGAAGGCGACTACATCCTCGCCATCGACGGCGTGGACCTGAAGGCCGACGGCAACCCCTACCAGCTGCTGCGGAACAAGACCTTCACCGTGACCCTCACCTTGAACGCCAGGCCCACCCTCGAGGGCGCCCGGCAGGTCACCTACCGGCCCATCGAAAACGACGCCCACCTGCGCTACCTCGACTTCGTGCTGCGCTCGAAGGAGACCGTGGACCGGCTCGGCGGCGGCAAGGTGGGCTACCTCCACATTCCCGACATGGGGGCCCCGGGGCTCTACGAATTCATCAAGTGGTACTACCCGCAGATCCGCAAGGAGGGGCTGGTGGTGGATGTCCGCGCCAACGGCGGGGGCAACGTCAGCCAGATGATCCTGGAGCGCCTCGGCAAGAAGCTGCTGGGCACCCGGTTCGGCTACATGGGCGAGCACCCCAGCACCTACCCTGGCACGGTCTTCCACGGCCCCATGGTGGCGCTCACCAGCGAGACCAGCGCCAGCGACGGCGACATCTTCCCCTATTACTTCCGGGCGGCGGGGCTCGGCCCCCTCATCGGCAAACGGACCTGGGGCGGCGTCGTGGGCGGTGGCTTCTCGCCCCTGATCGACGGCGGCAGCGTCTTCGTCCCGCAATCCGGCACGAACGCGGCGACCGGGGAATGGATCATCGAAGGCCAGGGCGTCACCCCCGATATCGAGGTCGAGGACGATCCCATCTCGCTGCTGGCGGGCCACGACCTCCAGCTGGAGCGGGGCGTCCAGGAGGTCCTCAAGCGGATGGCCGAGCACCCCATGTCCCTCCCGAAGCGGCCGGCGGATCCGGTGAAAACGAAGTAACCTCGGGGCCCACTCGGAATTTTTCCTTGGTGTCCGGACGACATCCATATATGGTTCAACGCAGCTGATCCGGAGGTAGAAAATGTTACTAGGTGCCCTTGCAGCAACCCTGCCGCTCATTGTGCTGCTCATCGGCATCCCGCTGATGATGAAGCCCGCGGCCAAGGTCGCGCCCGTCGCGTGGTTGGTGGCGGTGCTCACGGCCATCTTCGTCTTCCACTTCCCGGCGAAGGTGACCCTCCTGGCGGCCCTTCAGGGTGGGCTCACGGGTCTCTTTCCGATCATGTACATCCCCTTCGGGGCCCTCGTGATCTACAACGTGCTGAAGGTCACGGGCTGGATGGACAAGATGCAGGGCGCCATGGCGAACCTCACCGTCGACCGCCGCGCCCAGGCCCTGCTCATCGCCTTCGGCTTCGGGGCCTTCCTTGAGGGCATCTGCGGCTTCGGCGCTCCCGTGGCCATTCCCGCCAGCATCCTCATCGGCCTGGGCTACAACCCCATGATGGCCGCCCTCGTGTGCCTGGTGGCCAACACGGGCCCCGTGCCCTTCGGTTCGCTGGCCATTCCCACCGTGACCCTGGCCAAGACCACGGGCCTGGACCTGATGAAGCTGTCCCAGATGACCGGCCGCTTCATGGCGCCCCTGGCCATGATCATGGCCTTCGCCACGGTCTACGCCATGTCCAAGTTCAAGGGCCTGAGGGGCGCCCTCGGCACCATCCTGGTGACCGGCCTCAGCTTCTCGATCACCGAATTCCTGGTGTCCAACTACATCGGCCCGGACCTCGCTTCCGTGCTGGCGGCCCTCGTCTGCCTGGTGGCCGTGGCCGTCTACCTGAAGCTCCAGAGGCACGCTCAGCCCTGGCTCTTCGAGGGGGATGCCCCGGCCGACAACGTGATCAAGGAGTTCCACTTCAAGGAGCTGTTCCTCTCCTGGCTGCCCTACCTGCTGCTGGCCGTGCTCGTCATCGCCGTGAACCTGCCCAAGACCAAGCCCCTCTTCGCCGGCGCCGCCGCCGGCTGGCACTGGGCCCTCCTCAAGACCCAGATCTACAACCCGGGCAAGCTCTACTCCTTCACCTGGCTCCAGACCCCGGGCACCATCATGCTCATCGCCGGCCTCATCGCCTTCCCCTTCATGGGCATCAAGTACTCGGTGATGGGTGAGCAGTTCGGCAAGACCTTCAAGCAGATGATCCCCTCCTTCATCGCCGTGGCCTGCATCCTCTCCATCGCCGAGGTGATGAACCTGACCCTGCCCATCATCGATCCGAAGACCAAGTTGGCGGTGGTCGGCGATCTGGCTTTCAAGCAGATTTCCATGGTGGCCACCCTGGCCAACGGCATCGTCGCCCTGGTGAGCAAGCACATCTATCCGATGCTGAGCCCGCTCTTCGGCACCATCGGCGTGTTCCTCACGGGCAGCAACACCTCCGCCAATGCCCTCTTCGGCAACCTGCAGAAGCTCACCGCCCAGGGCATGGGCCTGTCCGACATCCTCATGGCCTCGGCCGGCAGCGCGGGCGCCTCCGCGGGCAAGATGATCTCGCCCCAGAGCATCGTCATCGCCGCCACCGCCGTGGGCCTGGCCGGCAAGGAGGGCCTCATCATGCGGCAGACCATCAAGTACACGATCCCCTACGTGATCCTGCTGGCCGCCATGACCTGGGGCTTCGCCTTCGTGTTCCCCGGGCTCGTTCCGTAATCGTTTAAACAGGGAAACTGATCACCGCCAATGGGCGGCGATCAGTTTCTTTGAATGCAAGATCTAAGTGTGAGGTGAGCCCATGCGCATCCTCGTGGCTCCGGATTCTTTCAAGGGCAGCCTGTCGGCCCTCGGTGTGGCGGAGGCCATGGAACGGGGCATCCATGCGGTGTTTCCCGGGGCCGACGTGATCAAGGTGCCCATCGCCGACGGGGGCGAGGGCACCGTCGAGGCCCTGGTGGCCGCCACCGCCGGACGCCTCATGCACACCACGGTCCGCGGCCCCATGGGCGAGCCCCAGAGAGCCCACTGGGGCATCTCCGGCGACGGCTCCACGGCCTTCATCGAGATGGCCTCGGCCTCGGGCCTGCCCCTGGTGCCCAAGGAGCGTCGGGACCCCCGCATCGCCAGCACCTTCGGCACGGGCGAACTGATGAAGGCCGCCCTCGAGGCCGGCCTTCGAAGGCTCGTGGTGGGCATCGGCGGCAGCGCCACCAATGACGGCGGGTCGGGCATGGCCCGCGCCCTGGGGGCGCGCTTCCTGGATGCCGGGGGCCACGAGCTGCCCGAGGGCGGGGCGGCCCTGGCGCGGCTGGCCCGCATCGACCTGTCCGGGCTGGACCCGCGCCTGGCCGAGGCCTCCATCCTGGTGGCCTGCGACGTGGACAACCCCCTCTGCGGTCCCCGGGGGGCCTCCGCGGTCTACGGTCCCCAGAAGGGCGCGACGCCGGAGATGGTGCAGGAACTGGACGCGGCATTGGCGGTGTTTGCGGGCATCGCCGCTGCCGCCACGGGCCGGGACATCGCGACGTCGCCGGGAGCTGGGGCCGCGGGCGGGCTGGGGGCCGGGCTGCTCTTCTTCACGCCCGCCAGCCTGCGGCCCGGCGTGGCCATCGTGCTGGAGACCACGGGCTTCGAGACCCTGGCCCGGGGCGCGGACCTGGTCTTCACCGGGGAGGGCCGCACGGATTTCCAGACCGCCATGGGCAAGGCCCCCGTGGGCGTGGCCGAGGTGGCCCGGCGCCAGGGCGTGCCCGTGATCTGCCTTTCGGGGGGCCTGGGCGAGGGTGCCGACGAGGTGCTGGATCACGGCATCGACGCCATCGCTTCCGCCGTGCCCCAGCCCATGACCCTGGAGGACTGCATGGGCCAGGGGGCCGCCCTCGTGGAGGCCGCGGCCGCCCGGGTCTGCCGGGTGCTGCAGGTGGGTTTGTCTTTGCGTGGTTGATGACCTGCTCCAGAATCGCCGCTGGCGATTCTGGAGTGAGGGTCAGTCAGCTAGCGCGGATCAGGGCTTCGCAGGCGCCGGTGGGGGAGGCGCAGGCGGGGTGGCGGTGGCGGCGGGTTTGGGGGCCACGACGGTCTTCGGCGCGGGCGGGACGGGGATCAGGTTCGGGAAGACATAGGCCTGGAGCATGGCGATCAGGCCGATGACCGCGGCACCGGCCACGGAATGCCACCAGACCTTGCGGAAGATGGGCCCCAGGGCGTGGGCGCGTTCCTTCGGATCGTCGTAGCAGGCGGCGCAGGCCACCATGATGGACTGGGCGTCGATCATCTTGCCCATGACGCCGCCGGTGGAGTTGGTGGCCACGATGAGCACTTCGTTCAGGTGCAGCTGCTGGGCCGTGATCTTCTGGAGGCTTCCGAATAGGGCGTTGGAGGCCGTGTCGGAACCCGTCAGGAACACGCCCAGCCAGCCCAGGTAGGCCGCGAAGAAGGGATACATCACCCCGGCGCTGGTGAAGGCCAGCCCCAGCACGGCGTCCGTGCCGGCATAGCGGGTGAGGAAGCCCAGGCCCAGCACCTGCCCGATGACCAGCACGGGGATCTTCATGCGCTTCAGCGTCTGCACGGTGGCGAGTTTCCACTGCTGCCCGTTGAGGCGAAGGACCAGGCCGGAAAGCATGGCGGCCACGAAGACCCCGGTGCCCGCGGCGGAAAGCCAGTTGATGGTGAAGCGGGCGCCCTCGGGCTTCGCCCCGGCGAGCACCACCGGCGGCATCCGCTGCACCAGGTTGTGGAGGGCCGGCATGTCCCAGAAGGGGAGGGACAAGGTGCCGCCGAACTTGGAGCCGAGCAGGGTGGTGTCGAACTTCACGCTGGCGAAGAGGGCGTTCAGGGTCTTCTTGAACTCGGGCATGCCCCACAGGGCGCAGCAGGCGATGAGGATGGCCCAGGGCAGCCAGGCGTAGATGGTCTGCCCGACGGTGTAGGGGTACTTCCAGGTGGACTTGTCGATGGTTTCGGCCTGCTTGCCTTCCTGCCGTTCCGCCTTGAGCAGGAAGCGCGTCTTGGGATGCCAGGCGAAGCGGAGGAAGAGGGCCGTGCAGATGACGGAGAAGACGCCGGAAACCACGTCGGTCATGAGGTGGGTGGGTCCCCAGCCGGAGGCGAACCACTGCATCACGGCAAAGGAGGCCCCCGCCATGAGGGTGGCGGGCCAGACCTCGAAGACTTCCTTCCAGGTGCCGCCCTCCATCTTCACGAACAGCGCGACGAGCCAGAAGGGCACCAGGATGGAGACGAAGGGGAGCTGGTGGCCGGCCATGGAGGAGAGGCTGAGCTGGTCCACGCCGCTCACGGCGGCCAGGGTGACGATGGGTGTGCCGATGGCCCCCCAGGCGACGGGCGCGGTGTTGGCGATGAGGTTGAGGACGGCGGACTGGAAGGGCTTGAAGCCCAGGCCCACCATGACCGCTCCGGCGATGGCCACGGGCGTGCCGAAGCCCGAGGTGCCCTCGATGATGGCGCCGAAGGAGAAGGCGATCAGGAGCACCTGCAGGCGCCGGTCGAAGGAGATGTGGACGATGGATTCCTTCACGATCTCGAACTGGCCCGTGACCACCGTCATCGTGTAGAGGAACATCGCCCCAAGGACGATCCAGATGATCCCCAGGAACCCCGACAGGGTCCCGAAGCAGAAGGCCGAGATGGCCGAGACCACCGGCATCTTGAACACGATGCAGCTCACCAGGAAGGCCGCGATCACCCCATAGAAGGCCGCGTAGGGCGCCGAGATCCCGAGGTGCTTCGTCCCCTGCTTGTCGCGATGCGGGTGCAGCGCGATGAAGTAGAGCAGCACCGCGATGGGCACGGCGGCGATCAGGGTGGACCAGAAGACATTGCCGAAGGGATTGTAGTTCTGGAAGAACATTACGCCTCCTGGGGTATGGGTCTTAAAATGAACTGGTTCGAGAATTTGGCTGGATTCTCCCCCTCCCGGTCATCGATGTCAACGAATTTACAGGCGGGCCTGCCGACGCCCCCTCCCGAGTCAGGGGGCCCCTAGGCCTCCGCCGCCTGGTAGGCCTCGTCGAGGATCTGGCTCAGGTGCCGGATCCGCACCGCGAGGCCGGCGCTGCGCGCACCGTATTCCAGGTGCATCATGCAGGCGGGGCACTCCGTGGCGAGGATCTGGGCTCCGGTCTTCGCCACGTTTGCCATCTTCCGGTCCAGGACGCCCTTCGCCTCCGCGTGGTGCAGGAAGGTGTAGCTTCCCGCCGCCCCGCAGCACCAGTCCGCCTCGGGCAGCTCCTTGTAGACCAGGCCCGGAACCGAGTTCAGGAGCCGCCTGGGCTGGGCGGTGATCTTCCCGAAGCGGTTGGAGAGGTGGCAGGGGTCGTGGTAGGTCACGGACCCAGCGAGGGCACCCAGTTCATCGACGGAACCTGCCTCCACGAGAAACTCGCTGAAGCTCTGGACCTTTCGAGCCAGCGCCTCGGCCTTCCCCGCGTAGAGGGGATCGTCCTTCAGCAGCTCGCCATATTCCTTCAGGAACGTGCTGCAGCTTCCGCACTCCGAGACGATGGCGTCGAGGTCCATGGCGCCGGCCATCCGGTCCAGGTTCTTCCGGGCGATGTCGCGGGCCGCGTCCAGGTCCCCGTAGGCCTGGGCCGGGCGGCCGCAGCAGGTGTTGTCCAGGACCGTGATCTCGCACCCGTTCCGGGCCAGCACGCGGAGCGTGGCGCCGACCACCTCGGGGTACTGGAAGCTGAGGCCGCAGGAGACGAAATAGCCCACCCGGTAGAGGGCCTTCCTGGGCACCGGCACCTGGGTCTTCTCCCCCCGGAGGAAGGGCCGGGCCTCCATCCTGGGGAGGACCCGGTTCGCCACGTTGAGGCGGCTGTCCCGGGCTCCGAGCAGGCCGGCTTTCCCGGCGGCGGTCGCCAGCCCGTGGCGTTTCGCCCACAGGGCCATGCGCCCCGCGGACTCTAGCTTGCGGCTGTCCGACAGGATGTTCCGGAACAGGAGCTTCCGCCAGGCGGGCTGTCCGTGGCGCTGGAGGTAGGCGTGGCGCATCGCGATGACGATCTCATCGGTCCGGATGCCGGGGAAGCAGTGGGCGGTGCAGCCCCGGCAGAGGAGGCAGTCTTCGAGGGCCCCGATCACTTCCCTGGAGAGGTCCATGGTGCCGAGGATCAGGCTGCGGGCGATGGCCTGCCGGCCCCGGGCGAGGGAGTGCTCTTCGCCCGTGACGCGGAAGACGGGGCAGCCCGCCTGGCAGAAGCCGCAGCGGTTGCACTGGGCGATGGTGTCGAAGAGGGGGAGCAGTTCGGGGGTTGCCATCTTCCAGCCTCGGTCTCAGAGTCCGCCCAGGAAACGCCCGGGGCTGCACAGGCCCTGGGGATCGAATTCGGCCTTGATCCGGCGCATGACGGCAAAGGCGGAACCCGGCCTGCCCCAGGCGTCCACCCGCGCCTTGAGGCTCGGCGGCGCCTCCTGGAGGACCAGGCTTCCGCCGAGGGCGGAGGCTTCCTCCCGCAGGCCATCGAGGGCCGCGGCCATTTCCGAGACTACCGCCTCTCCGGAGGCGCCGGCACCGGGCAGCAGCGCCGCCCGCAGGATGCCGCTGCCCGCGTGGGCCGCGAGGACCGCCCCGAGACCGTGATCGGCGGCCCGGGCGCGGGCGGAGGCCATCATCCCCGCCGTCCGGCCGATGGGCACGGCCAGCGTGCAGAGGACCGGATGCGGAGCGGCCGGCAGGGCCCCGAACATATCGGCGATCGCACCCCAAAGCCTGAGGGAACCGGCCTCCTGATAGTGGCGCGCCGTTCCCCCTTGTTTCGTGATCAGGGCCTCCAGGTCCCGGACCTGCCGCTGCACGGTCGCGGGGCTGCCCGCGAAGCCGGCGGCCAGGGCGAAGTGACCCCCGGTTCCGGGACCGAGGGTGGGGGCCAGGAGCTCCAGCGCCGCGGGATCGAGGAGGTCGAGGGCCTCCGGCAGGAGGAAGGAGGCCAGCACCTTCTCCACGACGGCGGCCGCCCCGGACAGCTCCGGGAACAGCCCGAGGACGCTGGCCCGGGCCGCGGGCATGGGGAGCAGCTTGAGCGTGACCTCGGTGACGATCCCCAGGGTCCCGAAGCTGCGGATGAAGAGCTTGTTCATGTCGTAGCCCGAGACGTTCTTGATGACCCGGCCGCCGCAGCGGATCCGCTCGCCGTCCGGGAGCACCACGCGCATCCCCAGGACCCAGTCCCGGGCCGTCCCGTGCTGGAGCCGGTGCGGACCGCTGAGGTTGGCGGCCACCAGCCCCCCCAGGGTCACCCGGGCCGCCTCCGGCGGATCCAGGGGCAGGATCAGCTGCTTCCCAGCGATGAGCGCCTGCAGCCGGGCGAGGGGCAGGCCGGCTTCCACGGTCACGCAGAGGTTGTCCGGGTCGAATTCCACGACCCGGTCCAGGCGGTCGAGGCGGACCACCACGTCCATCCGGTCCGGGCGGTTGCCCGTGCCCATGGCCGTCCCCCCGCCCCAGGGGACCAGGGCCGCCCCTTCCGCGGCGCAGGCGGCGACCACGGCCGCCACCTCGTCTTGGGTGCCCGGCCGCACCGTCAGGGCCGGCACCAGGCCGTCCACGGCAAAGGCCGCGTTGGATCCCGGATCCGCCTCCACCTGGCGGGTCCCGACGAGGTCCTCCAGGCGCCGCCGGAGGGAAGCGAGGTCACAGGGCACCGGCCACCTCCCGGGGGGCGGGGAAGATCTTCCCCGGGTTGGCCAGGTCCCCCGGGTCGAAGGCATGCTTCAACCGGAGCTGGCTCCGGATGTCCGCTTCGGAAAGCACCAGGCGCAGCGAATCCATCTTCTCCAGGCCGACGCCGTGTTCGCCGCTGATGGTCCCCCCCAGCTCGACGCACAGCGCGAGGATCTCCATGCCCGCCTTCATGACCCGCTCCTTCTGCTCGGCGTTCCGCCAGTCAAACAGGATCAGGGGATGCAGGTTCCCGTCCCCGGCGTGGAAGACGTTGGGGATCTTCAGGTCGTACCTCTCCCCCACCTCCGCGACCTTCTTCAGCACGGCGGGCAGGGCGGTCCGGGGCACGGTGCCATCGCAGACCAGGTAGCTGGGGGTCAGCCGCGCCACGGCCCCGAAGGCCCCGCGCCGTCCGGCCCACAGCAGGGCCCGCTCCGCATCGTCCTTGGCCACCCGCACCTCCCGCGCGCCGTGTTCCTTGCAGAGCCGGACGATGGCCTCGCTTTGGGCCTCAAGGTCATCCTTCAGCCCATCGACCTCGATGATGAGCACCGTGGCGCAGTCCAGGGGCAGTCCGCAATGGAGGGACTGCTCCACGGCCTGGATCACCAGCTGATCCATCATCTCCAAGGTGGCCGGGACCATGCCGGCCGCCACGATGGCAGAGACCGTCTCGCTGCCCCGCTCGATGCTGTCGTAAATGGCCAGCATGGTCTTCACCCCTTCGGCCAGGCGCACGATCCGCACCACCACCTCCGTGCACACGCCGAAGGTCCCCTCGCTGCCCACGAAGACGCCTGTGAGGTCGTAGCCCGGCGCATCCGGAGCCTCGCCCCCGAACTCCGCGATCGTCCCGTCGGGAAGCACCACCTTGAGGCCCACCACATGGTTGGTCGTCACCCCGTACTTGAAGCAGTGCGGCCCCCCGGAATTCTCGGCCACGTTGCCCCCCAGGGTCGCGGCCTTCTGGCTGGCGGGATCGGGAAGGTACTGATAGCCGAAGGGCGCCAGGGCGTTGCCCAGCTCCAGGTTGAACATGCCCGGCTGGACCCGGGCCCGCAGGTTCGCCGGGTCCACCTCCAGCAGCCGGTTCATGCGGATCATCTCGATGACCACGCCCCCCTGGAAGGGGATGGTGCCCCCGCTCAGGTTCGTGCCGCCCCCCCGGGGCACGAAGGGGACCCCCAGGCCATGGCAGACCTGGACGATGCCGGCCACCTCCTCCGTGGAGTGGGCGAAGACCACCGCGTCGGGACGGCGCTCCTCGAGATAGGCGTCGTACTGGTAGAGCTGGAGCTGCACGGGCGAATCGAGGACATTCGCCTTTCCCACCACCCGCTGCAGTTCTTCGACGAGAACACGATGCGCCATGGCCCACTCTCGATTTTTAGGTGATGTCGAGATGATCTTATCTCCCCGGCCCGAAACATGTCCAGGATGATCGGCGCTTCGGCCCGGTGCCGGAGGGGGACTCCCGCCGGGCCGGTGGTTCCCTAGGAGGTCGGCACCGAGAGCTCCCGGACATGCCCCAGGAAGGCCTTTTCGGCAGACCCCATGTGCCGCTCGGGGTTCCACACGAGGTGGGTCGAGATCCGGATCTCCGGCCCCTCCCAGGGTACCGCCACCAGCCTCCCGGACAGGAGCTCGGCCTCCACGGCCATCCTGGGCAGGGGGGCGATGCCCAGGCCCGCCTCCACGCAGCGCTTGATCGTCTCGACGCCCGGGAACTCGAGGAAGCGGCCCGGATGCGCCCCCGCGATGATTAGTTGCCGCTCGAACTGGTTGCGGTAGCTGCAGCCGAGGGCCTTCAGCAGGACATCCTCTCCGATCAGGTCCTGGGCCGAGATGCCCCGGACGGTGGCGAACCGGTGGGAAGGCGACGCGAGAATGAGGATCTCCTCGTCCCGGAGCTTTTCCACGGCAAGGGTCTTGGACGGGAAGGGCTCTTCCAGGATGAAGGCGAAATCCACGCTGCCCTCCAGCACCTGGCGCTTGAAATCGCGGACGAAGCCCGGGAGGAACTGCACATGGACCCGGGGGAACTTGTCCTTGAAGGCCTTCAGCACCGGCGGAAGGAGGTAGGTGCAGACGGATTCGGGCGCCGTGAACCGCAGGGTCCCCACCCCATCCTCATCTTGCAGGGAGGCTTTGGCCTCGTGCGTCAGGGCCAGAATCCGCTCGGCATAGGCCAGGAAGCGCTCCCCGGGCTCCGTGAGCTCCAGGCGGTTGCCGACGCGGTTGAAGAGCGCCGCCCCCAGGTCCTCCTCCAGGCTCTTGATCTGGGCGGTCACGCTGGATTGGGCGTAACCCAGCGACAACGCAGCGTTCGTGAAATTGAGGGTGCGGGCGGCCACGCTGAAGGTGGAGAGGGTTCGGACATCCATGCGGGCCATTGTACCTGCATCCCCCGCCTCCCTTTGGAAAGCCACCTGGACGTCGGTATTGCCGGCGCTTCGATCAG
>JARLGO010000388.1 GCA_031292655.1 Geothrix sp.
AGAATCCAACCCGGCATCCGGGATTCATGGCAGAGGAGGCACCGATGCGGCCACTGAAGCAGCTGATCGACGCGAAGCGGCCCCTGGTGTCCGTGCGCCCCGACGACACGGTGTACACGGCACTGACCCAGCTCGCGGCGTTCAACATCGGAGCCCTGCCGGTCATGGACCAGGGCCGCCTGGTGGGGATCTTTTCGGAGCGGGACTACGCCCGCAAGATCATCCTCATGGGCAAGGCCTCCAAGGACACGCTGGTCCGCGAGATCATGAGCGAGAAGGTGAGCTGCGTGACCCTCGACGAGACCGTCGAGGAGTGCATGGCGCTCATGACCGAGAAGCACATCCGCCACCTGCCCGTGCTCGGCGCCGGCAATGAGCTGGTGGGCATCCTCTCCATCGGCGACCTGGTGAAGGAAGTCATCTCCGAGCAGAAGTTCACCATCGACCAGCTGGTGCACTACATCCAGAACTGACAGGCTCGGAAGGGGACCACGAATCGCCTGCCCCCTCGGCTCCAGGCGATCAGTCGCCGGTGGGCCGCGGGACGCTGAAGAACTGGCGGATGGCCTCCCGCTGCCGCAGGGCATCGGCATAACCCAGGGCGATGAGCTCGCGGGTGTAGCCGGCTTCGAACAGGAGGTAGCTGAGGACGGCCGAGCCGGTCGTCTGGTTGATGCCCACCCGGTGGAAGAATTACCTCACCACCGGCGGGAGGGAGCGGACGTGCTTGCTGGAGAGGCCCGCAAGGCTCTGGCTGGGCGAGATCACGAGGGCGTCGATGTGCTTCAGGCCCAGGGCCGGCCCGGAGCGCGCCTCCGCCGGAAGCCGGTCCAGGGTCTGGTTGATGCGCTGGAGAACCTCCAGGTCGCTGTTGAGGCTGTCGATGAAGACGCTGTCCAGCACCTGTCCGGCGACCTCCGCGATGGAGGGATAGTCCGGATCCTCGAGGGCCTTCCGGTCCTCCTGCTCCGTGCCCGCGGCCCCGATGATCATCACCCGCTCGGCCCCGAGGTGGAGGGCGGGGCTGATGGGCGAAAGGAACCGCACGGAACCGTCGCCGAAGAATTCCCGGTGGATCTTCACCGCGGGAAACAGCAGGGGGATGGCGCTGGAGGCCATCAGGTGGTCCAGCCCGATGCGGGTCTTGGCACCGGCCCGCCGGAACCGCTGCCAGGGTTCGAGCTCCGGCCGCCCCTCGAAGAAGCTCACGGACTCCCCCGAGCTGTAGCCGGAACAGGTCACGGAGAGGGCGGCGAGGTGGCCGCGGTCCAGGGCCGCCTCGATCTGATCGAAGCGGATGAGGCGCGCCAGCAGGGCCCGCAGCGGCGCGTTGTCCAGCAACGAATGGGGCTCGGACGGCAGGCGGCGGGGCCGGAACAGCGAGGCCATCCACTGGAGGCTGTTGAGCAGCATGCCCCGCGAGTCCACGCGGTAGATCTGCCCGCTGTGGAAGTTCCCCCAGACGTGCTCCAGGCGCCGCACGCCCGCCTTGAAGCGGGAGGCGTGGCAGGCCAGCGCCGCGGCGTTGATGGCCCCGGCGGAGGACCCGCAGAGGATGGCAAAGGGGCTGGTCTTCTGGTCCGGCAGCAGCTCGGCCAGGGCCTTCAGGACCCCCACCTGGTAGGCGCCCCGGGCGCCTCCGCCCGTGAGTACCAAGGCTGTCCGGTTCGTCGCTGGGGTCATGTCCCCCAGGGTGCCCTCAAACGGTGGTGCGGGGCCAGGGGTCTAGCCGCGCGGGAGGGCCGCCACCGTCTTCCAGGCGGCGAGGAGCTTGGCCTCCTGCTCGGCGCTGGGGCCCGCGAGCTTGTTGCGGCCCTTGTCGAGCTTCTCCTGGGTCTTGAACCAGGCGAGGGTGTCCCGGACCGTGTCCAGGGCCGGGCGGAAGCGCAGGCCCGCCTGCACGGCACGGTCGTTGCGCCAGGTGTGGAAGCCCCGGGTCTCGCCCGCATAGGCCGCCCAGATGGGGAACTCGACGCCCTCCTGCTTGGCCACAAAGTCGGCGGAGATCCAGAGGGGCCTGGCGCCGGGGTTCCCTGCCGTCTGGAAGGCCTCCACGAGGCTGCCCCAGGCCAGGCGCTTCTCGGGACCGCAGGCGTTGAAGACGCCCGTGGTGCCCTGTTCCACCAGGTGCACCAGCCAGGCCGCCAGGTCCCGGACGTCGATGATCTGGACGGGATCGGCGGGCGCCCCCGGCACGGCGACCTCGCCGCCCCGGTCGAAGCGTACGGGCCAGTAGGTGAAGCGGCCGGAGGGATCGTCGGGGCCCACGATGTAGCCGGGGCGGATGACCGCCGTGCGGCCCGGCAGGGCCCTTTGCGCGGCCTGCTCGCAGAGGGCCTTGAGGCCTCCGTAGTTCGCGTAATCCTTGCCCATGTCCTCCACGGCGGGATCGGCCAGCGTGGCCAGCGGCGCCTCCTCGGTGCCGTTCTCGGGATTGGGTTCCCGGTAGGCGCTGATGCTGGAGATGAGCAGGTACTGCTTCACCCGGGGGGCCAGCAGGCCCGCCGAGGCCGCGACCATCCTCGGGTAGTAGGCGCTGTTGTCGATGACCGCGTCCCAGCGACCGGTTTCCAGCGCCTTCAGGCCCTCCCCCTTCTTCGGGTCGCGGTCGCCGTGCAGCTTTTCCACGCCGGGGAAGAGGTCCGGGCGGGTCTTCCCGCGGTTGAACATGGTCACCTGGTGGCCGCGGGCCTGGGCGATCTCGATGGTGGCGGGGCCCAGGAAGCCCGTGCCGCCCAGGATGAGGATCTTCTTCGGAGCCCCCTTGGCGGGCGAAGCGGACAGGTCGAGGCCCGTGGCCGCCAGGGCGGCCGCGGCGGCGGACCATTGCATGAACTCGCGGCGGGAGACGGTCATGGGGACCTCCGGCGGTGGGGATGGGGACGGGTTGATACCTCGTTTGTCGATATATACTCCATCCAGTCCCCGCCGCAACAGCCCTTTCCGGATCTCCCATGACGCCCGCCCGCCTGCTTCGCCGTCTTGTGCTGCTGGACGAGGGCGAGGCCCCGGCCCTGCTCTGGTCCACGGCCTACTTCTTCCTGCTGCTCTTCAGCTTCTACCTGCTGCGCCCCGTGCGGGAGGCCATCGGCATCGCCCGGGGCGCCGACAAGCTGCCCTGGCTGATGACGGGCACCCTGCTGGCCATGGCGCTGGCGAACCCGGCCTTCGCCACCCTGGTGTCCAGGCTGCCGCGCCGGCGGTTCATCCCTCTGGCCTACCGCTTCTTCGCCCTGAACATGCTGGCCTTCTTCCTGGCCTTCCGCTTCCTCCCCCGCCACGGCGGCGCGGCCCTGGGCTACGCCTTCTACATCTGGCTCAGCGTCTTCAACCTCTTCGTGGTGTCGGTGTTCTGGGGCCTCATGTCGGACCTGTGGTCCGAGGTCCAGGGCAAGCGGCTCTTCGGCTTCATCGCCACCGGAGGGACCCTGGGCGCCCTGGCCGGCGCGGCGCTCACGGGAGCCCTCACGAATGGGTTCGTGGCGGGCGGCCTGCGGCTGCAGGTGGAGCCGCTGTCACTGCTGCTGCTGTCCATGCTCACGCTGGAACTGGCGGTGCAGTGCGTGCGGCGCCTGGCGGCCATCTTCGCCCTGGGCGACCGGGCCCACGGCACCCGGGAGCCGGGCCCGGGGCCCCTGGAAGGCCTGCGCCTCATCGCCACCTCGCGCTACCTGCAGCTCATCTGCGCCTACATGCTGTTCTTCACCATCACCAGCACCCTCCTCTACCTGCAGCAGGGCGCCATCGTGGCGCGGACCTTCAGCGACACCGCCGCCCGCACGGCGGCCTTCGCCCTCATCGACCTCTGGGTGAACGGGCTGACCCTGGCCACCCAGGTCCTGCTCACGGGCCGCATCCTCACGGGACTGGGCATCCCGGGGGTGCTGGCCCTGCTGCCCGCGCTGACGCTGGCGGGCTTCGGCGCCCTGTGGGTCTGGCCCACCTTCGGCGTGATGGCCCTCTTCCAGGTGCTGCGCCGGGGCCTGCACTACGCGGTGGACCGCCCGGCCCGCGAGGTCCTCTACATCCCCCTGGGGCCCGAGGAGCGCTACAAATCGAAGCCCTTCATCGACACCTTCGTCTATCGCGGGGGCGATCTGCTGGGGGCCTGGACCCCCTCGGCCCTGGCCGCCCTCGCCTTCCCCCTGGGGCTGGCCGCGGTGGGCTGTTCGAGCCTCTGGCTGGGGAGCGCCTGGGCCCTGGGACGCCGGGTGCGGGGCCTCGCGGCGCAGGATGCGGATTGACTTTTCAGCCAATTCCAGGAAGATGGCCTACATGTCGTTTCCGGTGAAGGCCCCGTCTCTCTCGATCGCCCTGGGCGGCGAGGGGATCTTCCGCGCCTCGATTACCATCGGGATGAATACCACGCACACCGCCGTGCGGGGCACCTGACCTGATTCTCGACCTTCAGATCCGGCCCCGCGAACCTCACGCGGGGCTTTTTGTTTACCCGGAGTCCCCATGCCCCTGAAGCCCATCCGCGTCATGAAGTTCGGCGGCACCAGCCTGGCCGGCGCGGAGCGCTTCCGCACCGTGGCGGACCTGGTGGGCGCCGCCTGCGCCACCCACCGCGTCTGCGTCGTGCCTTCGGCCATGGCGGGGGTCACCAACCTGCTCCTGCACGGGGGCCGGGTGCCCAGCCGCGACGAGGCGGATCGGATGCTCGGCGGCTTCCGGGACTGCCACGCGGAGGTGGTGGCCGAGCTGGCCGGGGACCTGGGCGCCGGGGCCGAGGCCGTTCGCGCGGAGCTGGATGCCCTCGAGGCCATCGGCCGCCGCCTGCTCCACGGCATGGCCCTGCTGGAGGAGGGACCGCCCTCGGTGCTGGCCCAGGTCTCCAGCCTGGGCGAGCGGGCCGCCGGAGCCATCCTCGTGGGCCTGCTGCGGGCCCGGGGGCTGGCGCCGCGGTACCTCGACCCCGTGGCGCACATCCGGGTGGAGGGCGACCCCCTCCAGGCGCGGCCCCGCATGCCCGAGATCGAGGCCAGCCTGGCCGCCGTGAAGGCCGAGCCGGGGGGCCTCTGGGTGCTGCCGGGCTTCTTCGGCGGCGACGGGCAGGGCCGCATCCTGTCCCTGGGCCGGGGCGGCTCGGACCACAGCGCCGCCCTGGCGGCCGCGGCCCTCGGGGCGGACCTGCTGGAGATCTGGACTGACGTGGCGGGCCTCTACAGCGCCGATCCCGGCCTGGTGCCCGAGGCCTTCCCCCTGCCCGAGGCCAGCTTCGAGGAGGCCATGGAGCTCTCCTTCTTCGGCGCCAAGGTGCTGCATCCGAAGACCATCCCCCCGGTGCGGGAGCGGGGCATTCCCGTGCGGGTGTGCAGCAGCTTCGACCCCGCCCATCCCGGCACCCTGATCCGCGAGGAGGTGCCGCCGCCGCCCAGCGGCGTGCGGGGCCTCTCCTTCCTGCGCGACCTGTCCGTGGTGAACCTCACGGGCCCGGGCATGCCTGGCGTGCCCGGCATCGCGGGCCGGGTCTTCGGCGCCCTGGCCCGAAAGGGCATCTCGGTGGTGCTCATCACCCAGAGCTCGTCGGAACTCTCCATCTGCTTCGCCGTCCGCCGGGCCGACGGTCCCGGCGCCGTGGCCGCCATCCAGGAGGCCTTCCCGGCGGAGCTGTCCGCGGGCTTCATCGACCCCGTCGACCTCCGCCCCGGGCTGGCGGTGCTCAGCATCGTGGGGGACGGCATGCGCATCCGCCCCGGCATCGCGGGCACCTTCTTCGATGCCCTGGCCGAGGTGGGCTGCAACGTGGTGGCCATCGCCCAGGGCGCCAGCGAGCGCATCATCTCGGCGGTGGTGGAGGAGGCGGACGGCGCCCGGGCCATGGCCCACATCCACCGGCGCTTCTTCCGCACCCAGGTGGTGGTGGACGTCCACCTGCTGGGCGCCGGCAACGTGGGCGGCAGCCTGCTGGGCCAGATCCAGCGGCAGCACGACCAGCTGCTGGCCCAGGGCCTCGACCTCCGCGTGACGACCGTGGCCACCAGCCGCCGCATGCGGATGGACCTCAAGGGCCTCGACCTCGACCGCTGGCGCGAGTCCCTGGCCGCGGGGGAGCCCATGGACCTGGAGCGCCTCCTCGAGGCCGTCCGCACGGGGCCGCCGGCCCTGTCGGTGCTGGTGGACTGCACCACCAGTGAGGGCCTCGCGGCCCGCTATCCCGACATCTTCGACGCGGGCTTCCACGTGGTGGCCGCCAACAAGAAGGCCAACAGCAGCTCCCAGGCCTTCCACAAAGAGCTGCGCCAGCGCTCCTCCCGCAAGGGGCTCCGCTTCCTCTACGAAGCCAACGTGGGCGCGGGCCTGCCCATCATCGACACGATCAAGAACCTGGTGCTGACCGGCGACCGGGTGCAGCGGGCCGAGGGCATCCTGTCGGGCTCCATGTCCTACATCCTGGGCCTGCTGGGCGAGGGGGTGGCGCTGTCCGAGGCCGTGCGCCTCGCCAAGGAGAGCGGCTTCACCGAGCCCGATCCGCGGGACGACCTGAGCGGCATGGACGTGGCGCGCAAGCTGCTCATCCTGGCGCGGGAGCTGGGCCTGGAGCTGGAGCTGGAGGACGTGGTGGTGGAGGGCCTGCTGCCCCGGGACTTCGACGCCAGCGGGGATATCCCCTCCTTCATGGCCCGCCTGCCCCAGCTGGACGCGCCCTTCCGCGAGCGCCTGGCGGCCCTGAAGGCCGAAGGCAAGACCCTCCGCTACGTGGGCTCCCTTTCGGACAGTGGCTGTCGCGTGGGCCTGCTGCCCGTGGACGGGGACCACCCCTTCATGGCCATCAAGGGCGGAGAGAACGCCCTGGCCCTGCTCACGGAGCGCTACCAGCCCCACCCCATGGTCATCCGCGGCTACGGGGCCGGCGCGGAGGTCACGGCGGCCGGCGTGCTGGCGGACATCCTGCGCCTGGTGCCCCCCGGCGCCCGTCCCTCGAGGAGGCTGTGATGGCGAGGGCCGATTTCCCCCCCTCGGGCCTGGTGGCCTACGCCCCCGCCAGCATCGGCAACGTGGCCGCGGGCTTCGACCTGCTGGGCGCCGCCCTGGCCCCCCTGGACGGCAGCCTGCTGGGGGACCTGGTGCATGTGGAGCGGGCGGCGGAGGCCTCCTTCCAGGTGACCGGCCCCTTCGCCCACGCCCTGGCCGGCGAGACCCGGCCCAACCTGGCCCTGCGGGCCCGGGACCTGTTCGTCGAGGCGGTGCGCGCCGGCGGCGAGGAGGTGGGCCCCTTCGCCATCACGCTGGAGAAGCGCCTGCCCGTGGCCAGCGGCCTGGGCTCCAGCGCCAGCTCCATCGTGGCCACCCTGGTGGCGCTCCAGGCCCTCTGCGGGGATCCCCTGGGCGGGTCGGACCTGCTGGGCCTGGCGGGAAGGGCCGAGGGCCTCACCAGCGGCAGCATGCACCTGGACAACGTGGCCCCCTCGCTGCTGGGCGGCCTCCAGCTGATGGTGCCCGGGCGGGAGGGCCAGCCCGCCACGCGCCGCCTGCCCTGGCCCTCGGACCTGGTGGTGGTGGTGGTGCACCCGGCCTTCCGGCTGTCCACGGCCAAGAGCCGCGGCGTGCTGCCCCCCTCCCTCGGCTGGGCCGAGACCGTGGAGTTCGCGGGCAACCTCGCCGGCCTGGTGGAGGCCCTGCACAGCCAGGACCGGGCCCTGCTGTCGCGCTGCCTGCGGGATCCGCTGGTGGAGGCCCACCGCGCCCCCCTGGTGCCCGGCTTCCGCGCGGCCCAGGCCGCCGCGGCGGACCTGGGGGCCCTGGGCTGCAGCCTGTCGGGCTCGGGCCCCTCGGTGTTCGCCGTGGCCGAGGACGAGGGCCAGGCCGGCGCCATCGCCGAGGCCATTGGCCAGGCCTTCCTGGCTGCGGGGCTGGAGAGCCGGGGCTGGGTCTGCGCCTTGGACCCCGAAGGCGCCCGAATCCTCCCCCCCGGTTCCCCGCATCCCTGACACGAGGCCCCCCATGAAGCTCGTCAGCACCCGCACCCCGTCCCTGCAGGCCACCTTCGTCGAAGCCGTCCAGGCGGGCCTCGCCCCCGACGGCGGCCTCTTCGTGCCCGTGGAAGTCCCGCAGTTCAAAGATGTCCCTGATTTGCTAAGGCTCGATTTCCCATCACGATCAGCGGAAATCCTCCACCGCCTCCTGGGCGACGAGTTCCCCCGTGCCGTCCTCGACGACCTGGCGCATTCGGCCTTCACCTTCCCGGCGCCCCTGGTGGGGGTCGCCGAGCGGATCTCGGCCCTGGAGCTCTTCCACGGCCCCACGCTGGCCTTCAAGGATTTCGGCGCGCGGTTCCTGGCCCGCGTGCTGGCCCTCGGCGCGAACGGCCACCGCCGCACCGTGCTGACCGCCACCTCCGGCGACACCGGCGCCGCCGTGGCCAGCGCCTTCCACGGGCTGCCCGGCGTGCAGGTGGTGGTGCTCTATCCGGCGGGCCGAGTGTCGCCCCTGCAGGAGCGGCAGTTCGCCACCTGCGGCGGCAACGTGCTGGCCCTGGCCGTGGAGGGCGCCTTCGACGACTGCCAGCGGCTGGTGAAGGGCGCCTTCGAGGACGCGGAGCTGGTCTCGCGCCTGGGCCTGACCTCGGCCAACAGCATCAACATCGCACGGCTGCTGGCCCAGACGCTCTACTACTTCGAGGCCGCCGCCCAGGCCGAGGCGGACGCGCCCCTGGTGGTATCCGTGCCCAGCGGCAACTTCGGCAACCTCTACGCGGGCCTCATGGCCCAGGCCATGGGCGCGCCCATCGCCGCCTTCGTGGCGGCCACCAATGCCAACCGGGTGGTGCCCGACTACCTGGACCGGGGCGTCTACCAGCCCCGGCCCTCCGTGGCCACCCTGTCCAACGCCATGGACGTGGGTTCGCCCAGCAACTGGGAGCGCATCTTCGCGCTGTTCGGCGGCCATCACGACGCCATGGCCGCGGCCCTGCGCTGGGGCAGCTGCACCGATGCGGAAACCGAGCGGACCGTCCTCGACCTGGACCGGAAGGGCTACCTCGCCGATCCCCACGGGGCCGTGGCCTGCCGGGTGCTCCAGGCCAACCTGCGCGGGGGCGAACAGGGGATCTTCCTGGCCACCGCGCACCCGGCGAAGTTCCGGGAGGCCCTGGCGCCCGCCCTGGGCCGGGAGATCCCGCTGCCGACATCCCTCAGCGAGCTCCTGGCGCTGCCGCTGCTGAACGAACCCCTCGCGGCGGACCAGGCCGCCCTGAGGCGAAGGCTCCTGTGATCCGCCCCGATGGACCGCGAACCGGCCTCAGTTGATGCGCCGGTCGCGGCCCTTCCACTCCTGATCGCGCAGCAGGTACTTCTGGATCTTGCCCGTGGAGGTCTTGGGCAGCCCGCCGAACTCGATCTGGCGGGGCACCTTGAAGGTGGCGAGCCGGGCCCGGCAGTGGTCGACCAGTTCCTCGGCGCCGAGGGAGGCCCCGGGCTTGAGGGTGACGAAGGCCTTGGGCACCTCGCCCCATTTCTCGTCGGGCACGGCGATCACCGCGCACTCCAGCACCGCCGGGTGGGAGACCACCGCCTGCTCCACCTCGATGGTCGAGATGTTCTCGCCGCCGGAAATGATGATGTCCTTCATCCGGTCGCGCAGCTCGATGGACCCGTCCGCGTGCCGCACGCCCAGGTCCCCCGAGTGGAACCAGCCGCCGTGGAAGGCCCGGGCCGTCGCCTCCGGATCCTCGAAATAGCCCGTCATCACGACGTTCCCCCGCATGACCACCTCGCCCATGGTGGCGCCGTCCCGGGGCACGTCATGCAGGTCCAGGTCGACGACGCGCACTTCGCCTGCGCAGGGGTTCGGCACGCCCTGGCGCGCGCTCAGCTTGGCCCTTTCCTCGGCGGGCAGGGCCTCCTGCCCGGGGGCGGGGACGTTGACGGTGAAGGGCCCGTAGACTTCCGTGAGGCCGTAGACGTGGTCCAGCTGGAAGTTCAGCTCCGCCATGCGGGCGATGAGCGTGGGCGAGGGCGGGGCCCCCGCGGTGAAGAGGCGCACGGGCTGCGCCAGCCGGTGCGCCGCCGGATCCGTCACGAGCATGGTGCAGACCGTGGGGGCCGCGCAAAAGTGGGTCACGCCCCCATCGAAGAGCCGCCAGGTGGGGCCGGGCTCGATGCGGGGAATGCAGAGGCTCTCCGCGCCCACGGCCGCCAGCCCCCAGGTGAAGCACCAGCCGTTGCAGTGGAACATCGGCAGGGTCCAGAGGTAGCGGGACTCCCGCATCACCCGGTGGTCGATCACCATGGCCAGGGCGTTCAGGTAGGCGCCCCGGTGGTGGTAGACGACGCCCTTGGGGCGGCCCGTGGTGCCCGAGGTGTAGTTGATGCTGATGGGTTCGTCCTCGCTTTCCAGCCACGACTCGACGGGGGCCTCGGCCCCGCCCGCGAGCAGGGCCTCGAAGTCCGGGCCCAGCACCACCCGCCGGACCGTGGGGGGGACCTCGGCCAGGACCGGCAGCAGATCCGGGGACACGAAGATCGCGGTCGCCCCGCTGTGCTGGACGATGTAGGCGACCTCCCCGGGGCTCAGGCGCGTGTTGATGGCCACCAGCACGCCCCCGGCCAGGGGAACAGCGAAATGGGCCAGCAGCAGCGGTTCGGAATTGAAGGCCAGGAAGGCCACCCGGTCCCCCTTCCGGAGGCCGTCGGCCCGCAGGGCCGAGGCGAAGCGCCGGGCCCTCGCGCGGACCTCGCGCCAGGTGAAGCGCCGGTCACCATCCGTGACCGCGGGCCATTCCGCGTACACCTCGCCTGCCCGTTCCAGGAGGTGGATGGGCGACAATTCCTGGCGCTGGACCCGGGAGGCCTTCGGGGGTTCCACGGATGGGGGCTTCGAGGCGGGCATCGGGGATCCTCACGCCAGGGCCACCCCGGGGGGGGCCTCCTTGAGTTGCAGGGGAAGGGGTTGAAGCACCATGCCACATTCCCGCCGGATTCCCGAGCCCAAACCCGCGGTCCCCGGGGAGATCTCCGGGGAAAGCCCTCGCGTGTCGAGGTAAGCTGGGGTCGGCCCCTGGCCCGGAGGTTGGTATGCCCTTGCCCCTGATCTGCCTCGTGACCGCCCTTCCCGGGCTGCAGGCCCCGGCCCCGAAAAGCGACGCCCAGGCCGTGCTCGACGCCGCCCGGGCCAAGGCCAGGTCCGTGATGGAGGCCCGCAAGGCCCACATCCAGGCCGGAAAGAACACCAAGGACTTCCGCGGCGACTGCACGCAGGAACTGGCCGAGCTGGAGGCCCGCCTGGCCACCGAAAAGCGCCCCGACGTCCGCCAGGCCCTCCTGGTGAGCAAGCTCTACCTCCTCCAGCTGGCCAGGCTCGAACCGGCCAAACCCTTCCTGGACAGGATCCTGAAGGAGGTGCCGCCCACGGCCGCCGCCTGGAGCCTGGAGCCGGGCCTGCTGAGCGCCCGGGCCGAGGCCGACCCCGCGGGCTGGGGCGCCTATGTGGCGGAAGCGCGCGGGGGGCATCCGGATGCGGCCCTCCGCCGCGCCCTGCTCTTCGACCACTTCCTGGCGCGGCTGGACGCCGGCGACCGGCCCGGCTGGGAGGCGGCCTTCCAGGCCATCCAGGCCCAGTTCCCCGGGAGCCCCCTGGTCCAGCGGGCCCAGGCCTTCCTGGACGCCGAGGCCAAGACCGGCCCCGGGCACCCCGCCCCGGCCTTCAGCCTGCCGGCCCTCGGCGAGGCCAAGACGACCTTCACGCTGGACAGCTTCAAGGGCCGCTACCTGCTCATCGACTTCTGGGCCACCTGGTGCCCGGACTGCCGCGTGGAGATGCCGAACCTGCACGCCGCCTGGGCCCGGTTCAAGGGCAGGCCCTTCGACATCCTCTCCCTTTCCTTCGACCGCCGCGTCGAGCACATCGCGCCCTACCGGGCCCAGGCGGCCACGCCCATGCCCTGGAAGCACGCCTTCATCGAGGGCGGCTTCCAGAGCCCCCTGGCCGAGGCCTATGGCGTGAAGGGCATCCCCAAGGCCCTGCTCATCGGCCCAGACGGGAAGATCCTGGCCAGCGGGGCGGACCTGCGCGGCGCCAAGCTGGAAGCCACGCTGGAGAAGTTCCTGGGGAAGTAAACACGCGGCTGAATTCGCTGCGCGAATTCAGTTGGGAAACGGGCCCGCGATGCGGGCCTGTTTCATTTCCCTGTCAGCCAGGCTTTCATGGTCTCGGGCTTCTGGAAACCCAGGATGCGCCGCAGTTCGCGGCCCTCGGCGTCCAGCAGGATGACCGTGGGATAGCTGCGGATCTGCAGCCGCGCGGCCAGGTCCTTCCGCTTGGCGTCGGTATCGATGCGGATGGCCACGGCGTTTTGCGCGATCCACTGCTGCACGGACGCGTCGGGCCAGGTCTTCTCGTCCAGCTCCTTGCACTGGGCGCACCAGTCCGCGTAGATGTCCACCAGCACCAGCTTGTGCTCGGCCTTGGCTCGGGCGAGGGCCCCTTCGAGGTCCTGCTCCAGCCAGCCCGTGTGTTCATCCTTTGCCGTCGCGGCGCCGCCCTTGGGCAGCAGCTCCACCTGGAGGAAGGCTTCCGCCGCCCGCAGGCCCAACAGCACACCAAAGGTCAGCATCAGGATCGCGAGGGCTTTCCGGAGCTGCCCCAGAAGACCCTCGGCGGCCTCGAACACGCCGAAGACCGCCGCGCCCGCCAGCATCACCCCAGTCCACATGGCGAAGTTGGCCCAGGCTGGAACTATCAATCGCACGTTCCAGGCCGCGAAGCCCAGCACCACCAGGCCCATCCCCTGCTTGAAGCGCGTGAGCCACTCCCCGCTCTTGGGCAGGCCCGCGGAAAAGGTGCCCACGGCCAGGAACAGCATGCCCATGCCCAGGGCGAACACGAAGAGCTGGAGGCCCCCCAGCCACACATCCCCTTGTTGCGCGATGCCCACCAGCACGGCGCCGATGACGGGACCCACGCAGGGCGCGGACAGCGGCCCCAGCACCAGACCCATGAGGAACGCGCCGCCAAAACCCTTGCGGGATCCATCGCCCTGCAACTTGGCCGCCAGGCTGGGCGGCAGGGCGATCTCGAAGGCGCCGAAGAGGGATAGCGCGAAGGCCGCAAAGAGCAGCGACACGGGAATGAGGAAGGCGGGCTTCTGGGCGAAGGCACCGAAGGCCGCGCCGCTCTTGGCCGCCAGCACGCCCAGGGTCGTGTAGGTCACGGCCATGCCCAGCACCAGCACCGCCGATAGGGCGAAGCCGCGGGCCTTGCCGCCGCCCTTGGCACCCACGATGGCCATGGTGATGGGGATCATCGGATAAACGCAGGGCGTGAGCGAGGCCCCCATGCCCGCCAGGAAGACCAGCAGGAGGGACCAGATCAGGCCCGATCGCTCCGGCGCGGGCGCCGGGGCCGTCTGCGCCATGGAAACCGATGGCGCGGCCGAAGTCACCGCCTCCACCTTCGTCACCACTTCCTTTTTTTCTACCGGAGAAACCGCAGGTTTCTCCGCCGGGACGGCCGTGGTTGCGGCAGCCGGAATGTCCGACGCCTTCACCTCCAGCGGCCGCGTGGTGGGCGCGTAGCAGACGCCGCCCTCGCCCTCGGTGCAGGGCTGGTACGTCACCTGGAGGGTCACCGTGCCCGCCAGGCCTGTGCCGCTCACGGGCACCCGCACCGAGCCGTGCCAGACCCCGTCGCCCAGCTCGTCCTTGGCCGTGGTGGGCGGCAGCGGGCCCATCTTCAAGGTGCCGGGACCGGCCTTTTTGGCCACCTCCATGAAGGAGGCCTTCAGGTGGGCGCCTTCGGGGACCGTCAGCACCACGGCGCCCCGCTCGAAGCGCAGGCCCACGTCCTTCAGGGGATCGAAGGAGGGATCCGCCCGCTGGGCCCAGGCCGCCACCGCGAGGGCGAGGCTCAGGAAGAACGAGGCGAGGACACGCATGGAGACTCCGGGCCGGAATCCATCAGTTTAGCCCTCCCCGATGAGGTGACAGGATTCCTTTCCGCTAGCCTGGATCCATGGATGCCGCCTTCCCCTTCCCCTGGTTCGAGCCGCTGCTGGCGCGGCTCCGCGAGCACCTCGCGGCGGAGCCCTTCCCCCGGGATGCGGCCCACGACCTGGGGCACATCCTGCGGGTGGCGCGGCTGGCCCACCGGCTCGCGGGGGAGGAAGGCGCAGATGCCGACGTTTGCGTGGCCGGGGCCCTGCTCCACGACCTGGTCTACCGCCCCAAGAACCACCCCGAATCGCCACTCACCGCCCAGCTGGCCGCGGACCTCGTGCCGCGCTGGTGCCAGGCGACGGCGGGGCTCGAGGCCCGCGCCGGGGCCATCGCCGCCGCCGTGGCCAGCCACAGCTGGAGCGGCGGCGGCACGCCCGCCAGCCTGAAGGCCGCCGTGGTGCAGGACGCGGACCGGCTCGAGGCCCTGGGCGCCGTGGGCGTGGCCCGGGTCTTCGCCACGGGCGCCAGCTTCGGCGCGGCCCTCTGGCACCCGGAGGACCCCTGGGCCGAGGGCCGGCCCCTGGACGACAAGGCCTGGAGCCTGGACCACTTCGAGCGGAAGCTCCTCAAGCTCGAGGCGGACATGAAGACCCGCTCCGGCCGGAACCTGGCCGCCGACCGCCAGCGCACCATGCTGGCCTACCTCCAGGCCCTCCGATCCGAGCTCGGCACCGGTGCCTCGCCGCTATAATCCCTCATGGCCTTCACCCTCTCCCTCCACCGCGCCTTCGTGGCGGACCACTTCCACGACCTGCCGGGCTTCCAGGAGGAGCGCCACGGCCACAACTGGGAGGTGGAAGCCGCCGTCACCTGCGTCTCCGACGGGGAGGAGCCCGCCTTTGCGGCGGCCCTGGATGCGTGGGTGCGCTCCATCGACTACCGCCTGCTGAACGAGCTCCCGGCCCTCGTCGGGCGCAACCCCACGGCGGAAGTTCTCGCTGAGCAGGCCTTCCACCATCTCCAAGGCGCGGCCTTGGAGCCCGCCTGGGTGAAGGTCCGCGAAAAGGCCAACTACTGGGCCCTCTGCCGCCGCGGTGAGGATCGATGAAGGCCCGACACGCCGCGGTCCTGCTGCTGGTCCTGGCGGCTTGCGGGCGGACCGACCATCCCGAGGCCGCCAGGGCGCCGGTGGCCGACCCGGCCCCCCCCCTCAGCGCCTGGAGCTGGCACCCCCTCGGCGGCCTGGCCGTGGTGGAAGGGGAGGTCTCCGCCCCCACGGAACTCGTCCTGGAGGGCCGGTCCATCCTGGAGCATCGTTTTGCGGAGCAGGGCCCCGTGCGCTGGGAGTTCTTCCGTCCGCCCCCGGGCGAGCCAGTCGTCCTGCGCACCGCCGACGGCCGGGTGCTGGCGCGCTTCGAATTCTCGCTGCCGGCGGAACCCCCGAAAGCGCCCCCGGCCCCCCGCCTCGCCCGAAGGGCCGAACCCGCCCCGGCCCCCGCGCCGCCTCCCCTGTCCAGACCCGTCCCGGGGCCTGCCATCCCGAAGGCCCGGGCCGAGACCCGGTGGCAGGCGCCGCCTGTCGCCGCGCCCCCGCCGGAGCCCCCGCCCCCCAAGGCCCGGGCCGATGCCCGGGTGCGGAACATCACCGTCGCCCCCATCCCGGGTCGGACCGCCCTGGCCCTGCCCAGCGCGGCCGTACCCGCGGAGGCGCCCCGCCGGGCCTCGTCCTTCCTCCCGGCCCTGGTCGATCCGGTGGTGCCGCGGCCCGCCAGCCCCGCACCAGCCCCCATTCCCCTGGCCACGCCGATCCCGCGAGCGGGCACCGCCCCCGCCTGGCCCGGCATGGGCGAGGCCCTGAACCTCACCCGGGGCCCCGGCGGACAAAAGCACATGCTGCTCAGCTTCGACGGCGGCTCCAGCGCCGAGGTCGCCATCGAGGTGCTGGACCTGCTGAAGGCCCGGG
>JARLGO010000074.1 GCA_031292655.1 Geothrix sp.
CGCCATGCCCTCCGCATGGCAGGCGAGGCAGGCGTCCAGGTGGCTGTCCTTGCCTCGCCAGTAGGCCCGGGAATCGCCCCCGAACTCCCGGCGGGCATTCATGGGGATGCGCGGCCAATAGAACGTGAGGGCCGGGCCCGAGGCCTTCATCTCCAGCGCGTAGAGCGGGCCGGGATCGGGACCGGGCCGGCCCCAGCGATCCTCCGCAGAGCTGAGCACCACGAAAGCCCCCGGCGGGAGCGGCCCTCCGGCGCGGTAGGCGGCCGCGGCCTCGGGACTGGCCCAGGCGCGGATCCAGCGGCTGCCGTGGGCCGGCGACCGCACCGGATCCGGAGCGATGGGTTCCAGGGAGGCGTAGTCCAGGGCGCGCAGAGGCAGATCGGATTCGGCATCCCGCGCGACGGAAAGGACGGAGGGCGACGCCGGCGCGGAGGAGACCGGCGGAGCCACGGGGGCCCTTCCCCCCGGGTGGGCCAGGCGGTAGCCCCCCTCCCCCGCCATGAGCAGGATGGCGCACCAAGCCAACCCCAGGGCCAGGGCCAGGAACCCGAGGCTCTGGTGGTCCTTGCGGTGGCGGTTCATGGCCCAGAGGGCGGCGGCCCCCACGAACAGCGAGGCTCCGCCCAGCAGGGCATGCCGGAACAGCAGCATCTCGGGCCCCGCCCCGGATAAGAACGCGGCAAGCAGGTGGTGGAGCGGGGGGAAGCCTGCGATCCGGCCCTTTGCAAAGCCGCTCAGGAGGGCGCCCAGCGTCCCGATGATCCCGGCCCATCCCAGGTACCGCGCCACGGTCCACCAGGGGCGGATGCCGCGCCCCGGCCGCTGGGCCGCCAGCAGCGCCCACGGGAGGAGCAGGCCCGTGGCCACCGGGAGATGGGATAACAGCGCGTGCTGGAGAGCAATCCATTCCATGGGGTCCACACCTTGTCGTTGGCAGGGCTTCCCGCAGTCTGCCAGCGTCGGCCGGAAGAATGGGCCGAAATTCCTGTCACAATCGCTGCCATGAAACAGCTCCTCCTCCAACATGTCCAGGCCGCCATCCAGCTGAAGCAGGCCTTCTTCGAGCAGGAGATGGACCGCATCGTCGGTCAGGCGGACGACATGGCCGAGCGGCTCCGCCGGGGGGGCCGGGTCCTCATCTGCGGCAACGGCGGCAGCGCCGCCGACGCCCAGCACCTGGCCGCCGAGCTCAGCGGCCGGTATGTCAAGGAGCGGCGGGCCCTGGCGGGCATCGCCCTCACCACGGACACCTCCGCCCTCACGGCCATCGGCAACGACTACGGCTTCGACCAGGTCTTTTCCCGCCAGGTGGAAGCCATCGGCCGCCCCGGGGACCTGCTCATCGGCATCAGCACCAGCGGCAACAGCCCCAACGTGATCCGCGCCGTGGCCTCCGCGAAGGAGCTGGGCATCCGCACCCTGGGTCTCCTGGGGCGGGACGGCGGGAAGCTCATGGGCCTCATGGACGAGGCCCTGGTGGTGCCTTCCACGGTCACCGCCCGCATCCAGGAGATCCACCAGATGGTCTACCACTTCTGGTGCGAGGCCATCGATGCTCATTTCTGAGGCTTCACCGTGACGGTCATCGCCGGTCTGCTGGCCCTGGCCCTCCTGGGACAGGCCCCGCCGCGCACCTACTACTGGCGGGACGCGGCCGGCCAGACCCACATCACCAACACGCCCCCGCCTTCGGACGCGGAGCTCCTCGAGACGCCCCCGGCCTTGGAGGCGGGTCGGGTCGGCCGCCCCGAGGTGGTCCGCCAGAGCACCGGCCTGGGGGGCCGTGGCCCGGTGCAGCTCAGTCCCGCGCAGCAGCAGGCCTGGGGCGCCCTGGACCAGCGCCTCGCCAAGGCCCGGGGCGAGGGCGACCAGGGCACCCTGGTGGTCGTGGCCGATTCCCTGATCAGCGACTGCCTCTGGGGCCACGGCCTGTGGGCCATGCCCGCGGCGCCCCTCCTGACCGTGGCCCTCCTGGGACTCTTGGGCTGGTGGCTGGCCCTGGGCCTCCGCTCCGGCCTGCGGGTCCCCCTGGTGGCGGGCTTTCTCCTGCTGGGGCTGGGCCTCGGCCACCTGCTCCTGAACGTCTTCCTGTACCACCCCCAGGCGGTGCGGCTCCGCCAGAACCTGGAGCTGCTCGAACAGCACCTGGGCACCGGCCGAGCCCCGCGGGCCGAGCATCAGAGGCTGCTGCAGGAGCGCTACCGGGCCCTGGAACAGGCCGCCGATCCCCTTCGGCCCCCCTGGCGGTTCCCGCAGGAGGTGAGCACCCTGCGGGCGGCCATGAAGCAGGTGATGGTTGAACCCTGAGGCCCAGGGCTGGCTGCCCGCGGCCCGGCAGGCGGCCCGGGCGGAGCCCCTGGGCCTCTACCTGCACGTGCCCTTTTGCGTGGACCGCTGCACCTACTGCTCCTTCGCCACCACCCGGGACCGCAGCCTCCAGCCCCAGACCCTCCGGCGCCTGACGGCCGAGGTGGGCACCTGGGGCGCGGCCCTGGGCCGGCCCGCCGTGGACACCCTCTACCTCGGGGGCGGCACGCCCTCCCTGCTGTCCCAGGAGGAACTGGCGGCGCTCACGGCGGCGGTCCGCGGGGCCTTCGACCTGTCGCCCCTGGCCGAGGCCACCCTCGAGGCCAATCCCGGCACCGTGGACCTGGCCTGGCTCCAGCGGGCCCGCTCCTTGGGCTGGGACCGCATCAGCCTCGGCGTGCAGGCCCTGGACGACGCGCTGCTGGCCCGCCTGGGCCGCATCCACGGATCGGCCCAGGCCCTGGAGGCCCTCGATCTGGCGGCCCGCGCCGGGTTCCGCCGCCGCAGCGCCGACCTCATGGTGGGCATTCCTGGACAATCGCTCTCCAAAGTCCTCGAGGATGCCCGGGTCCTGGCCGACACGGGCATCGAGCACCTGAGCGTCTACCTGCTGGACCTGGACAAGGCCTGCCCCCTGCGCGCCGAGATCGAGGCGGGGCGGCTCGCGCTCCCCGGCGAGGACGAGGTGGCGGATGTCTTCGAGGCCCTTCAGGAGGAGCTGCCGCGCCTGGGGCTCGCGCCTTACGAGATCAGCAACTACGCCCGCCCCGGCGCCGAATCCAAGCACAACACCCGCTACTGGGAACGCCGGCCCTACCTGGGACTGGGCCCCAGCGCGGCCTCGCAGCTCGGCGACCGCCGCTGGACCGAATCGGGGGTCATCCCGGCCTGGACCGAGGGGCGCGGCGAGCCCGACATGCAGGAGTTGGACGCCGCCGAGGCCCTGGCGGAGATCCCGCTCCTGGGCCTGCGCCTGCACCGCGGCCTCGACTGGGGGGCCCTGCGCAAGCGGGCGGGGGAACGGAACCTGCGCCCCCTCTGCGACGCCTGGGAGGCGCGGCTGCGGGGGCTGGAGAAGGAGGGGCTCACGATCTGGAAGGAAGACCGCGTGTGCCTCAGCCCCCGGGGCATGCTCATGAGCAACGGGATCCTGCAGATGTTCGTCTAGCCTCGTATTAAGATGGTCGTGGTCCTGCCGACCAGGGCTCGTCGTGGAGACCCCCATGCCCTACCTCGGCGAAAGCGCCGCCCTGCTCACGTCCCTCTGCTGGTCGCTGAATTCCGTGTGCTTCACGGTGGCGGGACGCCGCGTGGGCTCCGCCGCGGTGAACCTGGGCCGCCTGCTCATGGCCTGGGCGATCCTCGTCCTGGTGCACCAGGCGGTCTATGGCAGCCCCTTCCCCCTGCAGGCCGGCAGCGCCCGCCTGGGTTGGCTGGCGACCTCCGGGTTCATCGGCTTCGCCCTGGCCGACGCGGTGCTCTTCGAGGCCTTCGTGCTCATCGGCGCGCGGCTGGCCATGCTGCTCATGACGCTGTCGCCCATCTTCAGCGCCCTGCTGGCCTGGCTGTTCCTGGGACAGAGCCTGGGCCTGCCGAAGGTGGCCGCCATGGCCGTCACCCTGGGGGGCATCGCCTGGGTGGTCTGGGGCGGGGGCGAGCACGAGGAGCATCCCCACCTCTGGCGGGGCATCCTGCTGGGCGTCGGCGGCGCCCTGGGCCAGTCCGTGGGCCTGGTCTTCAGCAAGTTCGGCCTGGCGGGAGACTTCCCGCCCATCTCGGCGAACCTCATCCGGGTCACGGCGGGCTCGGTGGCCCTCCTCCTCTACTTCGGCGCCACCGGTCGCCTGCGGAGCACCCTCGGATCCCTGAGCGACCGGCGGGCCACGGCCTTCATCGGGCTCGGCGCGGTCACGGGGCCCGTGCTGGGCGTGGTGCTCTCCCTCGTCGCCATCGCCAAGTCCCCCATGGGCGTGGCGGCCACGCTGATGTCGCTCTCGCCCGTCATCCTCCTGCCCGTGTCCCACTTCTTCTTCCGGGAAAAGGTGGGCGGCCATGCGATCCTCGGAACCCTGCTGGCCCTCGC
>JARLGO010000075.1 GCA_031292655.1 Geothrix sp.
CGGGGGCGTCTTCACCGGCCTGTCCCTGCCCGTGGGGGACCTCAACAGCAAATCCGGCTACGGGACCAACCAGTTCTTCGGCACCCACGTGGGGGGCCATCTCGACTTCACCCTCACCCCCAACCACGAGGTCCGCGCCCAGCTGAGCTACCACAACCTCTCGGGCTCGGACTGGGGCGGCGACTACGGCTTCGCCCAGAACGATTTCAAGATCCTGCAGGTGGGGGCGGACTGGGTCTACCACTTCCAGAACCCCCGCCAGGGCTGGTACACCATCGCCGGCGCCTCCATCAACAGCATCAAGGACGACTACAGCGGAGCCGGCTTCAGCGGCAGCGCCACCCAGAGCGGCAAGCTCGGCATCCGCGGCGGCGGCGGCTACACCTTCAACAGGATGTTCTCCCTGGAAGGCACCCTCAACCAGGTCTTCGTGGACCAGAACGGCAGCGACGGCCTGGGCTTCAGCACCGCCACCTGGATCCAGGTCAGCGCGGTCTTCCGCTTCGGACGCTAGGGTCCCGGACAGACGGAAAAGGGGCCGCGTTTGCGGCCCCTTTTCGTGAAGCGGAGGTTCGGATCTAGACCAGCGGGGCCAGCAGCTGCCAGTACTTGGGCAGGGGCCAGAGATCGGCATCGCAGGCGTCCTCGAGGGCATCGAGGGTCTCGCGCAGGGCGTGCTTAGCCTGGTTGACCTGGTTGCCGAAGGCCGCCGTGCGGGCATGGAGGTCCTCGAGGGCCTCCGCCGCCGCCAGGGCCTCCTTCATGGCCGTCAGGCGGGCCTGGGCCTCGCCGGCCAGGGTGGCCTGGGCCTGCAGGGCGGCCTTGAGCGTCTCGGGCACCGAGATGCCGGCGGCCGCGAGCTTGCCGAGGGTCTCCGCGCGGGCCCCGAGGTCCGCCGTGATGGAGGGAAGGATCTGGGTCTCGGCCATCTGGCGCAGGACCTGGGTCTCAATGTTGATGACCTTCTGGTACTCCTCGTGGCGGATGTGGAGCCGGGACTCCTGCTCGCCCTCGGACAGGATGCCCGGCTTGGCGAGCACGGCCTTGACCGCGGGCTGCTCCCAGATGTGGAGGGCCGCCACGGTGTCCTTGGCGTGGGGCAGGCCGCGGCGCTCCGCCTCCTGCTTCCACTCCTCGGAGTAGCCGTTGCCCTCGAAGCGGATGGCCTTGGTCTCGACGATGGCCTGCTTGACCACGGCCATGACGGCGGCCTTGTGCTCCTTGCCGGCCTTGAGCTCGGCTTCCAGCTTGACGTTCAGGTCGTCGATGGCCTCGGCCACGGCGGCGTTGATCACCGTCAGGGGCAGGGCGATGGGCTGGCTGGAGCCCACGGCGCGGAACTCGAACTTGTTGCCCGTGAAGGCGAAGGGGCTGGTGCGGTTGCGGTCCGTGGCGTCCTTCTCGATGCGGGGCAGGTTGCCGATGCCGAGATCGATGATCTTCTGGGTGGAGGCGTCGGCGGCGGCGCCCTTCTCGATGGCGTCCAGGATGTGGTTCAGCTGGGCCCCGAGGAAGGCCGACATGATGGCGGGAGGCGCCTCGTTGGCGCCCAGGCGGTGGTCGTTGCCGGCAAAGGCGATGGAGGCGCGCAGCAGGCCGCCGTGGGTGTGGATGGCCTTCAGCGTGGCGCTGAGGAAGAAGAGGAACTGCAGGTTCTCCTCGGGCGTGTGGCCGGGCTCCAGCAGGTTCTGGCCCTCGTCCGTGGCCAGGCTCCAGTTCACGTGCTTGCCGCTGCCGTTGATGCCGGCGAAGGGCTTCTCGTGGAGGAGGACGGCCAGGCCGTGCCGCTCGCCCACGGACTTCAGGATCTCCATGAGCAGCTGGTTGTGGTCGCTGGCCAGGTTGGCGGCCTCATAGATGGGGGCGATCTCGAACTGGTTGGGCGCCACCTCGTTGTGGCGGGTCTTGGCGGGGATGCCCAGCTTGAAGCACTCCAGCTCGACTTCCTGCATGAAGCCCAGGACCCGCTCCTTGATGCTGCCGAAGTAGTGGTCCTCGAGCTCCTGGCCTTTCGGGGGCTTGGCGCCCTGGAGGGTGCGGTTGGCGAAGAGCAGGTCCGGCCGCTGCCGGGCCAGGTCCAGGTCCACGGCGAAGTACTCCTGCTCGGGACCGCACTGGGCCACCACGGAGCCGGCGTCCACGCCAAAGAACTTCAGGGCCTTCCTGGCGCTGGCGGACACGACGTCCATGGACCGGAGGAGGGGCACCTTGTGGTCCAGGGCCTCGCCGTGGTAGCCGATGAAGGCCGTGGGGATGCAGAGGGTCTTGCCGATGGGGCCTTCCATGATGAAGGCGGGGCTGGCCGGATCCCAGGCCGTGTAGCCCCGGGCCTCGAAGGTGGCGCGCAGGCCGCCGCTGGGGAAGGAGCTGGCGTCGGGCTCGCCCTGGATGAGCTGGCCGCCGCTGAAGCGCTCGATGACCGTGCCGGGCTCGTCCCAGGCGATGAAGGCGTCGTGCTTCTCGGCGGTGGCGCCGGTCATGGGCAGGAACCAGTGGGTGAAGTGGGTGCAGCCCTGCTCGAGGGCCCACTCCTTCATGGCGATCGCCACGCTCTTGGCCACTTCCGGGGACAGGGGCTCGCCCCGCTTCAGCGCCTGGCGGTAGGCCTTGTAGACGTCCCGCTGCAGCCGCTCGTGCATGGTGCGCTCGCTGAACGTGTTGCAGCCGAAATACTGGCTGATCTTGATCTGGTCCAGCCGTGAGATGCTGGATGTGTCTGGCGCCTGAGCCGCCTTGCCCATGGATACCCCCTTAGGACTTAGGATGAAAAAGGTATGAATCCGCCTAGACCTGGACCGATGTCCGTCCCTGGGGGGCGGTCATCGGATTCCCACATCCGCTTAGACCCTGCGATCCACCCCCAGGATAGCGGAAACCCGCTTGTGGCAACAGCATTTCATGGATCTTTACGCGCTCTTAACATGCTCCGGGACCTCCAGGATCAGCAGCGGGGTCTGCCCCGGGGCGCGGCCCTGGCCTGGGAGCGGGCGGTCTTCTCCGAGGTGTTCGACCATCCCGATCCCGGGCTTCGAATCCGGCGGTTCCTGGACAAGAGTTAGAATCAAG
>JARLGO010000389.1 GCA_031292655.1 Geothrix sp.
ACGCCCGCCGGCCCTCGCCCGGAGGGATGAAGCCAGGCAGGCGCCCCGCGGCGTCAGGTCCCTTGAACAACGAACCACGTTGCCCTGCGGGCCCTTCCTTGCGGTGCATCCTGCCTGGCTTCATCGCGGCCTCGTCGGAGTTGTGTTAGGCACTCTTAGCCTCCGTCCCTTCCGGTTCAGCCGAGTTCCTCCGGCAGGGCCAGCACCGCGCCCCGGTTGGCGCTGGTGACGAGCCGCGAGTAGCGCCCCAGCCAGCCCGTGCTGATCTTGGGCTTGGGCTTCACCCAGGCGGCCCGGCGGCGCTCCAGCTCGCCCGGATCCACCAGCAGGTTCATGCTCCGGGCCGGGATGTCGATGCGGATGCGGTCCCCGGTCTGCACCAGGGCGATGGGCCCGCCCTCCGCGGCCTCCGGGCTCACGTGCCCAATGCAGAGGCCCGCCGTGCCGCCGCTGAAGCGGCCGTCGGTGAGGAGCGCCACCTGCTTGCCCAGGCCCTGCCCCTTGATCATGGACGTGGGGGAGAGCATCTCGGGCATGCCGGGCCCTCCCTTGGGGCCCTCGTAGCGGATGACCACCACCTGGCCCGCCTTCACCTTCCGCAGGGCCAGGGCGGCCAGGCATTCGTCCTGGCTCTCGAAGACGATGGCCTCGCCTTCGAAGACGAAGCAGCTGGGATCCACGCCCGCGCTCTTCACGATGCTGCCCTGGGGGGCGATGTTGCCGAAGAGCACCGCCAGGCCACCGTCGGCGGAATAGGGCGCCTCGATGGTGCGGATCACCTTGGGGTCCTTGGTCCTCGCGTGAGCGATGCTCTCGCCCAGGGTCTGACCGGTCACCGTGAGGCAGTCCAGGTTCAAAAGGCCCGGCTTCCGGGCGATCTCCTTCAGAATGGCCGAGATCCCGCCAGCCCGGTCCACGTCCTGCATGTGCACGTCCGGCACCGAGGGCGACACCTTGCAGATGCAGGGCGTGACCGCGGAGATCTCGTTGAGGCGCTCCAGGGGGTAGTCCACGCCCGCCTCGTGGGCGATGGCGAAGCCGTGCAGCACGGTGTTGGTGGAGCCCCCCATGGCCATGTCCAGGGCATAGGCGTTGTCGAGGGAGGCCCGGGTCACCAGGTCGCGGGGCTTGATGTCGCGCTCCAGCAGCTCGAAGATCTGGTGGGCGGCGTCCTTGGCCAGTTCCTGGCGGCGCGGGTCCACGGCGGGGATGGTGCCATTGCCCGGCAGGGCCAGGCCGATGGCCTCCAGCAGGCAGTTCATGGAATTGGCCGTGAACATGCCCGAGCAGGAGCCGCAGGTGGGACAGGCGGCGGCTTCGAGGGCATCCAGCTGGGCCTCGGTCATCTCGCCGCTCTGCACCTTGCCCACGCCCTCGAAGACGGTGATGAGGTCGCTGCGGCTGCCGTCGGGCTGGGTACCGGCCAGCATGGGCCCCCCGGTGACGAAGATGGTCGGCACGTTCACGCGCACGGCCCCCATGATCATGCCCGGCGTGATCTTGTCGCAGTTGGAGATGCAGATGAGGGCGTCGAAGCAGTGGGCCATGGCCATGGTTTCCAGGCAGTCGGCGATGAGCTCCCGGCTGGGCAGGGAGTAGCGCATGCCCAGGTGGCCCATGGCGATGCCATCGTCCACGGCGATGGTGTTGAACTCGAAGGGCACGCCCCCCGCCTCGCGCACGGCGGCCTTGACCACCGCGGCGAAGTCGTGCAGGTGCGTGTGGCCCGGCACGAT
>JARLGO010000390.1 GCA_031292655.1 Geothrix sp.
CCCGTGGACCAGCGGGTGGCCCAGGCCCGGGTGGCCGTGGAACCCGACCTGGGCGCCTGGTGCTTCGATCCCACGGCGGAGGTCATCCGGGCCGTGCTGGAGAACCCCCGGGCGGGGACCCTCCACGCGCGCCTCATCGCGGCCCACCACCGCACGGCGGCGGGCCTGGAGGCCCTGGGCGGCCGCCTGGCCTTCACCAACGATCCGGGGGTCCGCCGGGCCCTCCTGCAGAACCCCCTCCTGCCGCCGGGCCTCTACCGGCGCCTCTGGTCCTCCCGGCGGCTCCTGGACCAGTACCTCGTGGCCATCTCGCGGGAGGCGACCGAGCAGGTCCGGTCCATGGCCCGGGACCTGCTGCGGACCAGCTTCAACCAGCGGGCGGGCGAGGAGCGGGTGGAGCTCATCCTCACCACGGAGGGGCGCTGCCTGGCGAGCCTGGCGGGAGCCACCCTCGACAGCCACGCCACGGCGCTCATGTGCCGCCGCACCTACATCTCCACCCTGCTCATCCAGAACCTCGCCCGCTGGAGCGCCGCCCCGCCCCCGCTCATCGCCCACCTCCGCCGCCAGGACGTGGTGAAGCGAAACGCCATGCTGCGGCAGCTCCTGGAGCGGCACCCGAATGCGAGCTGAGGGATCAGGCGTAGAGGCGCTGCAGCCCTGGATCCTGGGTCAGTTCCTCGATGAGGTCCCGGACGCTCACCAGCTCGCGGAGCTTGGCGCCGTTGCTGCCGGTGAAGAAGAGGCCGCTCTCCTCCTTGCCCTGCATGGCGTCCGCCAGGCGGTCGGCGATGCAGTAGCCCACGGCCATGGCGCCCTTGCCGTGGCCGCAGGGCGACAGGCAGTTGCTCACGCAGCGCACCTGGGGGGCGGTGCCGGCCTCGATGTGCCGCTGGAGGCTGGTGCGCACGCCCCGGGCGGGCAGGCCCACGGGGGACTTCATGAGGCCGATGTCCTCGGCTTTGGCGCGGAGGATGACCTCCTTGAAGATGGGCGACGCGTCGCACTCGAAGGTGCCGATGAAGCGGGTGCCCATCTGGACGCCGTCGGCCCCCAGGGCCAGGAAGCGCTGGATGTCCGCGTGATCCCAGACGCCGCCGGCCACGAGGATGGGAAAGTCGCCCCACTTGTCCCGCTCTGCAATCACCTCGGGCAGGATGTTCTCCAGGGTGTGGGCGGGATCCAGGCAGCCGTCATGGCTGAAGCCCTGGTGGCCGCCGCTCTCGGGGCCTTCCAGCACCACGGCATCGGGCAGGCGGTTGTATTTCCGCTGCCACTGCTTGCAGATCACCTGGAGCGCCCGGCCCGAGGACACGATGGGCACCAGGGCCACGTCTGCATCACCGACCATGCCGGGCAGGCCCAGGGGCAGGCCGGCACCGCTCACGATCATCTGCGCGCCCCCGGCGAGAGAGGCCTTCACCGCCTCCTCGTAGCCTTCGATGGCGCAGAGGATGTTCACGCCCACGGCGCCGCGGCCTCCGGAGCGTTCCCGCGCGGCGCGGACGATCCATTCCAGGGCCTTGGGCGGATTCAGCGAATCCGTGCCGTCGGGACGGCCCAGGCGCATCTTCGGGTTGGCCGAGCCGTGGTAGCCCGTGCCGATGGCCGACACCAGGCCCACGCAGCCGGCGCTGGCCACGGCGCCCGCCAGGCCCTCCCAGGAGACGCCCACGCCCATGCCACCCTGCTGGATGGGGTAGGCCAGGTCGAGGTTGCGGATGCGCAGCCGCGGCAGGGTGCAGGCCCCGCGGCGCACGAAGGCCTGGGCCATGGAATCCAGCCCGGCCATGAGGCGGGCGCGGAAGGCGGCCAGGGGGGAGGAGTCCAGCAGTCCGGGCGTCCGGGGCTGCAGGCCGATGGCGCCATCGGCCATGGCCTGCCGGGCCTCGGCTTCCGTATCCGCCACGGCCATCACGGGCAGGCCCAGGCTGCGCAGGGAGGCCACGTCGCAGGCGCGGGCCAGCAGGGCGGAGGCGCCCCCGGCCTTGGCCCGGGCGGCCTCCTCGGGGTTCTGAACCGCCACCAGGCGGGGCATGTTGGCGTGGCGCAGCATGGCCAGGGAGGGCGGCAGTTCGGCGGTGTGGAGCAGGAAGGCCACCCCGGCCTCCCGGGCGGCGGCCATCACGCTATCCGCGCTGTCCCGCAGCCCGCGCAGGTCGAGACCGATCTTGGCGCCTTCGCGCATGGAGGCCTTGAGCTCCTGGAGCCGCTCGCGCAGCTTGGCAGCGTCCGGGAAGGCGTCCGTCCGGGGGAGCGCCCAGCCTCCGGCCCGCAGGAAGGCCGCCTGGAAGTCCAGGGAACCGGGCGCCTGCCAGCCCTGAAGGGTGGGCGCCGTGGCGGTCTTGAAGAAGGACTCAGGCATTCTTCGCTCCGGAGCGCGGATGGGTGGCCGCACATAGATTCCATTCTGAGGCCAAATGTGCTGTGACGGTGTGAAAGGTTTTGACCTGAGGTCAACACCCTTCACACCGTCACGGAAATTCCTCAGCGCTTCGCCACAGGAGCTGCGGTTTCCACGGGATCCAGGAAGGGCATCATGCGACGCAGTTCCCGCCCGACCTGCTCCAGGGGGTGGTCGTAATCCGCCGCCCGCTGGGCCTCGAACCACTGGCGGCCCGTCTGGTTCTCCTTGATCCAGGCGGCGGCGTAGCGGCCATCCTGGATCTCCTTGAGGATCTCCTTCATCTCGGCCTTGGTCTGGTCGGTCACGATGCGGGGGCCGCCGGTGTAGTCGCCGTACTCGGCCGTGTCGCTGATGCTGTAGCGCATGTAGCTGAGGCCGCCCCGCTGCATCAGGTCCACGATGAGCTTCAGCTCGTGGAGGCACTCGAAGTAGGCGATCTCGGGCTGGTAGCCGGCTTCCACGAGGGTCTCGAAGCCCGCCTTCACGAGGGCGCTCGCGCCGCCGCAAAGCACGGCCTTCTCGCCGAAGAGGTCCGTCTCGGTCTCTTCCGTGAAGGTGGTCTCGAGCACACCGGCCCGGGTGAGGCCCAGGGCCGCGGCGTAGGAGAGGGCCACGGCCAGGGCCTGGCCGCTGGCGTCCTGGTGGATGGCCACCAGGGCCGGCGTGCCACCGCCCTCCACGAAGACCTCGCGGACGCGGTGGCCGGGGCTCTTGGGGGCCACCAGGCTCACGTCCACGCCCGCGGGAGGCTCGATGCAGCCGTAGCGGATGTTGAAGCCGTGGGCGAACATCAGGGTCTTGCCGGGCTTGAGGTTGGGGGCGATGTCGTTCTTGTAGAGCTCGGCCTGTCCCGTATCCGGGGTGAGCACCATGATCACGTCCGCCCAGGCTGCGGCCTCGGCCGGCGTGGCGACCGTCAGGCCCTGGGCCTCGGCCTTGGCCCTGGAGGCCGACCCGGCCGGCAGCCCCACGCGGACATTGACGCCGCTGTCGCGGAGGTTGAGGGCATGGGCGTGCCCCTGGGAGCCGTAGCCGAGGATGGCGACCTTGCGGTGCCGGATGAGGTCGAGGTCAGCTTCGTAGTGGATCTTGGCCATGGATGGCTCCTTTGCGGGTGGTGGGAAGTCGGGGAGGGAGGTCAGACGGACATGGATCCGGAGCTCGTGCCGGTGCGCAGGGGCGCGATGGCGGCCTTGGGCGTGACCGGGGTGCCGCGGGCCATGGCCACGGCGCCGGTCCGGCCCAGCTCGATGATCCCGAAGGGGCGCAGCGTGTCCACCAGGGCCTCGATCTTGGCGAGGCTGCCGGTGCATTCGATGACGAGGGTGTCCTCGGCGATGTCCACCACGTTGGCGCGGAAGACCTCCACCAGCTGGAGCACCTCGGAGCGCTTCGAAAGGCCGGCGTTCACGCGGATCAGGGCCAGGTCCCGCACCACGTTCACCCCGCCGCTGCCCAGCTGCTGGACCTCCAGCACGTTCACCAGCTTGCGCAGGTGCTCCACGGCGCGGCGGGCCGTGGCTTCGTCGGTGTCGACCACCACCGTCATGCGGGACACGTCGGGCCGCTCGGTGGGACCCACCGTGAGGGAGTGGATGTTGAAGCCCCGCCGGCGGAACAGGGAGGCCACGCGGGTGAGGACACCCGGTTCATCATCGGTGTAGACCACGAGCACATGCGACATGGAGGCTCCTTTCATTCAGACGGGATCGGCGCCGGTTTCGGCCAGGACGCTGGGCGAAGGACGGCGGATCATGTCGTGGAGGGCGGCGCCGGCGGGCACCATCGGATAGACGCTGTCCTCCTGCTCGACCTTGAACTCGATGAGCGCCGTGCCGGAGGCCGCGCGGGCACTCTCCACGGCGGCGGCCACGTCGCCGCGGGTCTCCACCCGCTGGCCATGGATGCCGAAGGCCTCGGCCAGCTTCACGAAATCCGGGGACAGGATGGGCGTGGCGGCGTAGCGCCCCTCGTAGAACAGGGCCTGCCACTGGCGGACCATGCCGAGGAAGCCGTTGTTGATGACGGCGATGTTCACCTTGACGTCCTCCTGCACGGCGGTCATCAGCTCGGCGAAGGTCATCTGGAAGCCGCCGTCCCCCGCCACCACCCACACCTCGGCTTCGGGCCGGGCCAGCTTGGCGCCGATGTCCGCCGGCAGGGCGAAGCCCATGGTGCCGGCCCCGCCGCTGGTGAGGAGGCTGCGCTCGCCGTCGTGCTTGTAGTACTGCGCCTCCCACATCTGGTGCTGGCCCACGTCGGTCACCACCACGGCCTCGCCCTTGGTGAGGCGCCAGAGGTCGTTCATCACGTGGGCGGCGTAGAGGTGCCCGTCATCGGGCAGGTTCTTGATGTCGCGGACGGCCGAGTCCCCGCGCCAGCCGCGGATGCTGCCCAGCCAGGCGGAGCGGTCGGCCACCGGCACCTGCGGCAGCAGGGCCCGCAACACGTCGCCCAGGTCCGCGGCGATGGCCACGTCCACGGGGACCAGCTTGTTCAGCTCGCTGGCGTCGATGTCGATGTGGATCTTCTTGGCGTGGGGGGCGTACTCCTTGAGCTTCCCCGTCACCCGATCATCGAAGCGCATGCCGAAGGCCAGCAGGAGGTCGGCCTCCTGGATGGCCCGGTTGACCCAGGCCTCGCCGTGCATGCCCATCATGCCGAGGCTGAGGGGATGGGTGGCGGGCACGGCGCCCAGGCCCAGCAGGGTGAGCGCGAAGGGGATGTCGGCCCGCTCGGCGAGGGCCAGCACCTCGGCCCGGGCGCCGGACAGCTGGATGCCATGCCCCGCGAGGATGATGGGCCGCTTGGCCTGGCGGATGAGCTCCAGCGCTTCGGCCAGGGCCGCCTGGTCCAGCGGGGCCGGCAGGTGGCGCAGGTGGCGCCGGGGCTCGGCCCCTTCCCAGTCCAGGACCGCCCGCCCCTGCTGGGCGTCCTTGGTGATGTCCACCAGGACCGGGCCGGGACGGCCGCTGCGGGCCACGGCAAAGGCCTCGCGGAGGGCCGGGACCACATCCTCGGCCCGGGTGACGAGGTAGTTGTGCTTGGTGACCGGGAGGGTGATGCCCGTGATGTCCACCTCCTGAAAGGCGTCCGTCCCCAGCAGGGCCGACCCCACCTGGCCCGTGATGGCCACCATGGGAGTGGAATCGAGCATGGCCGTGGCCAGCCCCGTGACGAGGTTGGTGGCGCCCGGGCCCGAGGTGGCCACGACCACGCCCACGCGCCCGCTGGCCCGGGCGTAGCCGTCCGCCATGTGCGCAGCGCTCTGCTCGTGGCGCACCAGGACGTGCCGGATCGGGTACTCCGTCATGGCGTCATAGGTCGGCAGGATGGCGCCGCCGGGGTAGCCGAAGACCGTGTCCACCCCTTCGCGGACCAGGCTTTCCCAGATGAGCTGCGCTCCCGTGCGGGACTCGGCTGCAGACATGGTTCCCTCCTTGTTCACTGGGCGACCGTGAAGATCAGGCTGTGGCGGGTGAGCGGTGACTGAGCGGGCTTCATGGCGATCCTCAGGGTTCGGATGTGAAACGGCCCCGCTCTAAGGTGCGGGGCCGGCGTCGGTGGGTTCCGATCGGGTGGCCCCTAGTCCGTCAGCCGCAGCACGAAGCCGGGGCCCATGGACCGGATAATCCTCACCAGGTCCGCCGGAAAGGACGGGATGGGCGGCTTGGCGCTGAGTGGGAAAGGGAACATCGGGGGTCCGGGTGATGGGCTAGTGATGGGAGCGGTGGCCTTCCGGCGATCCGCACCAGGAATAGGCGGAGTCCGCGAGCCGGGGCGACTTTTTCCGGGGCGGCCGGATGGCCTCCTGGATGCGGGCCCCCAGGGAGCGGGTGCCCTGGGGGTGGGTGGCCCCCTTGAGATCGCCCGTGCCATGCCCGCCCTTGATGACGCGGTTCACGGCGGCCTCGAGGGCCAGGGCCTCGGCCTCCAGCTTCAGGGCATGGCGAAGCAGCATGGCGGCGGAGAGGATGGTGCCGATGGGATTGGCCTTGTCCTGCCCGGCGATGTCCGGTGCCGACCCGTGGATGGGCTCGAAGAGGCCCACAGAACCGCCCAGGCTCGCGGAGGGCAGCAGGCCCAGGGAGCCCGCCAGCACGGCGGCCTCGTCGCTGAGGATGTCGCCAAACAGGTTTTCCGTGAGCACCACATCGAAGTCCCGGGGGCGGGTGATCAGCGCCATGGCGAAGCTGTCCACGTAGGCGTGCTGGACCGCCACCTCTGGATAGGCGGGGGCCATGTCATCCACCACCTTCCGCCACAGGCGCGAGGTCTCCAGGACGTTGGCCTTGTCCACGGAGACCAGGCGCTTCCGGCGGGCGGAGGCCAGGTCGAAGGCGACCTTGGCCACCCGCTCGACCTCGCCCCGGGTGTAGGGCAGCGTGTTCACGGCGGCCTCGTCCGAATAGGACCGGGGCTCGCCGAAGTAGAGCCCGCCGGACAGCTCGCGGACGAACATGAGATCGGTCCCCCGCACGACCTCGGGCTTCAGGGGCGAGGCATCCTCCAGGGACTGGTGGACTGACACGGGCCGGAGGTTGGCGTAGAGACCCAGGCCCTTCCGGAGGCGCAGCAGGCCCGACTCCGGCCGCTGGTCCCGGGGATGGCGGTCCCAGGCCGGGCCGCCCACGGCGCCCAGCAGCACCGCGTCGCAGGACCGGCAGAGGTCCAGGGTGGCCTGGGGCAGCGGATCGCCGGTGGCGTCCACGGCGGCGCCCCCGATGAGCGCCTCCTGGAAGTGGAAGGCATGGCCGAAGCGCTCGGCGAGGGTCGCCAGGCAGGCCACGGCCTCGGCGGTGACCTCGGGCCCCACGCCATCCCCAGGGAGTACGGTGATCCGGGCCTCCATTCAGGACCTCGCTTCCACAACGGCCGGAGCGGGCGCCCGCTTGGCGAAGAGCACCTTGTTCGCGGCGTTGAGGTAGGCCCTCGCGCTGGCTTCCACGATGTCCGTGCTGGCGCCCTTCCCACTCTGGGTCACGCCATCGAATTCGACCTGGACGAACACTTCGCCCACGGCGTCGGCTCCCCCGGTCACGGAGTGGATCTTGAAGTCCAGCAGCCGGCCCTTCAGGCCCGTGAGCTTGTCCATGGCGGCGAAGACAGCGTTCACGGGACCATCGCCCAGGGCGGTCTCCGTCACTTCGCCCCCATCGGAGGCGAGCGTGACCAGCCCCGTGGCGAACATGGCGGTGCCGGCCGTGGCCTGGATCGCCCGCAGCTTGAAGGTCTCCGGGATGTGGGTGAGCCCGTCCCGCACGATGGCCAGGAGATCCTCGTCGAAGATCTCCTTCTTCTGGTCGCTGAGCTTGGTGAACAGCTTGTAGGCCTTGTCCAGCTCGGTGCGGCCCAGGGGGTAGCCCAGTTCCTCGAAGCGCTTGGCCAACGCGTGGCGGCCCGAGTGCTTGCCCAGCACCAGGTGGGTGTTGCGCACGCCCACGGAGGCGGGCGTCATGATCTCGTAGGTGGTGTGGTGGCTCAGCATGCCGTGCTGGTGGATGCCGCTCTCGTGGGCGAAGGCGTTGCGGCCCACGATGGCCTTGTTGGGCTGGACCTCCTGGCCGGTGATGTTGGCCAGGGTCTGGCTGGCGCGGTAGATGGCCTCGTGGTTCACGCCGGTGGTGAAGGGCATCACGTCCTGCCGCACCGAAAGCCCCATGACCACTTCCTCGAGGGCCGCGTTGCCGGCGCGCTCGCCGATCCCGTTCACGGTGCATTCCACCTGCCGCGCCCCCGCGGACACGGCCGCCAGGGAGTTGGCCACGGCCAGCCCCAGGTCGTTGTGGCAGTGGACGCTGATGGTGACGCCGTCGATGCCGGGGACGTGCTCCCGCAGGTGGCGGATGAGCTTGCCGTATTCGTCGGGGATCGTGTAGCCCACGGTGTCCGGCACGTTGAGCACCGTGGCGCCCGCCGCGATGGCCACGGTGAAGACCTCCACCAGGTAGGTCCAGTCGCTCCGCGTGGCGTCCTCGGCGGAGAATTCCACGTCCTGGCAGAGGGACTTGGCCAGCCCCACGCCATCGCGGATCATCTGCAGGGCCTCGGCCCGGGTCTTCTTGAGCTTGTACTCCAGGTGGATGTCCGAAGTGGCCAGGAAGGTGTGGATGCGGGGGTGGGCCGCCTCCTGCAGGGCCTCCCAGGCCCGCTGGATGTCGTGCGGGACCGTCCGGCAGAGGGCCGCGATGACGGGCCGCCGGCAGGCGTGGGCGATGGCCTGGACGGCGGCGAAGTCATCGTCCGAGGCCACGGGGAAACCTGCCTCGATGACATCCACGCCCAGGGCATCCAGCTGCTTGGCCATCTGCAGCTTCTCGTCCAGGTTCATGCTGCAGCCCGGCGACTGCTCGCCGTCGCGAAGGGTGGTGTCGAAGATGGTGATCCGCTCGGTACCCATGATTCGGGAACTCCTTAATCCGGACTCTGCCGGAGGGATCACCTGAAGATGGCGTGTCTCGTCCCATAAATACATTTAATTTTTTTTATAATTCCATAAGTTATTCTATTAATTCAAACTCGCTGGAGGAGCCCCGATGGACCTGGGACAGCTGGAAACCTTCATGGTGGTGGCGCGGGAGAAGAGCTTCTCGCGGGCCGCCGAGCGGCTGTACCGCACCCAGCCGGCGGTGAGCCTGGCCCTCAAGCGGCTCGAGGATGAGCTGGGCGAGACCCTGCTCGACCGGACCACCAAGGGCGGGACCCTCACGGACGCCGGCACCACCCTGCTGCCCCTGGCCCAGCGCATGCTCGACCTGCGCAAGCAGATCCTCGACACCTTCGGCTCGCTGAAGGGCCTCCAGCAGGGGCGGCTGAACATCGGCGCCAACGACAGCGTGTCGGAATACCTCCTGCCGGGCGTGCTGCTCGCCTACCAGCAGGCCCATCCGGCCATCCGGATCCAGGCCTACCGCCAGAGTTCGGAACGGGTGCCCGCCGAGGTGCTCGAGCGCCGGCTCGACGTGGGCTTCGTGTCCTACGACCCCATGCACCCCGAGCTGGTGAACGAGGTCATCCTCCGGGACCACATGGTGCTGGTGGTACCCCCGGGCCACCGCCTGGCCCGCCGGAAGGAGATCAGCCTGGAGGTGCTGGGCCGCGAGACCTTCGTGGCCCACAACGCCATCACCCCCACGCGAAACGCCATCGTCGACCTCTTCTCCCGGTGCGGGACCCCCCTGCGCATCACCATGGAGCTGGGCTCCATCGCCACGATCCAGGAATTCGTGGCCCTGGGCGCGGGCCTGGCCATCCTGCCCCGCATGACGGTGCTGGAGAGCATCCGCCAGGGCCGGCTGGTGGAGGTGGCGGTCCGCGAGCTCCAGGTGGAGAAGCTCATCCGCGTCGTCACGCGCCGGGAGGAATCCATGTCGCACGCCGCCAAGGCCTTCCTCCAGCTGATCCGAGCCACCGATTTCACCCGAGCCACGACTCCCCCCAGGAGGCAGCAGCCATGAACGCACGAACCCTCTACGACAAGATCTGGGACGAGCACCTGGTCGCCACCCGGGCCGATGGCGCCAGCCTGCTCTACATCGACCGGCACCTGGTGCACGAGGTCACCAGCCCCCAGGCCTTCGAGGGGCTGCGGGAGGCCGGCCGGCCCCTCCGCCGCCCCAACACCATCCTTTCCGTGGCGGATCACAACGTGCCCACCCTCGATCGCGAGAAGGGGATCCGCGACGAGACCTGCCGGCTCCAGGTGGAGGCGCTGGAGGCCAACGTGAAGGCCTACGGGGTTCCCTACCTGCCCCTGCTGGATGAGTGCCAGGGCATCGTCCATGTGGTGGGCCCCGAGCAGGGCTTCACCCTCCCGGGCACCACCATCGTCTGCGGCGACAGCCACACGAGCACCCACGGCGCCTTCGGGGCCCTGGCCTTCGGCATCGGCACCAGCGAAGTCGAGCACGTCATGGCCACCCAGACCCTGCCCCAGCGGAAGTCGAAGAACCTGCGGGTGCGCTTCGAGGGCTCGCTGCCCCGGAACCTCGGAGCCAAGGATCTCGCCCTCGCCCTCATCGGCCGCATCGGCACGGCGGGCGGCACGGGCCACGTCATGGAGTTCACGGGCGCCCCGATCCGGGCCCTCTCCATGGAAGGCCGCATGACCCTCTGCAACATGAGCATCGAGGGCGGGGCCCGGTCGGGCCTCGTGGCCCCGGACGAGACGACCTTCGCCTACCTCCAGGGCCGCCCGCTCGCCCCCAGGGACGCGATGTGGGAGGCGGCCCTGGCCCACTGGCGCACCCTGGCCTCGGACCGGGACGCCACCTTCGACACGGAGGTCACCCTCGACGTGTCGTCCCTGGCCCCGCAGGTCACCTGGGGCACCAGCCCCCAGTGGGTGACGGACATCGCGGGGCGCGTGCCCGACCCCGAGGCGGCCGCCTCCGCCGACGACCGGCTGTCCATGCGCCGGGCCCTCGAATACATGGACCTGCGGCCGGGCACCCCCATCGAGGCCATCGACATTCAGGCCGTGTTCATCGGCTCCTGCACCAACGGGCGCATCGAGGACCTGCGGGAAGCCGCCGCCGTGGCTCGGGGGCGGAAGGCCGCCCCGGGCGTCCGGGTCCTGGTGGTGCCGGGTTCGGGCCTGGTGAAGCGCCAGGCCGAGGCCGAGGGGCTGGACCGCATCTTCCTGGATGCCGGCTTCGAGTGGCGGCAGCCCGGGTGCAGCATGTGCCTCGGCATGAACGACGACCGCCTCGACGAAGGCGTCCGCTGCGCCAGCACCAGCAACCGCAACTTCGAAGGCCGCCAGGGGCGCGGCAGCCGCACCCACCTGGTGAGCCCGGGCATGGCCGCCGCCGCCGCCGTGACGGGCCACTTCACCGATGTCCGCCGCCTGATGGAGGCCTGAGATGGAACCCTTCACCGTCCTCACCGGCACCGCGGCGCCCCTGCTGCGGGCCAACATCGACACCGACCTCATCATCCCGAAGCAGTTCCTCAAGACCCTGGTGCGGTCGGGGCTGGGCCAGCACCTGTTCAGCGAGGTGCGCTACGACGCCGAGGGCCGGGAGCGCCCGGACTTCATCCTCAACCAGGTACCCTACCGCGCCGCCTCGATCCTGCTGGCCGGGCCGAACTTCGGCTGCGGCTCCAGCCGCGAGCACGCGCCCTGGGCCCTGAAGGACTTCGGCATCCGCGCCATCCTCGCGCCCTCTTTCGCCGACATCTTCTACACCAACTGCTTCGCCAACGGCCTCCTGCCGGTGGCGCTCCCCATGACCGCCATCGAGACCCTCGCGGGGGTGCAGGGCCCGCTCACCGTGGACCTGCCCGCCCAGCAGGTGCGGGGCGGTGGGCACAGCTTCGCCTTCGACCTGGAGCCCGCCCGGAAGGCCGTGCTGCTGGAGGGACTCGACGAGATCAAGCGGACCGAGGCCAACCTGGCCGACATCGCCGCCTTCGAGGCCAGGCGCCGCAAGACCGCGCCCTGGGTGGAGATCCGCGTACCGTAAATTCCAATCCGCACGCTACCCTGGACCGACCACCAGGATCGCGCCCATGAAATCCATGACAGCCTTCGCCGAGATCGTCCGCCCCCTGGAGGCCGGGCAGCTGCGGCTTACCCTGCGGAGCGTCAATTCCAAGACCCTGGACCTCAGCTTGCGCCTGCCCCCGGCCCTGTTCCCCCTGGAGGCCGGCCTTCGGGCCCTGGTGCGGGGGGCCGCCCAGCGCGGCAAGCTCGACCTGACCGTGGAGGTGCAGGACGAGCCCTCCCTCGAGCCCCGGATGAACCGGGCCCTGCTGCGCGCCGTGGCCAAGGGCTGGCAGGAGGACGCCGAGTGGCTGCAGCTGCCCCCCCTCACCGCCGAGGCCTTCTTCCGCCTGCCCGGCGCCTTCCAGCCCCCCGCGTCGGATCTGGGCGAAAGGCTGGAGGCCCCGGTCCACGAGGCCCTGAAGGCGCTGCTGGAGGCCTGGAACGCGGGCCGGAGCCGCGAGGCGGACCGGCTGCGCCCCTTCTTCGAGGAGGGCCTGGCCCGCCTCAAGGCCCTGCGGGAGCGCCTCCAGTCCGAGGCGGAGGCCCAGGCCGCCGAGCTGCCGGCCCTCTACCGGCAGCGCATCGAGCAGCTCCTGGAGGAGGCCCGTCTCGCCGGCGCCCTGCCCGCGGAGCGCCTCCTGGCCGAGGCGGGCGTGCTGGCCGAGCGGCAGGACGTGCGCGAGGAGCTCACCCGCCTGACCGCCCACCTGGACGATTTCGCGGAGCGCCTCGCCCAGGGCCGCCTGGAGGGCAAGGCCGTGGACGTGTGGTGCCAGGAAGTGCTGCGCGAGCTCAACACCACCGGCAGCAAGTGCAAGCGCATCGCCATGACCCGAGCGGTGATGGAAGCCAAGGGCGTGCTGGACCAGCTCCGGGAGCAGTCCGCCAACCTGGAGTAGGTCCGTGTTGAATCAAATGACAACTGATCCACCACGAAGACAGGAAGAAAAACACGAAGCCCGATTATCGGCCACACACAGCCGTGAAAGCGTATAACCGCAGATGTCGCAGATGACGCAGAAAAGGACTTGGGTCCACAGATTCCACTGATTCACACAGGTAAAAAACGCAAGTCGATGACTGTTCTCAGGGCACCGTCTTAAGCATGGGCTTCAGTGGGGGCGCCGGGGTCGCGCCTTTTTGGGGGGCTCGTGCCCCGGTGCCCCCACTGACCTCCGGCAGAGCCGGAGGCCGCCTTCGGCGGGCCCATGCGCGCTGAGCCGGCGCCCATCTGTGCCATCTGTGTAATCTGTGGTTTCAGCTTTTGCTCTTGAAAGAACTCAGGCTGGGCCTCGCCGATAATGAGGACGCGAAGAATAGCCCTTTACGCAACGGGTGGCTGACGCGCTGCCTGATGTGGGCCATACCCGAGGCTCGAAACGCTGCGCCCTTCCCAGGCTCTTCTTGGATTGCCATGGGAATTCTTCTTCTGTCCTTGGTGTCTTCGAGTCTTCGTGGTGAATCTTTTCGAATTCACAACCCGAGCGGGTCGTAGGGCAGGTCCATGGCGCCCTTCCACACGCCGAAGAGGCGGGTGCGGGTCCAGTCCTCGGCGTCGGGCCGGAGGCGGCGCAGGCGGCGGGAAAGGAACCAGACGCTGCC
>JARLGO010000391.1 GCA_031292655.1 Geothrix sp.
GCCATCTTCCTGGGTGCCTACATCGACCGGGTGGGCCGCCGGAAAGGGCTCATCGTCACGCTCGGATTCATGGCGGCGGGCACGATCCTCATCGCCCTGGTGCCCGGCTACGCGACCATCGGGATCCTCGCGCCGATCCTGGTGCTCCTCGGGCGCCTGTTCCAGGGCTTTTCGGCGGGCGTCGAGCTGGGCGGCGTTTCGGTCTACCTCGCCGAGATGGCCACTCCGGGCCACAAGGGCTTCTACGTGAGCTGGCAGTCCGGGAGCCAGCAGCTCTCGATCATGGCGGCCGCCGCCCTCGGCTATGGACTCAACCTCTGGATGGCGCCGGCCCTGATGGCCGCCTGGGGCTGGCGGATCCCCTTCCTCATCGGTTGCCTGATCCTCCCCCTGATCTTCGTCATCCGCCGCACCCTCCAGGAGACGGATGAATTCCTGGCGCGGGGGCACCGGCCCCAGGTCCGCGCGATCTTCCGATCCACGCTCCAGAACGGGGGCCTCATCCTGGCCGGCATGCTGCTGGTCATCATGACGACCATCTCCTTCTACCTCATCACGGTCTACACGCCGACCTTCGGCGTCCGGGTGCTGAAGCTCTCCACGGGATCCACCCTGATCGTGACCTTTTGCATCGGGACCTCGAACCTGTTCTGGCTGCCGGTCATGGGCGCCCTGTCGGACCGGATCGGGCGCCGGCCGATCCTCGTCACCTTCACCCTCCTGGCGATCCTCACGGCCCATCCGGCGCTCTCCTGGCTGGTCTCCGGGCCGACTTTCGCCAAGCTGCTGCTGGTGGAGCTCTGGCTGTCCTTCCTCTACGGCAGCTACAACGGGGCCATGGTCGTGGCCCTGGCGGAGGTCATGCCCGAAGACATCCGCACCGTGGGCTTCTCGCTCGCCTACAGCCTGGCCACCGCCCTCTTCGGTGGCTTCACGCCCGCCGTGTCCACCTGGCTGATCCAGGCCACCGGAGACAAGGCAGCCCCGGGCTTCTGGATGATGTTCGGGGCGGCCTGTGGCCTGGCCGGCACCCTGGTCCTGTATGGGCGCAAGGTTGCAACCAAGTCGCCGGCCCAGGTTAGAGGATGATGCAGACAGCGGGTGGAGCGTCTACCTGCCGATGCGATTCATCAAGAACGGGCGATACTTCATGTCTTTAACCAAAATGTGGTCGACCCACCATTCTTTTAGGTAGAGCAGCGCATTGATCGGAACGATCGTGTGGTTTCTCATGGAACCCATGCATAAATCGGCTAATTCAACGCGAAATTCCTTGTGCTCGGCCTGTTGGGTCCGGAGGTCCTCGTACCCGTGGTCCGCCAGGAGCTGCTCTTCTGTTTGAAAGTGGTAATGAACGAATTTCGCCAGGTCATCCAGAATCCTCGCGACTTCGTCTGGACCGAATCCTTCCTTGGGTTCGTCGATGAGCCGATTGATGATCTCCACAATCTGTTTGTGCTGCTGGTCCAGCACCTCGACCCCGACACTGAAGGACTTGTCCCATAGGATTTTCTTCATCGCAGGGATCCTTTCGATGGGGGGAATGAAACAAATCGGGTGATTATCCTACCCCCGACCTGAAGGCACACCCACCGTCTGATCTTTACCCAGGGTAGGCATCCGCGGTTCCAAATGTGTCCGGGTTGGAAATTTTCTGGGAACGTTCTGGGGAAAAAAGACACTTGAGGCCCTGCCTCTCTTTGGGGATGCTGGGGCATTCATTGCCAAGGACTTCTGGGACCCCCCCCGGAATCCCTCCATCCCCATCACGGCCACCCCTGGCCCAGGAGCGTCGTATGAACCGCCGATTTGCAACCCTCGCCTTGACCGCCCTGGCCTGCGCCATGGTGGCCTCGGCCCAGACCTCCTCCACCTCCGGTGCCATCCGAGGCGTGATCAAGGACAAGGCCGGCAAGGTCGTCGCTGGCGCCACGGTGCTGCTGCGCAACCATGAAACCGGGTACACGCGGACCACGGTCTCGGATGCCCAGGGTGAGTACCGCATCGGCCTGCTGCCCGTGGGGAACTACGAACTGACGGTGACCGCCTCGGCCATGAGGACCGTGAAGAACGCCAACCTCCAGGTCCTCCTGGGCCAGAGCGCCGTGGCCAACTTCAGCATCGACAAGGCGGAGGCCGCCGCCACGGTGGAGGTCGCCTCCGTATCCGAGTCCCTGGATACCACCCAGGTGAACACGATGGTCTCCATCGACGAAAAGATCGTCGAGAACGCCCCCCTGAAGGGCCGCAACTTCACGGACCTCGTGAAGCTCACCCCCGGGGCCGTCACCGGCGCCACCGGACGGCAGGTGGTGGAGGGCTCGCGCGGCATCATGAACAACCTCACCATTGATGGCGCGAGCTTCAATTCCAGCTTCTACGGGGATCCCCGGGGTGGCACGGCCATCCCCTTCGCCTTCGGCCTGGACACCGTGAAGGAAATGCAGATCATCACCGATGCCTACGATCCCCAGTACGCGGGGGGCGGCGCCGTCATCAACGCGGTCAGCAAGCAGGGCGGGAACGAATTCACGGGCGACATCCTGGATCAGTTCCGCAGCCAGAACCTGGTGGCCAAGATGCGCCCGGTGCCCTACGACCCCCGGGGCACCACCAACACGGACAAGTCCCGGACCCTGGCCTTCAGCCAGCAGCAGCTCAGCGCCAACGTGGGCGGGGCCATCATCAAGGACAAGCTCTTCTACTTCGTGGGCGCTGAGACGCTGCACTACTCCCAGAACCTGACCCCCGCCTTCGCCGTGAGCTCCAGCGGCAACAATTCCGTGGCGAACCTCAACACCTTCATCGCCAACTTCGGGGGCATCGGCGTGGGCGGCGGGCGCACCCTCGCCTCCGAGTCGGGGCTGCCCATCACCAACGACCAGAAGAACACCACGGTCTTCGCCCGCGTGGACTGGATCATCAACGAGAATCACCGGGCCTCCCTGCGGCTGAACACCCAGCAGTACACCAACACCAACGGCACCAACCTGGGCGTCACCACGGGTCTCAGCGACAACGGCGTGGACAAGGTGAGCAGCATGTCCTGGGTGGCCGAGCTGGTGAGCAGCCTGGGCGCCAACATGACCAACGAGGCCCGTGTGCAGGTCGCCGACGAGCGCCACCCCCGGGTGGCCAATTCGTCCATCCCTGAAATGACCGTGGGGGGCGGCTTCACCGTGGGCCAGATCTGGTACGCGCCCAGCCAGCTCAACGAGTTCAACAACCAGGTGCTGGACACGCTCACCTGGTCCGAGAGCGATTGGCTCGTCAAGGGCGGCGTGGACCTGCAGTGGTACTCCTTCCAGAACCAGTTCCCCCAGTACATGGGCGGGTTCTTCAGCTTCCCCGACTACGCCACCGCCAACCTCTGGGCCACGCACAGCCTCACGGCCGCCAACGGCAGCGTGACCTACCGGGGCGCCGTGAGTCCCACCAACGGCTGGATCGACTACAACTCCTCGCTGCTGGCCGGCTTCGTGCAGGCCCAGTACAAGGGGTTCATGGACCACCGCCTGAACCTCACGGGCGGCGTGCGCATCACCCGGGAGAACGAACCGAACAATCCCCTGCCCAATGCCCAGTTCGCCGGCACGGACCAGGCGGACAGCAGCACCTCGGTGGACCCCCGCTTCGGCTTCAGCCTCGACCTGTTCGGCGATGGCAAGACCGTGGTCAAGGGCGGCTGGGGCGCCTTCTCCAGCCCGGACCCCAGCCTGACCGTGTCCAACACCATGACGGCGAACGGCAACACCATCTCGGTTTACAGCATCAACCCCTCCACCAATGCGGCCACCCTGGCGGCCTGGAACAGTGGCGCGCTCTCCTACGCCAACCGCACCCTGGGCGGCACCACCCTGATGCCCCTGGATACGGCCACGTTGACGTCCCTGGGCGGCGTGGGGGCCCGCACCGGCCAGATCTGGGACCCCAACAACAAGATGCCCCGGAAGATCAGCAGCACCCTGGGGGTGGAGCACAAGTATGACAACGGCCTCGTGCTTGGCGCGCGCGGCGAGTACACCGTGTTCCAGAACCAGCAGTACTTCGTGAACGTGAACCTCGGGCAGCGCAATGCGGACGGGACCCTCGCCCCGGGGGCCGTCTACAACGACGGCTACCCGACCAATGTGAACCTCTTCACCACCGCCAGCGCCAGCCGGCCCGGCTACGCCATCATCCGCGGCCGCCGGGTCGATTTCACCGGCTTCGGCGATGTCTACCTCTCCGAGAACAACGGCACCGGCTCCTACAAGGGCCTCACCTTCACGGCCGCCCGCACGTCGGACACCGGCTTCGGGTTCCAGAGCAGCGTGACGTTCTCGCAGGAAAGGGACATCAACAGCAACGAGCGCATCACCAACGGCGGCGTCAGCGTGACCAACGACCCCGCCGATCCGGGTGCCAACATGGCGCCTGGCGACAGCGACGTGAGGTTCCGGGGCGTGTTCACCGGCTACTTCCCCGTGGTCTACGGGATCCAGGGCGCGGTCACGTTCCAGTACCAGTCCGGTCTGCCCTACTCCGCCTATGCCACGAGCAACATCAACGGCGACAACCTCACCAATGACTACGCTCCCGGCTACGGCGGACGCAACGCCTACCGCCAGCCCTCCCAGAAGTACCTCGACCTGGCCCTCAAGCGGTCCTGGAACTTCACCCGCACCTTCCAGATCGAGGGTGGTGTCCAGGTCTTCAACGTCTTCAACTGGGCCAAC
>JARLGO010000392.1 GCA_031292655.1 Geothrix sp.
AAGCCCGCCTGGTCCGACTTCTGCAGCAGCTCCGTCCGCTGCTGCATCACCTGGTAGGGCGCCCAGGACTTCGGATACACGATGTCGGCGCCCGCGAAGGCCTCCTCCATGCGGTTCGACACCGAGAACTTCCCGCCGGAGGTCTGCGCGTTCCGCTTGGCCACCTCCAGCACCTCGGGGATGAGCCCGTAGCCCTCGGGGTGGGCCAGGCGCACGTCCATGCCGAACCGGGTCATGAGCCCGATGATGCCCTGGGGTACCGACAGGGGCTTCCCGTAGCTGGGGCTGTAGGCCCAGGTCATGGCGATCTTCTTGCCCTTCAGCTGGTCCAGCCCCCCGAAGTGCTTGCGCAGCCAGGCCAGGTCCGCCAGGGACTGGGTGGGGTGGTCCACGTCGCACTGCAGGTTGATGAGGCTGGGCCGGCGGTGCAGCACGCCCTGCCTCGCGCCGTCGCTCAGGGCCTCTCCCACCTCCTGCATGTAGGTGTGGCCCGCCCCCAGGAACATGTCGTCCCGGATGCCGATCACTTCCGCCAGGAAGCTGATCATGTTGGCCGTCTCCCGCACGGTCTCCCCGTGGGCCACCTGGCTCTTCTGCTCATCCAGCTCCGAGAGCGTGAAGCCCATGGCGCTGGCCGCCGACGCGAAGGAGAACCGCGTCCGCGTGGAATTGTCCCGGAAGATGGAAATGGCCAGCCCCGTGTCGAAGGCCCGGAAGGACTTCCCCTCCTGGTGCAGCAGCTTCAACGTCTCCGCCAGCGCCAGGATGGCCCTGATCTCCTCCTCCGGATGCTCCCAGGTCAGCAGGAAATCCTTCTGGTAGAGGTCGGTCTTCAGCGCCTGGAAGGCTTGGACGTTGTCGGCGAGGGCGGGCTTGTTCACGGAAGGTTCCTTTCAGGGGCGGCGGGAGGGGGAACGCGGGGAGACCGGCTCCGCCAGGGGCGGTCGCTTCGGGTCATTCCCCGATGGAGAATGTATGGACAGCGCGATTATGGTGCAATAATTATTTATCAGTATAAAAATTATTATCTACAACTTGTTTTGATGCTGCCCGGGTTGCCAAGGTCACCCTGCCTCGGCCCGAGGGCTTCGTTCAGGGTCGAGGCCTTGAACTCCGTGGACGGGATTCCCTCCGGGGCCACCGCTTTGCGGCGTCCCCTCCGGCCGCACGATCATCCGACCGCAGCGGAGCGTAGGGAGGATAAGACCGCATCGCCGAAGGCGATGGCGGCCCCGAAGGGGCGAGGACCGGAGGCCCGAGTCAGCCTGCCAGCATTTCTGTGACTTCGAATCCCGCCTTTTTTACTCCGCCAAAAAGAGGTCCCGTGCGGGACCCCTTTTTGGCGGAGAGAGAGGGATTCGAACCCCCGAACAGGTTTCCCCGTCTCCGCATTTCGAGTGCGGTGCCATCAACCACTCGGCCATCTCTCCGGGAGGCTCATTCTAGGAGCCTGTCCAGG
>JARLGO010000076.1 GCA_031292655.1 Geothrix sp.
CATGCCGCAGCAGAAACTGGAATCCGTCGTGGAACTGGCGGCGAAGGCGAAAGCCCTGCGCAGGGACGTCCTGCTGCAGGTCTACAAGGCGCAAAGCGGCCACCCGGGGGGCAGCCTCAGCTGGATCGACATCGGCGTGGCGCTCTACTACCACGAGATGACCGTGTTCCCCGAGGACCCGGCCCATCCGGGCCGGGACCGCTTCGTTCTCTCCAAGGGCCACGCCTGTCCGTCCCAGTACGCCCTCCTGGCGGACCAGGGCTTCTTCCCGAAGGCCTGGCTGGAGACCTTCCGCCAGTACCCGACCCGGCTTCAGGGTCACGCGGAGAACCACTACACCCCGGGCGTCGAGGTCACCACCGGCAGCCTGGGTCAGGGCCTGCCCCAGGCCGTGGGCATTGCCATCGGCCTGAAGGTGCAGAAGTCCGCCAGCCGCGTCTACTGCGTGGTGGGCGACGGTGAAAGCCAGGAGGGGGTCATCTGGGAGGCGGCCATGGCCGCGCCCCACCACAAGCTCGACAACCTCTGCGTTTTCCACGACCTCAACGGCCTGCAGATCGACGGCGAGGTGAAGAAGGTGATGAACATCAACCCCGTGCCGGACAAGTGGCGCGCCTTCGGCTGGGCCGTGAAAGAGATCGACGGCCACGACTTCACGCAGATCCTGGAGGCCCTGGCCTGGGCCCGCACGATCCAGGGGCAGCCGGCGATGATCTGCGCCCGCACCGTGAAGGGCAAGGGCGTGAGCTTCATGGAAAACCAGGCCGGCTGGCACGGCGTGCCCCCCAAGCAGGAACAGTACGAACAGGCCCTGCTCGAACTCGCCGACTGACCCTAGGCGTCGGATGGCGCGCGCCATCCGATGCAGGTCGACCGAAGACTGAAGATCGAAGACTGAAGACTGGGGACTGAATGGATGCTTTGCGACAGACCTTCGAACAGCAGCTGGCGGCGGTGCTGCCCGGCGTGGAAATCACGCTGGAGCGGCCCAAGTCCGGGGAGCTGGGCGACCTGGCCTTCCCCTGCTTCCGCGCCGCCAAGCAGCTGGGCAAGAACCCCGTGCAGCTGTCCCAGGAACTGGCCATCGCCATCGCCATCGAAGGGGCGACCCTGGTGGCCGCGGGACCCTACCTGAACCTGAAGCTGGCGCCGGAGGTCCGGGCCCGGGCGGTGCTGGGCGCCATTCTCGAAGCCCCGAGCAGGCGGCCCTACGGCTCGCGCCCCGCCAACGGCAAGAAGGTGATCGTCGAGTACAGCTCGCCGAACATCGCCAAGCTCTTCACAATCGGCCACCTGCGCTCGACCATGATCGGCCACGCCCTGGCCCAGGTGCACCAGTTCCTGGGGTGGGAGGTGGTGCGCCTCAACCACCTGGGGGACTGGGGCACCCAGTTCGGCACGCTGCTGGCCGCCTACACCCGCTGGGCCCAAGACGGAAATGCCGATCTGGAGCGGGACTTCGACTGGGCCGAGCCCGCGCCGGAGAAGCGCCGCACGCCCCTGTTCCGGCTCTTCCAGCTCTACGTGCGCTTTCACGCCGAGGAAGAGCAGGATCCCGCCATGCGCGACGAGGCGCGCGCCTGGTTCAAACGGCTGGAGGACAACGATCCGAAGGCGCGGGAACTCTGGAAGCGGTTCCGCGACCTCTCCCTCGCGGAATTCCAGCGCATCTACGACCGCCTGGGCGTGAGCTTCGATACGCTGGAGCAGGGCGAGGCCTTCTACGAGGATCAGCTCGCCCCCACGATGCGGCGGCTCGAGGCGGCGGGCCTGCTGGTGGAGGGCGACAAGGGCGCCCGCATCGTCAACCTCGAGGACGTGGGCATCGGCACGCCCTGCCTGGTGCAAAAGGGGGACGGCACCAGCATCTACGCCACCCGCGACCTGGCGGCGGCCCTCTACCGGAAGGAGGCCTACGGCTTCGACCGCTGCCTCTACGTGGTGGGCTCGGACCAGGTGCTGCACTTCCAGCAGATCTTCGCCGTGCTCGACAAGCTGGATCCCTGGTTCCAGGGCCGCATGCTGCACACGCCCTTCGGCATGGTGAAGCTGCCCGAGGGCAAGATGAGCACCCGCAAGGGCAACGTCATCTTCCTGGAGGACGTGCTGGACGAGGCCCGGGAACGCGTGGCCGCCATCATCGAGGAGAAGAA
>JARLGO010000393.1 GCA_031292655.1 Geothrix sp.
AGGATGTCCTCCTGATGATGGACAGCGTCACCCGCTTCGCCATGGCCCAGCGCGAAGTGGGGCTCAGCGCCGGGGAACCCCCCAGCTCCCGGGGCTACACGCCCTCGGTCTTCGCCCTGCTGCCGCGGCTCATGGAGCGCGCCGGCACCTTTGAAGGCCTGGGTTCCATCACGGGCATCTACACCGTCCTGGTGGAAGGCGATGACATGAACGAGCCCATCAGCGATTCCGTGCGGGGCATCCTGGATGGCCACGTGGTGCTCTCCCGGAAGCTCGCCTCCAGGAACCACTTCCCCGCCATCGACGTGCTTTCCAGCCTCTCGCGTCTCTTCAGCGCCCTGGCTCCCCCCGAGCAGAAGCAGCTGGCCAGCAAGCTGCGCGACCTGATGGCCACCTACCAGGACGCGGAGGACCTGATCCAGATCGGCGCCTACACCAAGGGCTCCAGCACCGCCATCGACCAGGCCATCCAGTTCCAGCCGGCCATCCAGTCCTTCCTCCGCCAGGCCACTGCCGAAGGCTCGGACCATCGTCTGGCCATGCTGGCCATGGGGCAGATCTTCGGCATCGACCTCACGCCCTTCCTGAAGCCTGAAGCCTGATGGCCGCCCGGTTCCATTTCCGCCTCGAACCGCTGCGCAAGCTGAGGGAGGCCCTGGAGCACGAGGCGGAACGCGCCCTGGCCAAGGCCTTCGAGGCCGAACGCGACGTGAGGGCCTACCTGGAGTCCCTGGAGGCCCAGCGCACCGCCCTCTACGAATCGCGGCGCCTCGCCACGGGGCAGGTCCTCGATCTGGAGCTCTGGCGCGCCGGCGAACGCTACCTCGCCGTGCTAGCCCGCCGCCAGATCGAGGGCTACGAGCGCCTGCGCGCCGCCTCCGCCCAGGTGGCCGCCGCCCGGGAGGCCCTCGTCCTCGCCCACCGGAACCACCTCATGCTGGTCCGCCTCAAGGAACGCCGGGCCCTCCAGCACGCGAAGGAACAGCAGCTCCGCGAAGCCCTGGCGATGGATGAGCTGGCCATCCTCCGCCATCCCCGGCAGAGCGCCTAGACACCAGGAGTCCCCATGAACGCCCGCTACCTGCTTTGGATCTCGGCCCCCATCGCCCTTTCCGCGGGAGTCCTCTGGCTGTCGGCCCAGGAACCCAAGGGCGAGAGCAAGGCCGCCTCCGCCGCCGAAGGCGTGAAGGTCTCCGAACTGGCCTCCCAGCTCCAGAACCGGGAAAAGGCCCTCGCCCAGCGAGAGGCCGATCTGCGCCAGCTGGAGCAGCGGCTGAACACCCTCCAGGCCACCCTGGACAAGGACCGCGGCGACCTCGCCGTCCGGGAGCGGGCGGTCCAAGAGGCCCTGGCGAAGGTGGAGAACCTGAAGGTCCGCCCGGCCATCGACCCGCAGATCATCCGCACCTACGAGGCCATGGACCCGACGGCGGGCGCCCAGGCCATGAAGGAACTGGCCGGACAGAACCTGGAGGTCGCCGTGGCCCTGCTGGCCGGGATGACCCCGAAGAAGGCCGGCAAGCTCATGGACCAGCTGGCCCCGCTGGATGCCAAACTCGCCGGCCGCCTGTCGGAGCGGGTGGGCATGAGCCGGCCCAAGGACATCGGGGCCTAAACCCGGCTTCGCCAGTAGCAACTTTCTGCCCAATGGCCCCGGCACGGTCCTGGCGCTGGAACCCCGTCCGGATCCCCCGGAGCCCGAGGTTCCCATGGCGCCAGGAAGCCCATCTGCCATCCAGGCCTTCAGCGACCGTCCCCTGCCGGAGCGATCGGAGGCGAAGAACTCGGATGGCTCGGACGGCCAGTTCGCCGACCTGATGGCCCAAATCACCCGGGCACCGAAGGCAGCCAAGGCGCCGGAACCCCCGGCCCGCCCCCCCAGGCAGGAGAAGGGCCCCCGGACCCCGGCGGCGAAGACCCAGACCAGCCCTGCGCCGGAAGCGCCGACTGCGCCGGTTGAAGCCAGCCCCAGCGCCGTCGGCCCGAAGGATTCCACGGCCCAGGTTCTGCCCTCCGGAGCCGATGGCGCCAGCTCCGTGGCCGACGCCAAGAATGCCCAGGTCGATCCGGTGGAACCAGGCACCCCGCTCAAGGCCGATTCGTCCCCCGACGATGCGCCGGCCGCCCAGGCGAGTGTCCTGGCCTCGCTCCGGCCCCTGGATACGCTCCGGCCCCTGGAGGCGGTTCCAGCGAAGGCCGCGGCCCAGATCCTGACGCCCGGGGATCCCACGACTCCCACCGCGGGGATCCCGTCCACGAATCCCTCGAATGCACCCATCGCCGGAGCCCTGCCCACGACCCCCTCGAGCACGCCCGCCATCCCGGTCCAGCCGCAGGCCCTGCCCCCAGTGGGGGAGGGTGGCGCGACCTCCAGAGGCGCTTCGGATCCCGGCAGCCTCCAGATCCAG
>JARLGO010000394.1 GCA_031292655.1 Geothrix sp.
CGGCTCCATGAGCCGATCCCTCACCTTCGCCTCGGCCCTGGGCCGGGTTCGCCTGGCCTGGACTCAGGAAGGCATCTGCGGCTTGCGGTTCCAGGAGGGACTCCCGGAGCACGAGGACCCGACCGCTCCGATCTGGGTGCTGGAGGCCGTGCGCAGGCTCATGGCCCACCTCGCGGGCCACCGCCAGGAACTGGAAGACATCCCCCTGGACCTGGGGGAGCTGACCCCCTTCCAGCACCGCGTGGCCGAGGTGCTGCGGGGCACCCGGCCCGGCCAAACCATCAGCTACGGCGAGGTGGCCCTGCTGGCGGGCCGCCCCGGCGCCGCCCGGGCCGTGGGCCAGGCCCTGAAGGCGAACCCGATCCTCATCCTGGTGCCCTGCCACCGCGTGGTGGCCGCGAAGGGCCCCGGCGGCTGGAGCGCCTTCGGAACCCCCGAGTGCAAGGCGCGCCTGCTGGAGATCGAGGGGGGCCTCTTGCACCGCGAACTAGGCAATCGCCCCTCGGCAAAACATCAACATCAATGATGGATCGTTGTCTAAGCAGGATTGTTGGATCCCACGCGGAGGACCACCGGCAATGGGGATCCGCACCACGGCGCCTCGGGAGTTCCGCACCGGCTTATGCGGCTCACGGCAAATATTGCAGACAACAACAACCTTAACAAAAATTAATGTCGCTCTGCCTTCGACTCGATGGGGTCGGTCCAAGGTTATTTACCCACCGGAGGCCTGCTATGAAATTCCGTGCCCTTTCATCCGCGCCCATCGCCATGATCCTGGCCCTGGCCCCCATCGGGGCCCAGGCGGTAGAGGAGACGCCCAAGGCCATCCCCGGAGGCGTGTGCGTGAGCGCCGAGTATGCCAAGGCCCAGTTCGACAAGGGCGCCCTCTTCATCGATGCCCGCGTGGCGGCCGAGTATGCAGAGAAGCACATCAAGGGCGCCAAAAACATCCCCTTCAAGGAGACCTACACCAAGGAATCCAAGACGAGCCCCGCGGATTCCTTCGAGGCGTCCAAGCTGCCCGCGGACAAGACCAAGCCCGTGGTCTTCTATTGCAACGGGAGCCCCTGCTGGAAGGGCTACAAGGCCGCAGCCGTGGCCATCAAGCTGGGCTACAAGCAGGTCTACTGGTTCCGGGACGGCGCGCCGGCCTGGGCCGCCAAGGGTTTCCCCACCGAATGATCCCTCCCGCAGGCCCTGACCATCGGATGGACAGACATGTTTAGAAACTGGAGCATCCGGAGGAAGCTGTTTTCCTCCGTCGTCATGGTTTTGGGCGGACTGATCTTCATGCTGGGGCTGAACCTGTACAGCCTTTGGGTTTCCAAGAAGGCACTCCGGACGACCTACGAATCCAATGTCATCCCCCTCCTCGCCATCCAGGAGATGGATGGCATGCTGAAGGAGATTCGTTTCCGGATGGCCGGGGTGCTCCTGGATCAACTGCCCACGGTGGGATCCAAGAACCATCTGAACGAGACCCGCCAGCGCCTCCCCCTGAAGTGGTCCGAGTACAAGCAAGCCAGCTCCCGGGATCTGACCCCGGAGGCGGTGGAACTGCAGGGCAAGGTGGAACAGGCGCTGCCCGACCTCTCGGTCTTCATGGACAAGCTGGACAAGGCCTACTCGGGAGACGACAAGAAGGCCCTGCGTCCCCTGCTCGAGGATGAATGGCCCCAGATCCATTCCAGCCTGCTCAAGCCCCTTTCCCTGCTGATTCCTGCGCAGGCGGCGTCGGTGGGCAAGGTCTACCAGACCAACACGGCCCTGGCCGCTCGGCTGAACGTCTCCGTCCTCGCGCTGTTCTTCTTTTGCGCGGCCCTGCTGCTGGCGACCCTCATCGGCATGTCCCGGTCCATCCACTCTGGAATCTCGGGCCTGCGGGGCACGTTGAGCCTGGTGGCCACCGGGGATTTGCGCTCGAGCTGCGAACTGGCCCGCGAGGACGAGCTCGGCTCCATGGCCGTGGATCTCAACAAGGTCATCCTCCAATTCCGGGAGGCCATCGGGGCCGTCTCGGACATGGCCACCCGCACGGCCTCGGGCGCCACAGAACTGGCCGCCACCGCCGTGCAGCTCAACAGCACCTCCATGGACATCAGCAAGGGCGCCGAGCACCAGCGCGAGGCCATGGCCCAATCGTCCCTGGCCCTGAAGGAGGTCTCCGCCTCCATCCAGCACGTGCATAAGGCCACCGACGAGGCCGAAAGGGTGGCCGACCAGTCCCTGCGGGCCAGCGCCCAGGGCCGCGAGAGTTCCTCAGAGTCCACCCAGGCGATGGCAGCCATCGAGGAGTCGTCCGGAAAGGTGGGCAAGGTCACGTCGGTCATCGCAGATATCGCCCGCCAGACCAATCTCCTGTCCCTCAACGCCGCCATCGAGGCCGCCAAGGCCGGGGCGCAGGGCAAGGGATTCGCGGTGGTGGCCGAAGAGGTGCGCAAACTGGCGGAGCGAAGTGCCGGTGCCGCCAAGGAAATCACCCTCCTCATCCAGGAGAGCGGGGAGCGCGTGAAGGTGGGGTCCGCGGCCGTCATCAGCGTCAGCAACAGCCTCCAGGCCATCGAAGAGGGCATCATCGACAACGCGACCCGCATCAAGGATATCGCCCGGTCGATGATCCAGCAGGGCAGGGACGGCGAGGATGTGGTCAAGTTCGTCACCCAGACCTCCGAGTTGACGGACCGCAACGCATCCGCCACGACCCAGCTGTCTGCCACCACCCAGGAGATCGCCAGGACCTCAGAGGAACTTGCTCACATGGCCAACCAGCTGCAGTCCCTCATGGAGCGGTTCAAGGTCCGCTGATTTCAAGGCCCAGGTCGGTGCAGGTACTCAAATTCGGGGACCTCACAGCTGGTTGATGTCCCTCGTTTCCAGGACAGGCCTCGGGGCCCCCCGCAGCGCTGCGTGGATCATGGCCTTGCCGAGCTGTTCAGTGGTCGTGAGGCTGTTGGGCCATGCCGCCTTCAGGAGCGGCAGGACCGGCCCCAGCGCGCGGTAGAGGATCCGGTACAGCCGGGTGCTGGAGGTGATGCCGTGCAGGGGCTGGATGAGGCCCGGGCGGAACAGGTAGACCGCCTTGAAGGGCAGGCGGAGCAGGGCATTCTCGGTCTGGCCCTTCACCCGGGCCCACATGACCCGGCCGCGCTCCGTGCTGTCCGTTCCGGCCCCGGACACATAGCTGAAGGTCATGCCCGGGTTCAGCCTGGACAGGGTCTGTGCCGCCGCCAGTGTGAGGTCATGGGTCACGCGGCGGTAGGCCTCCTCGGTCAGGCCCGCCGAGCTTACTCCCAGACAGAAGAAGCAGGCGTCCAGACCCGACAGATCACCCTCGATGGTGGAGAAATCGAAGAAGTCCTGGTGGAGGATCTCCCGCAGTTTGGGATGCGTCTGCCCCGATAGGCTGCGCCCCACGGTGAGGACTTCGGTCACCCGGGGGTCCAGCAGGCACTCCCGCAGGACACCCTGGCCGATCATGCCCGTGGCGCCGAACAGCAGGATCTTCATCACCCACCTCCACCGTTCATACTGAACCCGATGCCGCGTCCCCTGCCCGATGCCCTCCTGAAAGTCCCGCACCGCCGGGAGGTGCCCTTTGCGCGCCTCACGACCCTGGGCGTGGGGGGGCTCTGCCGCTGGCTCTTCGAGCCCACGACGGAACTGGAGGCCCAGGCCTTCGTCCGCGCCTGCGTCCGCGAAGGCCTGCCCTGGCGGGTCCTGGGGGGCGGCTCGAACCTGGTGGTGCTGGGCAACCTGGAGGCCCCGGTGCTCCGGCTGGCCCTCCCCAAGGAGCTCCGGCGCGAGGGCGCCCGCCTCACGGCCCCCGCCAGCCACGGCCACATCGCCCTGGCCGAGGCCGCCGCCACCCTGGGCCTGTCCGGCCTGGAGTTCGCCAGCGGCATCCCTGGTTCCGTGGGCGGTGCCATCCGCATGAACGCCGGAGCCTACGGCCGGGAATGGATTGACGTGCTGGTCCGCTACCGCTTCCTCACGCCCGAGGGCGACCTGGTGGAGAAGGCGCCGGAACCGGGCGAATTCCGCTACCGCTGGAGCTGCCTCACGGGGGGCCGGGTGGTCCTTTCCGCCACGGCGGACCTGGCAGAAGGGGATCCGGCCCGGATCCGCGCGCAGGTGGCCGAGTACCGCGAGAAGCGGGGCACCAGCCAGCCGCTGTCCAAGCGCAACGCGGGCTGCATCTTCAAGAACCCCCCGGGCCAGAGCGCCGGCCGCCTCATCGACCAGGCGGGCCTCAAGGGGCTGCGCATCGGCGATGCCGAGGTGAGCCTCGAGCACGCCAACTTCCTCGTGAACCACGGGCGGGCCACCGCCGCGGAGTTCGCGGAGCTGATGGAGGTGGTCCGCACCCGCGTCCTCGAGCTGCATGGGGTGGAGCTGGAGCCCGAGGTGGAGATCTGGCGGGAGTAGACTGGCTCCATGTCCATGCTTCCCCGCACCCGCCCCAAGCGGCCCTGGCTCCCCTGGGCCCGGGCGGGCATCACGCTCGCGGTGCTGGGGCTCGCGGGCTGGGGGCTGATGGAACTGGGCACCCGCTACCTGGGACTCCAGAAGCTGGTCATCGAGCAGGTGAACGTGAGCGGCTGCCGGGGCGAGCGGCAGGCGGAGATCCAGAAGCTGGCCGAACAGCTGGTGCTGGGCAAGCCGCTCTTCTGGGTGGACGCCGAGGAGCTCCGGACGAGGATCGAGGCCAAGCGCTGGGTGCGGGGGCTCCAGATCCGCAAGGACCCCCCGGACCGCCTCAGCCTCGCCATCGAGGAGCGGCGCCCGGTGCTCTGGCTGGTCCGGCCCAACGGCGTCTTCCTGGTGTCGGACGACGGGATCCTGCTGGATCGCGTCAACCAGGCGAATTTAAATCCCATTCCCGTGGTGGTGGACCCCTCCAGCCAGACAGATCATGGACTGGCCCATCTGGTGAGCGCTGCCAGGATTCTCCGCGAAAAACAGCAGGGTTTTTACGAACGGATCACCGAGTTGCGCGATGATCCGAAGGGGCCGATCGCCTACATCGAGGGACTTCCGGCTCCAATCTACCTTTCCCGCCAGGATGTGACGAAAAACGTGCCCAATTTCCAGGGGCTCTTCGTGGACCGCCTGTCCCAGCGGCCGGATCTCGCACGCCTCCGCTATGTGGACCTCCGGTGGGACGACGAGGTCGCCGTGGGTGAACCCGAGGACGCCCCCGCCCCGGCAAAGCAGCGGCACTGAGGCGCGCAGGGACTGCGAGGCGTTTTTCTGGACCAGGAATCCTCGATTTTTCGATGGAAACTGGTATATACCTAGAGCAAGGAAAAGGATCTTCATGCCTCAGCGCGCCGTTCTTCTAGGCCTCGACCTTGGTGCAAGCAAAGTGGTGGCGGTGGTCGCTGTCCAGGAGGAAGACGGAACCCTCAACGTGACCGGGACCGGCCAGGCCTCGCCCCAGGGCGGCATCACCCAGGGCCAGATCACGGACATGGACCTCAGCACCCGCGCCATCGTGAAGGCGGTGGAGGAGGCCATGAACACCGCGGGCCAGGCCAAGGTGGATGGCATCCGCGTCACCGTGGACGGCATCCAGTTCAAGGGCGAGAACCTCCGCGATTCCATCACCATCTCCAGCAGCGACAAGATCATCACCGCCGCCGACCGGGACCGGGTGCTGGAACAGGCCACCAACAGCTGCAAGCTGGCCAAGGAGGAGCTGGTCCTCCACCGCATCCCGCAGATCTTCCACATCAAGGGCCAGCGCGACATTCGCAACCCCGTGGGCATGTTCGGCGAGACGCTGGAGGCGGAGGTGCGCATCATCGTGGCGCCCGGGCCGGTGATCATGAACATCCAGCTGGCCCTGAAGAACGCCGGCCTGCATGGCTCCGAGCTGATGTACTCGCCCCTGGCCAGCGCCGAGGCCATCTTGACCCGCGAGGACCGCGAGAACGGCGCCGTGGTGGTGGACATCGGCGAGCAGCTCACCCACCTGGGCATCTTCCTGCACGGCACCCTCTTTCATTCCGCGGTCATCCCCATCGGCGGCGCGCACTTCACCCGCGACCTGGAGATCACCAAGCACCTGGGGGGCATCGCGGCCTCCGAGCGCGTCAAGATGCGCTTTGGCACCGTGCTTCCCAGCCACGTGCCCGCGGAGGAATCCATCGAGCTCGAGGAGGAGGGGCGCCTGGTGTCCCGCCGCGAGATCGCCGAAGTACTCCAGGCCCGGGCCGCGGAGCTGTTGAACCTGGTGCTGGCCGAGATGGGCCGCACGGGCATCATGCACGAGATCCACGGCGGCGTGCACCTGGTGGGCGGCGGGGCGCTGCTCACCCACCTGCCCATCCTCGCCCAGACCCTGCTGGGCCGGCCCCGGGTGGTGCTGGGCCGCATCCAGGGCGTGGTCGGCCTGCCCCAGGCCACCGGCAATCCCTTCTTCGTGAACGCGCTGGGGGCCGTCAAGGCCCTGTCCCGCGACATGAACGAAGTCCGCGGCAAACAGGACCGGGGAGATGGTTTCCTCGGCCGCTTCAAGAAGCTGTTCTAGCCATGAACCCCCAAGCCCTGCACCTTCTGGGAGCCCCGATGACCGAGACCCCCTTCCTCCCCTGCCCCCACAGCCTCCCCGGCGCCAACATCAAGGTGCTGGGCGTGGGCGGCGCGGGCTGCAACGCCATCAACCGCATGATCGACAGCGGCGTCACCGGCGTGCAGTTCATCGCCATGAACACCGATCAGCAGAGCCTCGCCCAGAGCAAGGCCCACCTGAAGCTGCCCCTGGGGCCCCAGAGCAGCCGGGGCCTGGGCGCGGGCGGCAGCGCCGAGCGCGGCGCCGTGGCCGCCGAGGAGAGCCGCGAGGAAGTGCTGGCGGCCCTCCAGGGCGCCGACATGATCTTCATCACCGCGGGCATGGGCGGCGGCACCGGCACCGGCGCCGCCCCGGTGCTGGCGAACTACGCCCGCGAGCTGGGCGCCCTCACCGTGGCCGTGGTCATCACGCCCTTCGCCTGGGAGGGCCGCAAGAAGGGCGACCTGGCCCTGTCCGGCCTCTCCAACCTCCGGGACACGGCCGACACCGTCATTGTGGTGAGCAATGAGCGCCTGAAGAACGTCTGCGACGCCCGCGTCACCATGAAGGAAGCCTTCCGCGTGGCCGACGGCGTGCTCATCCAGGGGGTGCGCGGCATCGCGGACCTCATCCTCAAGCCCGGCATCATCAACGGCGACTTCGCCGATGTGGAGGCGGTGCTGCGGAACGGGGGCGAGGCCCTCATCGGCACCGGCGCCGGCCGGGGCGAAGAGGCCGTCATGGACGCCCTGCGGAAGGCCCTGGCCTGCCCCCTGCTGGAACGGGCCCAGTCCGGCGCCGCCGCCAACGTCATGGTGTCCATCACCGCCGATTGGGAGGTCATGGAGGCCTCGGCCATCGAGACGGCCATGAACTACCTGCAGGACCACTACAACGGCCGGCCCGACATCAAGGCCTGCACCGTGGAAGGCGAGGGCATGGAGGACCGGGTGCTGGTCACCGTGCTGGCCAGCGGCTTCGACCAGGAGGAACGCCTGGAGGAAGAGCGCCGCATCAGCCTGCACCTGGGCGCTCCCACCGAGGGCGTGCCGATGACCTACGCGTCCGCCATGGCCATCCAGTCCCAGCCCCTGCCCGCCAACGTGGTGAGCGGCCGCGTCTACGGCGAGCTGCCCGCCGGGGAGCAGGGCCCCACGCCCACCCGGCTCCTGCCCCAGGCCCCCACCCCCAGCGGCGAGCTGCCCGGCGGCGCCGACGACCTGCACGTGCCCGCCATCATCCGCATGGGCCAGGGGCGGCTCCCCATCGAGTAGGCTGTCCCCATCCGCTTTCCCCGTGGCTGAAGCGCCCCCATGCCCCCCCTCACGATGTCCCCGCCTCCGGGCACCCAGCGGCTCCGCTTCGTGGGGGACCGGGCGGCCTTCGGCCTGACGCACCCGCAGCCAGGGGCCCCGGGCTGGCGGGCCTTCCTGCGCACGAACCTCACCCGCGGCACGAGGATGCGGGACGAGACCCTGTCCCTGCTGGGGGAGCGGACCGGCGATCCGGCGGGTTCCTCCTGGCGCGACATCCCGCTGCCCGAGGTGGAGGGCGGCTGGGGGCTGGACCTGGCGCTCACGGAGCCCGGGTTCTTCCGGGCCAAGGCCTACTGCGTGGACCCGGACGGCTTCCAGCACTGGCCGGAAGGGGAGGACCTCAGCCTTTCCATCCACCCGGATCGCCTGCGCACGGCAAACACCATTTACTGCGCCTTCCCTCGCATGTTCGGCGGCGCCGCGAACCGGCAGAGGCCGGATCTGGCCGAGGCCATCCAGGCCCTGGACGCCGCGGGATATGCGGTCATCCCCCCCTCGGGCCGCCTGCGGGACCTCACGGCGGCGGTGCCCCACATCGTGGACCGCCTCGGCTGCCGCATCCTGCACCTGCTCCCCGTGGGCCCCGTGCCCACCACCTTCGCCCGCATGGGCCGCTTCGGCAGCCCCTACGCCCAGCTGGACCTCACGGCCATCGATCCGGCCCTGGTGGACTTCGACCGGCGCACCACGGCGGAGGAGCAGTTCGAGGAGTTGACCGGGACGGTCCACCAGCACGGCGGGCAGGTCTTCCTGGACATCCTCGTGAACCACACGGGCTGGGGCTCCCGCCTGCTGGAGCACCGCCCGGACTGGTTCCGCCGGAACCCGGACGGGACCTTCCACAGCCCCGGCGCCTGGGGCAACACCTGGGCGGACCTGGTGGAGCTGGACCAGGGCAGCACCGCCCTCTGGGACACCGTGGCCCGGGCCCTGCTCCTCTGGTGCGGGCGGGGCGTGGATGGCTTCCGCTGCGACGCGGGCTACATGGTGCCCGTGCCGGCCTGGCAGTACATCACGGCCAAGGTCCACCGGGCCTACCCGGAGGCCGTGTTCCTGCTGGAGGGCCTGGGCGGTTCCTGGGAGGCCACCGAGGCCCTGCTCACCCGGGGCGGCATGCAGTGGGCCTACTCCGAGCTGTTCCAGAACTACCATCCCCTGGAGGTCGCCCACTACCTGGACCACTGCCTGCGGCAGGGGGAACGGACGGGGCTCCTGGTCCACTACAGCGAGACCCACGACAACCCCCGCCTCGCGAGCCGCGGGCTGGCCTGGTCCCGCCTGCGGAACCGCCTCTGCGCCCTCGCGGGCCAGAGCGGCGGATTCGGCTTCACGGCGGGCGTGGAATGGCTGGCCACGGAGCGGGTGGATGTCCATGAGGCCCGGGACCTCGCCTGGGGGGCGGAGCCCAACCTGATCGGGGAGCTGGCGGCCCTGAACCGCCTGATCTCGGACCACCCCGCCTTCTTCGATGGCGCCGAGCTGCGCCGCAGCAGCGGCGAGGAGGCCCCGGTGCTGGCCCTGCACCGGACCTCCGCGGAAGGCCTGGATCATGCGCTCGTGCTGGTGAACCTCGATGCGGAGAAGGAACGGACCTGCTCCCTGACGGCCGGGGACTGGGCCCCCCTGGGCGAGGCCCCGGTGGACCTCCTGGGCCAGGCCCCCCCGGAAGCCCGCCCCCTCCCGGGAGGGGGCCGCGAACTGGTCCTCCCCTCCGGCGGGAGCTACTGCCTTTCGGCCCACCCCACCCCCCTGGGCCTGGCGGGCGAGGCCTACCGGCGGGCCCGCGCCCAGGCCGCCTGGGCCCTTCAGGCGGTGGCCGCCGTGCATCCCGCGGAGGAGATCGGGCCCGGCCCCTGGTGGGGCCTGGCCGCCCGCGCGGCCCGGGACCCCGAGGCCTTCCTCGCGGCCCTGCCCCGGCTGGAGGAGGGGCTCCTCCGGCGGGACCTGCTGGCGGCCCTGGACGCCGCCCTCGCGCACCCGGCCTTCCCCCAGGTGACCCTCTGGCAGGGCGAGGACGCCCGCCGCGTGAGCCTGGTGGCGCCGGGCCACTGGCTGCTGCTGAAGGATCCGGCCCCCTTCGAAGCCACCCTGCAGATGGCGGAGCAGCCGGACCTGCACCTGCGGGGGGTGCCGGTGGAGGGTGGGTGGGTGGCGGCCATCCCCCCCTGCTCCGATCGCAGGGGCGCCGCCTCCCTCACCCTCCGGCGGCACCTCGCGGGGGCTGGTCCCCTGCGGGCGGAGCTCCAGTACCTGCCCGAGCTGCCGAACCTCGCGCGGCCCGGGGCCCGGGGCCTGGCCCTGCTCACCAATGGGCGCGGCGGCATGGCGCGGTTGCACGCGGATCTCGGCGGCATCACCTCCAAGTACGACTGCCTGCTGGCGGCGAACCTCCACCCCACGGCGCCCTCGGACCGCCAGGTCCTGGCCAAGCGGCTGCGGGCCTGGGTGAACGCGGACGGGTTCATCACCGCCCTGGACGGCCACAACCTCATCCGCCTGGAAGCCGGTCCCCCGGCGCGCTGGACCTTCCTGGCCAGCGCCGGGGACGGGCGGCGGGTGGAGCTCGGCCTCGAGGCGCACATGCCGGCGGATCAAAATGCCGTGGCGCTGCGCTGGTCCCGTCCCGCCAATGCGGGCGAGGAGTCGGACCTGCCCTCGCGGCACTCGGTCCGAGTCACGGTGCGCCTCGATCTGGAGGACCGCTCCTTCCATGGGGAGACCCGCCTGGATGCGGGCCTCGAGGCCCATTTCCAAGCCGCCACCACGGTCCTGGCGGACCGGACGGGCTTCCGGTTTGCGCCCGCCCCAGGCCGCTCGCTGGAGGCCTGGGCTGAGTCCGGGACCTACCGCGCGCAGCCCGAGGCCTGCCGCGACATCCCCCATCCCATCGAGGGTTCCCGGGGCCTGGCGGCTTCCGGGGACGCCTGGAGCCCCGGCTGGTTCGACCTGCCCCTGCCCCCGGGATCCGAGGTGCAGATGGTGGTCAGCGCCGAAGCCGAGACTCTGGAGGAGGTCCCCTCCTTTGAACCGGCCGCGGCCCTGGATGTCCCCGGGCGCCTCCGCCGGGCCCTGCAGGCCTTCCTGGCCCGCCGGGACGAGGGGCTGACGGTCATCGCCGGCTATCCCTGGTTCCTGGACTGGGGCCGGGACACCCTCATCGTCTGCCGGGGACTCCTGGCCTCGGGCCAGGCCGAGGAAGCCGGGCTCATCCTGCGGACCTTCGCGGCCCTGGAGGAGGACGGCACCCTGCCCAACATGCTGGGTGCCGATCACACCGGGGACCGGGACACCTCCGACGCCCCGCTTTGGCTGGCCGTGGCTTGTGAAGAGGCGGCCGAGTACCTGGGCCCGGCCTTCTTCCATGCGGAGGCAGGCCCGCGCACCGTGCTGGAGGTGCTCACCTCCCTGGGCGAGCACCTGCGGCGCCGGGCCCGCAACGGGGTGCGGATGGACCCCGCCTCGGGCCTGTTGTGGAGCCCCGCCCACTTCACCTGGATGGATACCCGCTACCCCATGGGCTCGCCGCGGGAGGGCTACCCCGTGGAGATCCAGGCCCTCTGGATCCGCCTCCTGCGGCTGCTGGAGCGGCTCTGCGCGCCCAGCGACGGGGAGCCCTGGTCCGCCACCGCCGCCCGGGCCGCGGCCTCCCTGGAAGCCTTCTGGCTGGAGGAGCGGGGCTGGTTCGCGGATGTGCTCCTGGCCAGCGAGGGGGTGGCGGCGAAGGAGGCCCTGCCCGCGGACCACCTGCGCCCCAATCAGCTCTTCCTGGTGTCCCTCGGCCTCGTGGCCGGGGACCGCGCCCGCCGGGCGGTGGCCGCCTGCGCCCGCCACCTGCTGGTGCCCGGCGGCCTGCGGAGCCTGGCTCCCCTGCCCGTCTCCGTGGCCCTGCCCATCTTCGGGCCCGGGGGCGGCCCGCTCAACGATCCGGTCCATCCCTACCAGGGCCGCTACGAGGGCGACGAGGACACCCGCCGCAAGCCCGCCTACCACAACGGCACGGCCTGGGTCTGGCTGCTGCCCCTGCTTTGCGAGGCCCTGGACCTGGCCTGGGATGGGCACCCGGCCGCCCGCGCCACGGCCCGGGCCTGGCTCGGCTCCCTGGTGCCCCTCTTGGACTCGGGTTGCCTGGGCCAGCTGCCGGAGCTCCTCGACGGCGATGCCCCGCACACGCCCAGGGGCTGCGACGCCCAGGCCTGGAGCGTGAGCGAAGCTCTTCGGGTCTGGGAGCTGCTGAAGGAATCCGGCTAGCTCAAGATCGGCGCGACGTAGGGGAGGGTCCTCCCCAGGAGCCACAGGAGGAAGAGGACAACGGGGACGTGGAAGATCAGCTGGAGGGTCGAGTAGCCCGCCAGGTCCCGCGCCTTCACCCCGGTCAACCCCATCAGCGGCAGCATCCAGAAGGGGTTGATGAAGTTCGGCAGGGCCTCGGCCGCGTTGTAAACCTGGACCATCCAGGCCAGGTTGACATGCTGCAGCTTGGCCGCCTCCAGGAGGTAGGGGGCCTCCACCACCCACTTGCCGCCGCCGGAAGGCAGGAACAGGCCCAGGATGGCCGAGTAGATGCCGCCGACCAGGGGGAGCGTTCCCTGGGTGGAAATGGAGACGAAGAACTTGGCCAGCACCTCGTTCAGGTGGGATCCCATCAGCACGCCGAAGATCCCCGCGTACAGGGGGAACTGGAGCAGGACCCCCCCCGTCATGGGCACCGCCTTGGCCGCGGCGCGCAGGAAGGCCCGGGGCCTCCAGTGCAGCAGCATCCCCACGATGATGAACATGAAGTTGTAGGTGTTCAGGTCCAGGGCGGCCAACCCGCCCTTGGTGCGGAAGACGTTGAACAGGTAGACCAGGCCGAGGGCCACCAGCACCAGGGTCAGCCAGGGGCTGAACTCGAGCTTTTCGCCCGGGGTCTGCGGGTCGCCGATGCTTTCCTGGGAGTCCTGGTAGGTGATGCCCGCCATCTCGGCGGTCTTGGCGTGTTCGGCCGAGGGCGTCGACACGTAGCAGATCCACACGGAAAGCCCCATCAGGACCACGATCATCACCAGGTTCTGCCAGGTGAACAGGGTCATCTTCAAGGTGATGACGCCGCTGATGGCCAGCAGGCCGGGCGGGATGGACCCCTTGGTGGCCATCAGCAGGGCCGCCGAGGAGGACAGTCCCAGGGCCCAGACGCTGCCCAGGCCCAGGTAGCCCGCGGCGCCGATGGCGCGGTAGTCGATCCCCTTGACCCGCTTGCTGATCTCGCGCATGAGGATGCCCGCGAAGATCATGCTGAAGCCCCAGCTGATCAGGGACGCGGCCATGGCCATGAAGGCCACATAGGCCACGGCGACCTTGGGGGTCCTGGGGAACCGCGCCAGCACGTCGATGGCCCTCCGCACGGGCGGGGAGACGGCCACGATGTAGCCGCCGATGACGACGAAGGCCATCTGCATGGTGAACGGGATGAGGTTCCAGAAAGACTTGCCGAAGTCCTCGGAGATCTGGACGGGGGAGCGTCCCATGGCCAGGGCCGCGGCACAGACGATGACCACGGCGATGGCGGCAAAGACGTAGGCATCGGGGAACCACTTCTCGCTCCAGTCGGCGAGGGACGCCCCGAGGCGGGCCATGGCTCCCTGTTCGCTTGGGCCTGGTTTGGGCCGGGTCTCCTCGCTCATGATCGCGCTCCTTGTCAGATGGGAGAAATGGTCGACGGATGGGGAGGACAGAAACACCCGGGCCAGGACTGCGTCATGCCTTGCTCGATTGAAGAATGCGAACCGGGGTTTCGATGACCCCATATTGAACTCAGGCCGGATTAAGTTGCCAGAAAAAGCATCGGAACCGGTTCGGCCTCCTGGGAACCTTGACCCGGGATCGGCGCCGGCTGGAAGAAAACAAGCCGGGCGCCAAATCAAACCGCGCCCGGGACCTGCCTCGCCCTAGAATGATCCATGGATCGGTCCCGCTTCGCCTCGACCCTAGGCGACCTTGATTTGCACCTGCTCGGAGAGGGCACTCACTTGCGGGCCTACGAAAAACTGGGTGCCCATCCCCGAGTCGTGGCGGGCACCGCGGGCGTCACCTTCGCGGTCTGGGCGCCCAATGCCCGGTCCGTGAGCGTGGTGGGGGACTTCAACGGCTGGGACGGGCGCGCCCACCCGATGGCCCAGGTCGGACCCAACGGCTTCTGGGAGACCTTCGTGCCGGGGCTGGTCCCGGGCCTGCTCTACAAGTTCGAACTCCACGGCCCGGATGGCCGCCTGCTGCCCCTCAAGGCCGACCCTTTTGCCTTCCGCTGCGAGCGGGCCCCCGGCACGGCCTCCATCATCCATGGCCTCCAGGCCCACGCCTGGGGCGATGGCGCGTGGATGGAGGCGCGCCGGCGGGGGAAGGTCCACGCGGAGCCCCTCAGCATCTACGAACTCCACCTGGGCTCCTGGCGGCGGCGGTCCGACGGCTCCTTCATGAGCTACCGGGAGATCGCCGCGGACCTGGCCCCCTATGCCAGCTGGCTGGGCTTCACCCACGTGCAACTGCTCCCGGTGACGGAGCATCCCTTCGATCCGTCCTGGGGCTACCAGCCCCTGGGCCTCTTTGCGCCCACCAGCCGCTTCGGCGGGCCCGAGGACTTCAAGGCCTTCGTGGACACGATGCACCAGGCCGGCCTGGGGGTCATCCTCGACTGGGTGCCCGCCCACTTCCCCGAGGACGCCCACGGCCTGGCCAGCTTCGACGGCACCCACCTCTACGAGCACGCCGACCCCCGCCAGGGGCGCCACATGGACTGGGGCACCCTGATCTACAACTACGGGCGGGTAGAGGTGCAGAACTACCTCATCTCCAACGCGCTCTTCTGGCTCGACCAGTTCCATGTGGACGGCCTGCGGGTGGATGCCGTGGCCTCCATGCTCTACCTGGACTACAGCCGCGAGGCGGGCCAGTGGATCCCCAATCGCCACGGGGGCCGGGAGAACCTCGAGGCCGTGGCCTTCCTCCGCCGCCTGAACGAGGTGGTCTACGCCCAGCATCCGGACGCCTTCACCGTGGCCGAGGAGTCCACGGCCTGGGCGGGCGTGTCCCGCCCCACGGACCAGGGCGGCCTCGGCTTCGGCTTCAAGTGGGACATGGGCTGGATGCACGACACCCTGCGCTACCTGGGCGAGGGCATGATGGCCCGGCCCCATCACCACAACGAGATCACCTTTTCCATGGTGTACCACGGCTCCGAGAACTACGTGCTGCCCCTGTCCCACGACGAGGTGGTCCACGGAAAGCGCAGCCTCTACGGCCGCATGCCCGGCGATCCCTGGGAGCGGATGGCAAACCTGCGCCTGCTCTATGCCTGGCTCTTCGCCCACGGGGGCAAGAAGCTCCTCTTCATGGGGGGCGAGTTCGCCCAGGGGCGGGAATGGAACCACGACACCGCCCTCGACTGGGACCTGCTCCATCAACCGGATCACAAGGGCATCCACGACCTGGTCGGCGACCTCAACGCCCTCTACCGCCGCCATCCCTCCCTGTACGAGGGGGACTGCCAGCCCGGCGGCTTCGCCTGGATCGACTGCGGGGACCGCTTCAACAGCGTCCTCACGCTGCTGCGGAGGGCCTCGGACCCCGGGGACTTCATGGCCATCGCCTTCAACTTCACGGCGCTGACCCAAGGGGGCTACCGCATCGGCGTCCCCGCCCCCGGCACCTACGTCGAACTGCTGAACACGGATTCCACCTACTACGGCGGGCACAACCAGGGCAACCGGGGCCGGGTCCAGACCGAAGCCGTTCCCGCCCACGGCTTCCCCCAGTCCTTGAATCTGGTCCTGCCGCCCCTGGCGGCCCTCTTTCTGAAGCTTGAACCTCCGTCCCCCCCCTGACCGTTCCCGGAAGCCTCATGGACAAACTGATTCCCAAACTGCACAAGCTCACCCAGAACCTCTGGTGGACCTGGAAGCCCGAGGTGCGGACCATCTTCCGCGACCTCGATCTGGAGCTCTACCACAAGGCCCACCAGAATCCCATGTCCGTGCTGAAGCAGATCCGGCCCGAGCTGCTCGAGGCCCGGGCCGCCGACGTGGACATCCCGGCCCGGGTGGACCGGGCCCTCCGCCAGCTGAAGGAGTACCTCACGCCGGTGACCACCTGGGGCCTCACCCACGCGGGGGCCATGCGCTCCCGGCCCATCGCCTACTTCTGCATGGAGTTCGGCATCCACGAATCCCTGCCCATCTACTCGGGCGGGCTGGGCATCCTGGCGGGCGACCACCTGAAGGCCGCTTCCGACCTCGGCGTACCCCTGGTGGGCGTGGGCCTGCTCTACCACGAGGGCTACACCTCCCAGGTGCTCAACGCGGAGTTCTGGCAACAGGATGTGGTGGAGCCCTTCGACATCGCCGACCTGCCCCTGGTGCCGGCGATGGACCGCTACGGCCAGCCCCTCCAGGTCTCCGTCGAGCTCCCGGGGAGGCTCGCCCGCGCGGCCGTCCTGGAGGTGCAGGTCGGCCGCATCCGGCTCATCCTCCTGGACACGCGCGTCAAGCAGAACGATCCCAAGGATGTGTCCCTCACGGCGCGGCTCTATGGCGGGGACCAGCGCATGCGCATCGAGCAGGAGCTGCTGCTGGGCGTGGGCGGGGCCCGCGCCCTCCGGGCCCTCGGCATCAATGCCAGCGTGTTCCACCTCAACGAGGGCCACTCCGCCTTCGCCCTCCTGGAACGGGCCCGCCACCGCATCCAGGCCGACGGCATGGATCCCCATCAGGCCCTCCAGGAGGTTGCCTCGGCCACGGTCTTCACCACGCACACCCCGGTGGAAGCCGGCCATGACCGCTTCCCCGCCGACCTGGCCGCCGAGCACCTGAGGTCCCTGGCCGAGGGGCTGAAGCTGCCCCTCGAAGAAGTCATGGGGCTGGGCCGGGTGAATCCCCACGACCACGGCTCGGCGTTCATGCCCACCGTGCTGGCCCTCAAGCTCTCCCGGCGGGCCAATGGGGTCTCGGCCCTCCATGGCGTGGTCTCCCGCAAGATGTGGAACCACCTCTATCCCGGCCTGCGGGAGGAGGCGGTGCCCATCGGCCACGTCACCAACGGCGTCCATCTCCCCACCTGGCTGGCCACGGAGATGAACCATCTCTACGAGGCGCACCTGGGCGTGGCCTACCAGGCGGCCCTTACGCGCCCCGACACCTGGGCGAAGATCGAGGGGGTCTCGTCCGCGGAGCTGTGGGAGACCAAGCAGGTGCTGAAGGCCCGCAGCATCCGGTTCATCCGCGAGCGCTGCGCCCACATGCGCGGGCGCCTGGGCCTGCCCGAGATCGAGCCGCCGCCCCTGGACCCGGACGCCCTCACCATCGGCTTCGCCCGCCGCTTCGTCCCCTACAAGCGGCCGGACCTGCTCTTCACCGACCTGGATCGCCTGGACCGCCTGGTCAACCATCCGGAGCGTCCCGTGAACCTCGTCTTCTCCGGCCGGGCCCATCCGGCGGACCACACGGGCAAGGCCCTCATCCAAAGGGTGGCCAAGCTCCTGGAGGACCCCCGGTTCCGGCACCGCATCGTCTTCATCGAGAACTACAACATCCGCGTGGGCCGCCTGCTCTACCAAGGCATCGACGCCTGGCTCAACAACCCCCAGCGCCCCCTCGAGGCCTGCGGCACCAGCGGCATGAAGGTGGTGCTCAACGGCGGCTTGCACATCTCGATCCGGGACGGCTGGTGGGCCGAGGCCTACGACGGCCAGAACGGCTTTGCCATCGGCACGGGCGAGACCCATGCCAACCAGGCCATCCAGGACCAGCGCGATGCGGAGGACCTCTTCCGCCTGCTGGAGGACGAGGTGGTGCCCATGTACTACGAGAACCGCAACTCGGTGGGCGTGCCCCGCGCCTGGGTGGA
>JARLGO010000077.1 GCA_031292655.1 Geothrix sp.
CATCACCCTCAGCGACCAGATCAACCCCCTGACGGGCCTGGTGCCCGTGGAACTGGACCTGACCAACTGCAATGCCTGCGGCCTGTGCATGGACGCCTGCCCGGAGCCCTACGGCCTGCGCCCCGCCCATGAAGGCGAGATTCAGGACTTCGAACTGGAGGACCCGGCCCAGCTCTTCGGCGTGAAGCCCTGCGACGCGCCCGAGCCCGTGGACCTGCCCTCCGAGGTGCTGCCCCTGTCCCGCACGGAACCCCTGGTCATCAAGGGCACCTACGCCTCGGCCATCGGCGCCCTCCTCGCGGGCTGCCGCCACGTCTACGGCTACCCCATCACGCCCTCCACCGAGGGGGCCGAGCTGATGGCCAAGTTCCTGCCCAAGCTCGACGGCACCTTCCTCCAGGCCGTCAGCGAGGTCGCCGCCGTGAACATGATGTACGGCACCGCGGGCGCGGGGCTCCCCACCATGACCTTCACCTCGTCGCCGGGCTTCAGCCTGATGCTGGAGGGCGTCTCCTACATGATCGGCTCGGAGCTGCCCGGCGTCTTCGTGGACGTCATGCGCGGCGGACCGGGTCTCGGCAACATCGCCCCCGAGCAGTCCGACATCAAGCTGGCCTGCCACGGCCTGGGCCACGGCAACACCCATGCGATCACCCTGGCGCCCTCCACGCCCCAGGAGATGCTGGACCTCACCATGCTGGCCTTCGAGCTCAGCTTCAAATACCGCAACCCCGTGGTCATCCTCGGCGACGGCTACCTGGGCCAGATGACGGGCAAGGTGCAGCTGCCCGAAACCATGATCAAGCCCGGCATTCCCAAGTGGGCGGTCTACGGTGACGCCATGCACCGCCGGAACCTCATCTCCTCGATCTTCCTCACGGAGAGCGACCTCGAGGCCCACAACGTCCACTTGAACGCCAAGTACGAGGCCATGAAGGTGGAGGCCCGCGCCGAGAGCTTCCTCTGCGACGACGCCGAGGTGGTCCTCATCGCCTGCAACACCCCGGCCCGCACGGCCAAGGGCGCCGTGCAGGACCTCCGCCACCAGGGCGTCAAGGCCGGCCTCTTCCGGCCCATCACCCTCTGGCCCTTCCCGGTGGAGGAGCTGAAGGCGGCCATCCACGGCGCCGACCGGATCGTGGTGGTCGAAGCCAGCGCCGGACAACTGGAAGACGAAGTGCGCCTGGCCCTCAGCAAGGCGAACATCCGGCAGTTCCCCGAACTCGAATCCGTCCGCCGCATGGGCGGCGTCCTGCCTCAGCAGAGCGAGATCATGGCCCTGGTGCTGGGCAAGAAGGAGGTCCGC
>JARLGO010000395.1 GCA_031292655.1 Geothrix sp.
AGGCTACACCGTCCTGAGCCGTCCCCTGGTGCAGAAGCACGGCGCCCAGCGGGCCACCACGCTCTCGATCCTGTTCGGCCTGGCGATCTTCACACCCATGGGGCTCTTCGGGCTGCCGAGGTTGACCCTCGCCTCGGTGCCTCCCATGGCCTGGGTCGGCTTGATCTACTTGGGCGTGATGACCAGCGTGGCCTCCTACTTGCTCTGGTTCCACGCGCTTTCCATCAAGGAACCCAGCCGCGTGGCCATCGCCACCAACCTGCAGCCCGTGGCGACGGCGGTGCTGGCCTGGGTCTTCTATGGTCAGGGCGTGACTCCCGCCTTCGCCGGAGGGACGGTCCTGGTCATCGGCGGCGTCCTCCTCACCCAGCTCTGAGCCCCCGCTCCGCGGATGCATCTGATCGTAGAGGGCGCGCAGCCGGGCCTGATGGACATGGGTGTAGATCTCGCGACTTGGTGGGTCGCAGAGCAGGCTCTGGGGGAGCCTGCGGCGCGGGGACCCACCCGGAGCGAATCACGACCGGGGATGCAGGTGATCGTACAGAGCCCGCAGCCTCGCCTGGTGGACATGGGTGTAGATCTGGGTCGTGCTGATGTCGGCATGGCCGAGCATGGCCTGCACGGCGCGGAGGTCGGCGCCATGGTCCAAAAGGTGGGTGGCGAACGCATGCCGCAGCACGTGGGGGCTGACGGCCTCGGCGCGCAGGCCGGCCGCGCGGGCGTAGCCCTTGAGCAGGCGCCAGAGGTGCTGGCGGGTGAGGCCCTCCCCTCGCTGCCCGACGAAGAGCTCGCCACCGCTGGGCTTGAAGCCGGGCCGCAGCACCAGCCAGGCCCGGATCCACTTCTCCGCCCCCGTTCCGAAGGGGATGAGGCGCTCCTTGCTCCCCTTGCCCATCACCCGGAGGAAGCCCTCGTCGAGAAACACCGACAGGGCCGGCAGCCCCGCCAGCTCGGACACCCGGAGGCCAGAGGCATAGATGAGCTCCAGCCAGGCACGGTCGCGGATGCCCAGGGGCGTGGCGACATCCGGGGCGTTGAGGATGGCCTCCACCTGGTCTTCACTCAGGGTGCGCGGGAGGATGCGCGGCGGCCTCGGCGGCTTGACGACCGCTTCGGGTCCCGCCCCGCCGCCGCCCTCCATGCGCAGGAAGGCCAGGAACGAGCGCAGGCTGGAACTCATCCTGGCGAGGCTCCGCGGGGATTTGCCCTGGCCCTGCTGGGCGACGATGAAGGCCGTGAGGTGGTCTCGGCTGAGGGCGTCGGGGGAGAGCTCCCGGGGACAGGCCCAGGCCGCCAGATGATCCAGATCCGACATGTAGCCCGAAGCGGTGTTCGCGGAGAGGCCCCGCTCCACCGCCAGGTGGGTGCGGAACTCGGCCAGGCTGCCGCCCCAGCCCAGGGGCCAGCCGAATTCAGGTTCCTCGTGGGTCCTGGCGCGGGGCATGGCTCCATCCTCCTCGGATGGCGGCCGGGCGCAATCCATCTGTTCCGGACGGTTGGGGCGGTCGCTTGACTCGGGGTTTGGAAATCCCCCCGGGGTATGTTAGGGTTTCCAGGTTCGTTTGGAGGAGCCCCCGATGGCTGATGTGCGTAAGAAGGTCATTGCAATCATTGCCGAGCAGCTGGCCAAGCCCGAAGATTCCATCTCCGAATCCAGCCACTTCGTGGACGATCTCGGTGCCGACAGCCTCGACACCGTCGAGATCATCATGGCCATCGAAGAGGCCTTCAGCCTCGAGATCCCCGAGAGCGAGCAGGAGAAGATCCGCACGGTGGGCGATGCGATCGCCTACATCGAGAAGCACGCGAAGGTCTGATCATTCGCGAGCGTAACGTGCCGCAGCGCCCCTCATGGCCCTGCGGCACGTTTGTTTTCCCGATCCTACCCGAGGTGAACCCATGACCAGGACCGTTCAGCGCCGTCGCGTCGTCATCACCGGCATGGGGACCGTCAACCCCTGCGGCCTGACGGTGCCCGAGACCTGGAACAACCTGCTCGCAGGAAAGAGCGGCATCAGCACCATCGACCGCTTCGATGCGACGGACTTCGCCTGCAGGATCGCGGGCCAGGTGAAGGGCTTCAACCCGGATCTGTTCATCGACAAGAAAGAACAGAAGAAGATGGACATCTTCATCCAGTACGCCCTGGGCGCGGCCCATGAGGCCTGGACGGATGCGGGCTTCGACCAAGTCGCGTTGACCAAGGCCGAGCGGGAAGTCTTCGGTGTCTACATCGGCAGCGGCATCGGCGGCCTCAGCACGATCTGGGACGAGGCCAACGGCTACCGGGGCCCCCGGCGCACGAGTCCCTTCTTCATCCCCAGCCTCATCATCAACCTGGCCAGCGGCCAGGCCAGCATCAAGTACGGCCTGCAGGGCCCGAACAGCGCCGTGGCCACGGCCTGCGCCACGGGCGCCCACGCCATCGGCGACGCGGCCCGGCTCATCGCCTTCGGCTACGCGGACCGCATGATGGCCGGCGGCAGCGACTCGGTGATCAACGAGCTGGGGGTGGGCGGTTTCGCCGCCATGCGCGCCCTCAGCACCCGCAACGACGAGCCCGAACGGGCCTCCCGCCCCTTTGACGTGGGCCGGGACGGCTTCGTCATGGCCGAGGGCGCGGGCATCGTCATCCTCGAGGAATACGAGCTGGCCAAGGCCCGGGGCGCGAAGATCTACGCCGAAGTCGCCGGCTACGGCATGAGCGGCGACGCCAACCACATCACCTCCCCCGCGCCCGAAGGCGAAGGCGGCCAGCGGGTGATGCGGGCGGCCATCAAGGACGCGGACATCGCGCCCGAGCAGGTGGGCTACGTGAACATGCACGGCACCAGCACGCCCGTGGGCGACAAGCTGGAGTGCCTGGCCATCCAGCGGGTCTTCGGGGATCACTCGAAGAAGATCAAGGTGAGCAGCTCCAAGTCCATGCATGGGCACCTCCTGGGTGCCGCCGGGGGGCTGGAGACCATCGTGGCGGTCCTTGCCGCGAAGACCGGCAAGATCCCGCCCACCATCAACGTGGACAGCCAGGACCCGGAGTGCGACCTGGATGTCACGCCCAACGTGGCCGGCACCCTCGATGCCGAATACGTCATGAACAACGGCTTCGGCTTCGGCGGCACCAACGGGTGCTTGATCCTGCGCAAGGTCTGAAGCACTCAGCGAAGAATTGACCACGAAGGAAGAACTCATTTCTCCTTCGTGGCCTTCCTGTCTTCGTGGTGAAAGTCTATTAGAGACAAAACCCTGCTACACGAATGAAAGGCGAATATTCTTCTTCGCATCGTCATGTCTTCGTGGTTCCCTGTCTTCCTATGGCCAAGGCGATCCCCTTCAAGCTCGTGGCGCCCTACTCGCCTGCCGGCGACCAGCCGGAGGCCATCGCGCAGCTGGTGGAGGGCCTGCGGCGGGGCGACCGCGCCCAGACCCTGCTGGGCGTGACCGGGTCCGGGAAGACCTACACCATGGCCAGCACCATCGCCCGGGCGGGGCGCCCGGCCCTGATCTTCGCGCCAAACAAGACGCTGGCCGCCCAGCTCTTCAGCGAGTTCAAGCAGTTCTTCCCCGAGAACGCCGTCGAGTACTTCGTCAGCTACTACGACTACTACCAGCCCGAGGCTTACGTGCCCGAGCGGGACCTGTTCATCGACAAGGACGCCAAGATCAACGAGGAGCTGGAAAAGCTGCGCCTCAGCGCCACCCGCTGCCTGCTGGAGCGCCGGGACACCATCGTGGTGGCTTCCGTCAGCTGCATCTACGGCCTCGGCGATCCGTCCTCCTACCTGAACCTGTCCGTGAACCTGCAGACCGGCCAGAGCATCGACCGGGCCATGCTGCTGCGCGACCTGGTGGCCATCCAGTACCAGCGCAACCACCTCAGCTTCGAGCCCGGCATCTTCCGCGTGCGGGGCGACGTGGTGGAGGTCTACCCGGCCTACGAGGACGTGGCCTACCGCGTCGAACTGTGGGGTGACGAGGTGGAGCGGCTGTCGAAGATCGACCCGCTGCGGGGCGTGGTGATCGAGAAGCTGGACGAGCTCACCATCTGGCCCAAGACCCACTACGTGACGCCCGAGGACAAGCTGAAGGCCGCCATCCGGGACATCAAGGTGGAGCTGGAGGAACGGGAGAACGAGTTCCGCGCCGCGGGCAAGATCGTCGAGCTGCAGCGGCTCCACCAGAGGGTCATCTACGACGTGGAGATGATGAAGGAGATGGGAAGCTGCAGCGGCATCGAGAACTACAGCCGCTTCCTGGACGGCCGCCAGCCGGGCCAGCCGCCCCACACCCTGCTGGACTACTTCCCGGAGGACTTCATCGTCTTCATGGACGAAAGCCACGTGGCCACGGGTCAGCTCCACGGCATGTACAACGGGGACCGCTCAAGGAAGACCACCCTGGTGGACTACGGCTTCCGCCTCCCTTCAGCCCTCGACAACCGTCCTCTCAAATTCGAGGAATTTGAAAGCCGGGTGAAGCAAGTGGTCTATGTCTCGGCGACTCCGGGCGACTACGAACTGCAGCAGAGCGGTGGCGCCTTCGTGGAGCAGGTGGTCCGGCCCACGGGCCTGGTGGATCCCGTCGTG
>JARLGO010000396.1 GCA_031292655.1 Geothrix sp.
AAAGGGCCGAAGGATCCCGGGCAGCTCTTCTTCACTTCCCGGAACGCCACCTCTGACCACGCCGTGCTCGGGCCCGTCGGCCGCGGTCCCATGCTCTCCTGGGCCGGCCGCGACGTGATTTTCGGTGTCTTCACGCCGAAGCAAGTCCGCTCCTGTGGTGCGCCGGACTCGAAGGGGCTCCTCCTGGCCCGGTTCGATCTCGCGAGGGGCAGCGTGGAGTGGCTGCCCACCTCCCTGGACCAGGGCCATCGCCTGGTGGGGCTCCTCGACACCGAGGCCGTCTTCCTCGCTCCAGACGGCGGCCTGGCCTACACGTCAATTCATTGAATCAAGACTGGGCCTCCGACACCGGGCCCGGGATGGGCCCGATGCGGATGGGTTATCCCCGGGGGATCAGGCGTGGACGTGGGCCCGGCAGATTCCTTCCTCGCTTTCCGTGAGCCCACCGGCCCAGAACAGGCCCACGGCCTCCTCGGCGGAGACGGCCTGCTGGATCAGGTAGACCTTCATTCCGGCGCTTCTCAGGGCATTCCAGGCGCCTGCGCCCATGCCCCGGCTGAGGACCACGGAGCAGTCGTGGAGCAGGGCGGTGAAGCCGCCGTGATCGTGATGACCTTGTCCTTGCCCATGTCCGGCGTGCCCGTGTTCCTGCTGACCGTGGGCCTGATGGCCATGGACGTTGGGGCGGACCTCGCGGTGGCGGATCTGCCCGTTTTCCGTGTCGAACACGAGGAAGGCCTTGCTGCGGCCGAAGTGGGCGGACAGGGTCCGTTCGTCCATGGTGGGAATGGCGATTTTCATGGGATCTCCTTGGGTGGATGGGCGGTTTGAGGAGGCCGCCCCCTCCTCCGACGAGTTCATGCGGGAAGGGCCGCCCTCGATCCTCAGGGCCCGGCCCTCGACCAGGGCCCGGGTGACCTTCCGGTGGGCCCCATCCAGCAGCCGCCCGAAGGTCGGGCGGGAGACGGCCATCCACTCGGCGGCGTCCTGCTGGTAGAGCCCCATTCCGTGGGCCAGGCGCAGGGCTTCCAGTTCCTCCAGAGAAAGAACGACTTCGTCCAGCGGGGAAAGGGGAAGGCCCTGGGGCTTGAAGATGCGGCAGGCGGGCAGGGCCTGGACCTTCTTGCAGCAGTACGGGCGGGGCACGGGGACCTCCCAAGTAATTATGAGCATATGATCAAAATGCGCAACGGGTTTCCAGTAAATTCCCCGGCCGTACAAGGCGGGAGCCCCAAGATGGGGCCCCCGAAAAACATGGAATTCCGATGGTGGCTGGGTAGACCCGGAGCTACGCGTTCTCGTCGTAGTAATCCTCATCCTCAAGGTCTTCCCATCCCAGGATCATCGCCTTGATGTTGGTCGTGGGTGTGTGGCCGGTGGTCGTCAGGTAGATGTGCCCGAACAGGAAGGCCACCAGGCCGAAGGCGCCGAGGACGTGCAC
>JARLGO010000397.1 GCA_031292655.1 Geothrix sp.
ACCAGGGCCTTGGCGCCGTCGTCGCTGGCGGTGCCCCGCACGGCGTGGATGCCGAACCAGCGCCAGGTGGCGGCGCTGCGCTCCCCGTCCTTGCTGTCGCTGGAGAGGATGGCCACGCCCCGGTCCTTCCGCAGGAAGGGATAGGCCAGGGGCATCATGAAGAGGCGCCGGTGCCAGAAGCTGAGGATGAAGCGCTCGTCCCGGGCCACCAGCTCTTCCACGGCCTCGAAGCCCTCCCGGCGCACCCTCAGGGTGTAGGACCACAGCTTGGACAGCCCGGCCCCCAGGAAGGGCACCACGCGGAAGTTCAGCCACACGGACAGGGGCGAGCCCAGGGGCCGGCCCCGCTCGGCGATGGCGAGGCGGGCCTTCATCGGTCCCCCTCGGCCAGCAGGTCGGCCCGGCTGATGGGGTACATCGTGCCGCAGTAGTCGCAGCGGACCTCCAGCGGCTCGTCCCCCTGGAAGAGATCGGCCTTCTGCTCCGCGGGGAAGCGCCGGAGGGCCTCCAGCAGGGCCTCCCGGGTGCAGCGGCAGCGGTAGAAGAGCTCGGTGGCCACCGCTTCTTCCGTGCCCTCGCCCTGGGCCACCCAGTTGGCCAGGAACTCCGCCGTGCGTTCCCAGTAGGGCACCACCTCCAGGCCCTCGATGGCTTCCACCAGCCGCGCCAGGCGCGCCGGCGGGCAGTTCGGGAGCGGCTCCACCAGCAGGCCCCCGGCCTCCCCGGTGCCCGGATCGCACCAGAGGGTGAGGCTCGCCTGAACCTGCTCGGAGCTTTGAAGGTAGTGCTCCACCTGCACCTGGATGCCGCCCTCCACCAGGGGCAGGTTGCCGATGTAGGGCTGGCCCGTGGCGTTGGAGCGCATCACCTGGAGCAGGCCCGGCGCGGCCACCCAGTCGCCGGACGGCACCGAACTGAGGTCGAGGACCCCGCGGAGGGTGCCGTCGGGCCAGCAGTCCGCCACCACGGCCCGGGCGCGGCCCGAGCCCTTGATGAGCACCTGCAGGCGCTCCGCGAAGGCCGTCCGGCCCTGGAGCAGGGCCGTGGCGGACAGCAGCTCGGTGAGGCTGGCGCAGGCCTCGGGATCCAGGTGCGGGTGCCCCCGCCGGACCCCGTCCCACAAGGGGCTGGCGTCCAGCGAGGAGAGGCGGATGAACTGGTCCCGCGTGAGGGCCTTCAGCACCTGGGCCTGATGGAGGGGTTCGGCCATGCTCAGCCCCTCCCCAGCCGGCGGCCCCGGGACCACCCGACCCGCCACGCCCCCGGGGCCACGCCCGGCGCCGGGCGGGGGATCAGGGTGAGGGGGAGGCGCATGGAAGCTCCGGGGAACCCTCCATTGTGCCGTCCAAAGGCCCCGGCGTCAGCAAGGCAGGAGGATGACGAAGCTCGACCCGAAGCCCTGCTGGCTCTGGGCCCGGATCTGGCCCTTGTGCGCCGCCACGAGCCGCTGGACGATGGCCAGGCCCAGGCCCACGCCCCCGGGGGACGCACTGCGCTGGGATTGGCGGAAGGGATCGAAGATGTAGGGCAGGTCCTCTGCCGGGATGCCCCGCCCGGTATCGATGACCGACAGCCGGAGGAACCTCAGTCCCGCCTCCACGCCCGCCCCGTGGTCGATGGCGGCCTCCACCTTCACGGCTCCGCCCTTGGGCGTGAACTTGAAGGCATTGTCTACCAGGTTGGCCAGGGCCCGATCCAGCTTGGGGCGGTCGCCCTTCATCACCGGCAGGCCGGGGGGCACCACCACCTGGAATTCCAGCCCCGCCTTGGCGGCCCGCATCTGGTAGGGGGACAGCAGGGACGGCAGCCAGTGGCTGGGGTCGATATCCGAATAGGCCATGGGCAGGTGGCCGCTTTCGCTGCGGTAGATCTCCAGCATCTCGTCGAGCAGGGTGCAGATCCGCTTGAAGGACTGCTCGGATTTCGCCAGCAGCTCCTCCTGGTTGCCCACGCCGTTCCGGAGGTTCTCGATGGTAAGCCCCAGGAAGGTGAGGGGGGAACGCAGATCATGCACCAGCATGGCCGTGAAGTTGGTCTTGAGGGTGTTCACTTCCTTGAGCTTGAGGTTCGCGTCGAGAAGATTCTCGTTTTGGATCTCGAGCTCCCGCTGCAGCCGCGCGAGATTCACCTGGTGCTCGACGCGCACCAGCACCTCCGCCTCGCTGAAGGGCTTGGTCACGTAGTCCCGCGCCCCCACCCGGAAGGCCCTCACCTTGTCCAGGGGGTCATCCAGGGCGCTGATGAAGATCACGGGAATGGCGGCCAGGCGCTCATCGGCCTTGAAGGCCTCGCAGGTCTCGTACCCATCCATGCCCGGCATGTTGACGTCCAGCATCACCAGCTCCGGGGGATGCCGCCGGGCGGCCTCCAGCGCCATGGCCCCGGTGGGCACCGCCCGCACCCGGTACTTCTGCTGGCGGAGGACGGTGCCGAGCAGGTCGAGGTTGTCCGCATTGTCGTCGACGATGAGAATGTCTCCCTGGGGCACCAGCACGGGTCACTCCTGTGGGCGATGATTCATGAGATCGAGCAGTTCCTGGAGTTTGTAGGACCGGATCAGCTGGCGCAACCCCTGGGCCAGGGAAGGTCCATCGAGACGCTCCGCCATGGACAGGGCGGCCTCGGTGTCTCCCGTCAGCAGCGCCTCCCGCAGGGCCTCCCGCCAGGCCTCGGGCTGGGCCGAGAGCCCCCGGGACAGGTCCTGGGACGACAGGGCGGGACCGGAGGGCTCCGGGGTCCGCGTGATGAAGGCGAGGCCCAGCAGGCGGCCGATGACCTCGAAGAGCTGGGCCTCCATGAAGGGCTTCCCGAGGAAGTCGTCGAAGCCCGACTGGCGCAGCGTCTCGCGGTCCAGATCGATCACGCTGGCCGAGATGGCCACCACGAAGGTGTGGCCGCCGCCTGCCTCCAGCTCCTGGCCGCGGATGATCTGAAGCGCCTCGAAGCCGCTCATCCGAGGCATGCGCAGGTCCATCCAGATGAGCTCGGGCCGGCTCCGCCTCCAGATGTCCACGGCCTCCAGGCCGTCCGCGGCGCTGAGCACCTTGAACCCCACCGAGGCGAGCATCTGCGCGAGCAGGTCCCGGTTCTCCAGCCGGTCGTCCACCACCAGCATGGTGACCTCCCGCTGCCCCGGCGCCAGGCCGAGCACCTGGCCGCGGCCCTGGACCTCCAGCGGCGCTTCGCCTTCGGGCATCGGCAGCGAGAAGCGGAAACAGCTGCCCTCGCCCAGACGGCTCTGCAGGGTCAGGTCTCCGCCCATGAGACGCACCAGGGACCGACTGATGTACAGCCCGAGCCCCGTGCCCTCGGCCGATACCGGGTGGTTGCCGGCCTGGTAGAAGGGCTGGAAGAGCCGGCTCTGGTCCTCATTGGAGATGCCGGGCCCCGTGTCCACCACCGCGAAGGAGACGAGGCTGGACTGGCACCCGACCTGGAGGGTGACGGCCCCCTTCGAGGTGAACTTGACGGCGTTCCCCAGCAGGTTCACCAGCACCTGCCGCAGCTTGGCCTCGTCGCCTTCCAGGTTGGCCGGCAGCGAGGGGTCCACCTCCAGCTTCAGCTCAAGCCCCTTGGCCTGGGCCCGCGGCCGCTGCATGTCCAGGACGCTCTCCAGCAGCGGGCCGACTCGGAAGGGAGCCCCCCGGAACTCCAGGCCCCCGGATTCAATCTTGCTGAGGGAAAGCACATCGTTGATCAGCGTGAGGAGGTGTTCTCCCGCGCCGAGGATCCGGGCCAGCTGGTCCCGGTCCTCGGCGCTGCCGTCCTTTCTCCGGTTCATCAGCTGGGCGTAGCCGAGGATGGCGTTGAGGGGGGTCCGCAGCTCGTGGCTCATGTTCGACAGGAAGGCGCTCTTGGCCCGGGTGGCTTCCTGGGCCCGGGCCTCGCTGAGCCGAAGGGCCTCCTCCGACTGCTTGAGCTTGGTGATGTCCTCCAGGACCCCGTCCCAGAGGACGCTGCCGTCGGCCTGGGGCGTGGGGCTCCGCCGCACCCGGACCCACTTCAGCTCCCCGGGCCGTTCCGTGAAGGAGCGGCCCTCCCAATCGAGGGGTTCGAGGCGCCGGGAGGCCTCCTCGAGGGCCTGCACGAACCCGGGCCGATCTTCCGGGTGGATCTTGTGGAGGGAGTAGTCCGGGTCCTCCTCCAGGACCGATCCGTCGGTCCCGTAGAACCGCTGGAACTGGGGGCTCACGAAGGGCCAGCGGCGCCGGCCATCGGGCCAGGCCTGGGCCTGGTACACCACGTCGGGCAGCCGTTCGGCGAGCAGGCGGTACCGGGCCTCCTGGTCCTGGAGGTCGGCCATCAGCCGGCGGAGGCGCGCCACCGTGCGGTTCAGCTCCCGCTCGGCCCACACCAGCTCGCCCCCGCCCTCGGCCACTGGAACGGCTTCGAAGTTCCCATCGGCCACCCGCCGGAGGTGCGCCAGCAGCCGGCGGGTATCCCGGCGCAGGCGGGCCGAGAAGGCCCCGCCGAACCCGAGGGTCAGGGCGAGCACAGACGCCAGCAGGAGGAGTCCCCATTCGGTGGTGCGGCGGGACTGGAGCTCCAGCTCCTGGATCAGCACCTGGGCCTGGTGGTCCTCGACCTCCCGGAGCCTCTGCAGGTGGAGGGACAGTGCGGCGACCTCCGGCATCCACACGGCGTCGCCGAAGATCCCCAGCTGCGGGCTCGGCCCCCCGGGCAGCAGCGCCTCCAGCTCCCGGTCCAGCTGCCGGAATCGCGTCAGGCTCGCCTCCGCCGCCTCGAGGTCGGCCGAAGGGGGACGCGACCCCTTGAACCGGCTCCAGGCGCGGAGGGCCCGGGCCTCACTCCTGGACAGGACATCCAGGCCCTGCGCCGGGGCCATCTGCCCGCCCCGGACGCCCCGCAGGGCGAAGGTGATGTCCACGGTGTAGGCATCCGCCACGTCCATCAGCTGCTGGATGGGCAGCAGGCGGCCCCGGTAGACCTCGACCGCCTCGACCGTGGCCCGGCGGGCCAGCAGCAGCAGCCCCAGGGAGCCGAGGGTCGTGAGCAGGGCCAGCCCACCCAGGGCGAGCCTCACCTGGGTCGCGAGGGACCTCTGCCGGAAACGGGGCACGGATGCTCCTCCCTGAAATGGCGATGACCGATTTCAAGGATTCTAGGCGTGCTTTTCAACCGGGAACATGAATAACAAATGGCCCCAGGCTAGCCCTTCACCCACCGCAACACGGGCTTGCGGGCGGCGGTGGTCTCGTCGAGGCGCCGCAGGGGGGCGAGGGTCGGGGCCTGGTGCAGGCGGTCCGGGTCCTCCTCGGCCTCCTTGGCGATCTGGAGCATGGCCTCGCAGAAGGCATCCAGCTCGTCCTTGCCCTCGCTTTCCGTGGGCTCGATCATCAGCGCCCCGGGCACGATGAGGGGGAAGTAGATGGTGGGCGGATGGTAGCCGTGGTCGATGAGGCGCTTGGCGATGTCCAGCGTGTGGACCTCGTGCTTGGCCTGGTTCGTGTCGCTGAAGACCACCTCGTGCAGCGTGGGCGAATCGATGTGCAGGGCGTAGGCGCCCTTGAGCCGGGCCCGGATGTAGTTGGCGTTCACGATAGCGCGGAGGGTGGCCTCCTTCAGGCCGTCGGAACCATGGCTCAGGCAGTAGGTGAGGGCCCGCACGAGGATCCCGAAGTTGCCGTGGAAGGTGTGCACCTTGCCGATGCTCTGGGGCCGGTCCCACTCCAGGCGGTAGCTGTGCCTGGGCACCTCGCCCTCGCCCACCTTCATGGTGTCGCGGACCACCACGGGCACCGGCAGGAAGGGCACCAGCTTTTCGGCGCAGCAGACGGGACCCGCGCCGGGACCGCCGCCGCCGTGGGGCGTGGACATGGTCTTGTGCAGGTTGAGGTGCATGACGTCCGCGCCGAAGTCGCCGGGCCGGGCCACGCCCACCAGGGCGTTCATGTTGGCGCCGTCCATGTAGACCAGGGCGTCCACGCTGTGCAGCAGGTCGCTGATCTCCTTGAAGCGGTACTCGAAGACGCCGATGGTGTTGGGGTTCGTGATCATGGCGCCCGCGATCTCGGTGCCCAGCTCGGCGACCAGCGTCCTCAGGCCCTTGCGGACCTTGCCGTTCACGGGATCGGTCACGTCCTCGAAGCTGATGGTGCCGTCGGGGCCCGAGGGCAGTTCCACCACCTCGTAGCCCGCCATGGCCGCGGTGGCGGGATTGGTCCCGTGGCCGCTGTCCGGAATGAGGATGACGCGGCGCTTGGCGCCCCTGGACACGTGGTAGGCGCGGATGAGCATGACGCCGGTCAGCTCGCCCGCGGCGCCCGCGCTGGGCTGGAGCGTGACGCCCGGCAGGCCCGTGATTTCCTTCAGCCAGGCCTGGAGCGTGAAGAGCGCCTCCAGGTTGCCCTGCACGAAGGCGTCCGGGGCCATGGGATGGCTGTCCGTGAAGCCCGGCATCCCGGCCACCTTCTCGTTGAGCCGGGGGTTGTGCTTCATGGTGCAGGAGCCGAGGGGGTAGATGCCGTCGTCCAGGCCGTAGTTCCACTTGGAGAGCCGCGTGAAGTGGCGGATGACCTCCACCTCGCTCAGCTCCGGCAGGGCGTCGAAGCCGCTGCGCTTGAGGTGGGCGGGACGGGTGTCTTTCGGGGCGGGCACGTCGAGTTTCGGCAGGTCCATGCCCCGCTTGCCGGGGACGGAGCGCTCGAAGGAGAGGGGTTCGCGCTGGCGTAGGAACATGTCCATCTCCTCAGACGGTCGCGGGGATGCGGGCCAGGATCTCGACGAGGCTCTCGATCATCTGGCGGGTGTGGAGTTCCGTGGCGCACCAGAGGATGCAGCCCGCGTATTCCGGGTAGAAGCGGCCCAGGTCGAGACCCGGCAGCAGGCTTTCCTTCAGGCAGACCTCCTGGAGCGCGGCATAGTCGCCCCGGTAGCGGAGCACGAACTCGTTGAAGAAGGGCGGGTCGCCCACGGGCTCCATGTCCGGCAGCTCGAGCAGGCGCTGGCGCAGGTACTGGGCCTTGGCGGCATTTTGCGCCGCGAGGCCCCGGAGCCCCTCGGGGCCGGCCAGCTGCATGAAGATGTTGGCGCGCAGGGCGACCAGGCCCTGGTTCGAGCAGATGTTGCTGGTGGCCTTGTCGCGGCGGATGTGCTGCTCGCGGGCCGTGAGCGTGAGCACGTAGCCGGTCTGGCCGTCCAGATCCTTCGTCTGGCCCACCACCCGGCCCGGGATCTCGCGCTTGTGGCCGTCCTTCACCGCCAGGAAGCCCAGGAAGGGGCCGCCGAAGTTGGGCTTGTTGCCGAAGGACATGGCCTCGCCGCAGGCCATGTCGGCGCCGGCCTTGCCGGGGGCCTCGAACCAGCCGAAGGCGAAGGCCTCCTGGGTCACGCTCACCAGCAGGGCCCCGGCGGCGTGGACGGGGCCGGCCAGGGCCGTGAGGTCCTCCACCGCGCCCAGGAAGTTCGGATAGCCCACCATCACCGCGGCCACGTCGCCGTTGAGCTTGGCCTGGAGGTCGGCCAGGTCGGTCACGCCGTCCTTGAGGCCCACTTCCACCAGCAGGAGGTCGTCATGGGGGGCGAAGTTGGTCTTGAGGACCTCGCGGTACATGGGGTGGAGGCCCCGGCTCACCAGCACGGTGTGGCGCTTCTTGGCCACGCGGACGGCCATCAGCGCCGCCTCCACGCAGGCGGTGCCCCCGTCGTAGAGGCTGGCGTTGGTGACATCCAGGCCCGTGAGGTCGCAGATCAGGGTCTGGTACTCGAAGATGTGCTGGAGCGTGCCCTGGCTGATCTCGGGCTGGTAGGGCGTGTAGGCCGTGAACCATTCCTGGCGGCTGATGAGGGCGTCGATGGCCGAGGGCACGAAGTGGTCGTAGGCCCCCGCTCCCAGGAACTGGGCGCAAAAGCGGGTGTTCTTGTTGGCCAGGTCCATCATCTGCCAGGCCACTTCCTGCTCGGAGCCCGTGGTGGGCAGGTCCAGCTCGCGGTGCAGGCGGAGCGGTTCCGGAATGCCCACCAGCAGCGCCTCGGCGTTCGGGACGCCGATGGTGTCCAGGAGGGCTCGATCCTCGACAGGGGAAGAGGGCAGGTAGCGCATGGGCAGCCTCGGCAAAGAACGTTGAAATGCCAACGCCTCAGGGTATCAGGCGGCCCCGGGGAAGCGGCCTATGTCGGGGGTCACACCCCGCC
>JARLGO010000398.1 GCA_031292655.1 Geothrix sp.
ATCCGCCCCCCAGATCCGCATCGACGGGCGCATGGTGCCCCTCAAGCTGCCGCCCCTGGACGCGGCCCAGACCCGCTGGCTGTGCTATGGCGTGATGACCGATCAGCAGAAGCACCGGCTCGAGGAGGATCTCGAGGTGGATTTCTCCTTCGGCCTCCAGGGCGTGGCCCGCTTCCGTGCCAATGTGTTCAACCAGCGGGGCGCCACGGCAGGGGTGTTCCGGACCATCCCGGAGAACATCCGCAGTTTCGACCAGCTGGGACTGCCGCCCTCCATCCAGGCCCTCTGCGACAAGCCCCGGGGCCTCGTGCTGGTGACCGGCGTGACCGGCTCGGGCAAGTCCACGACCCTGGCGGCCATGGTGGACAAGATCAACGCCGAGGAACCGGTGCACATCCTCACCATCGAGGATCCCGTGGAATACGTCCACAAGCACAAGCGGGCCCTGGTGAACCAGCGGGAGATCCACGCCGACACGCACAGCTTCAAGAAGGCCCTGCGCTCGGCCCTGCGCCAGGATCCGGATGTGGTGCTGGTGGGCGAGATGCGCGACCTCGAGACCATCGAGTCCGCCCTGACCATCGCGGAGACCGGCCACCTCACCTTCGGCACCCTCCACACCAACAGCACCGTGCAGACCATCAATCGCATCATCGATGTGTTCCCCAGCCACCAGCAGCCGCAGATCCGGGCCCAGCTCTCCCTGGTGCTGGAAGGCGTCATCTGCCAGAGCCTCATTCCCAAGGCCAGCGGCAAGGGCCGGGCCCTGGCCCTGGAGATCATGCTGCCCAATCCCGCCATCCGGAACCTCATCCGGGAGGACAAGATCCACCAGGTCTATGGCGTGATGCAGGCCGGCCAGACCAAGTACGGGATGCAGACCTTCAACCAGAGCTTGTCGGAGCTGGTGATGCGCAAGGAGATCACGCAAGAACAGGCCTTCGAATACTCCTCCAACGTGGACGAGTTGCGCGAACTCATCAACCGCGGCGTGGGGGTCGGCTCCGCCGGCGGCCGGACGGCCGCCACGGCCCAGACGGCCAACCCCGCCCTCGGTGGCCGGAACCCCAACATCAAGTACACCTAGGACTTCTCTAGGACGGCTTTCCTGCCTATCCTGAAGGCACCTTTGTTTCCAGCCCTTTGCCGAGGTCCGCATGCCCGCTTATGCATGGAAAGGCAAGAATCGAATGGGGGAGGTCCAGGAGGGCGTCCTGGTCTCCGATTCCCGCGATGCGGCGGCCAACACCCTGAAGCGCAACGGCATCGAGGTCATGAGCATCCGGATCACGGCCGCCCAGGGGGGGAAGTCCTTCGGCAAGGTGCCCCCCAGGGAACTGGCCATCTTCACCCGGCAGTTCAGCGTGATGATCGACGCAGGCCTGCCCCTGGTGCAGTGCCTGGAGATCCTGGGCGCCCAGCAGGCCCACAAGGGCTTTCAGCGCATCATCGAAGCCGTGCGGGAGGATGTGGAAAAGGGCTCCACCCTGCAGGCCTCCCTGGCCAAGCACCCCAAGGCCTTCAACGATCTGTACGTGAACATGGTGGGTGCTGGGGAGACTGGCGGCATCCTGGACGTCATCCTCCAGCGGCTTTCGGGCTACATCGAAAAGGCGGTGAAGCTGACCTCCAAGGTGAAGGGAGCCATGACCTACCCCGTGGCGGTCATCACGATTGCCATCGCCGTGGTGGTGGTCATCATGCTGAAGGTCATCCCCGTCTTCTCGGCCATGTATGAGGGTCTGGGCAGCAAGCTGCCCTTCCCGACCCTGGTTTGCATCGGCATTTCCAATGCCCTCATCAACTACAGTTGGATCATCATCATCGTTGTGGTCCTGATCGTGGTGGGCCTGCGCCAGTACTACAAGACACCCAGTGGGAAGCTCCTGATCGATGCGGCGCTGCTGAAGATCCCGATCATCGGGGACCTGCTCCGCAAGGTGGCCGTGGCCCGGTTCTGCCGCACCCTGGGCACGCTCATCAGCTCCGGCGTGCCCATCCTGGAAGGCATGGACATCACGGCCCGCACCGCCGGGAACATGGTCATCCAAGACGCCATCCTGAAATCCAAGGATGCGGTGGAACAGGGGCGCAACATCGCGACGCCCCTGGCCGAAACCAAGGTATTTCCCCCCATGGTGGTCCAGATGGTGGGCGTGGGGGAAGCCACGGGTGCCCTGGATGCCATGCTGTCCAAGGTGGCCGACTTCTACGAGGACGAGGTGGACAACGCCGTGGCCAACCTCACCAGCCTCATGGAACCGGTCATGATCGCCATCCTCGGCGGCATCATCGGCTTCATCGTGATCGCCATGTACATGCCAATCTTCAACCTGGCCAATGTGATGGGCAAGGACTGATTTCACGATTCTTGCTACCTCATGATCACTGGTCTATGGAGGTACCCATGTCAATTCCCACTCGATCCCGAGGTTTCTCACTGATTGAGATGCTGCTGGTACTGGCCGTCATCGGCATTCTCGGCGCCATCGCCATCCCCAGCTACCTGGGGCAGCGCCACAGGGCCCGGGTCATCGGCGATGCGATATCGAATGCCAAGGTCCTGCAGATGGGGCTGGAGTCTCTCAAGGCCGATACGGGCATCTATGGGGCGGCTGGCGCCTACCAGTGGAACGCAGCTTACAACGCAGGCGACACAGGGTATGCCCTGGTTCCGACCTTCCAGCCAAGCCAAAATTCCAAGATGAACTACACGGTGACCATTGCCCCTGGGGGGACTGCTTACATCCTGGACGTGTATGACCCTTCTTTGTCGTTAGCAGTGCCGGTTTACGAAACGAACCAGCTCGGTCAGCAATTGAAAAGGATGTACATGTAACGGCTGGACAGATCGCCGGGTTCATCGGAGGCATTTTTACTTCGCTGTTGGGGCCTACACCCTGCACCTTCCAGCGTCCACCCACCCCAGGAACAGCAGCAAGAAGCCCACCCCAACGCTGAAAGAGCCCAACACCCAAGCTGGGGTGGGTGGTGGTGGCGGAAAGAGCACTTCGTCCGGGACATTCTGTCGGGTTCTCACTTTCCTCCCGCTGGGGAGGCGCAAGACATCGGGTTCCGGCTGGAAATAGGCGGCGGCCGCATGGACCTCCTGCTGGGCGGGGCCCTGGTGGATGACCCGTTCGGCCGCTGCGTAGGGCAACACCCAAGGGATGAGATCCCGCCGCCAGGGCTGGGGCAGTTCCTGGCCTGTGAGGGCGATGGTGAGCAGCAGGCCCACCAAGCCCAGCACCACGGGCACGGCAAGGCTGTTGATGCGGTCGGACACCCACAAATAGATGCCCAGGACCGGAAGGCTGCCCAGCCACAACCAACCCAGCAGCCGGGCCATCTGGAGGCTATGGAAGGGCAGGGCCACCAAGGGGTTCAGTCCACCCAGGACCCGACGCTCCACCCAGAGCGACAGGCCGACCAGGACCAGGCAGGCCGTGGTCAGGAGAAGGGCCCAGGCCGCCTTGGCCAGGAAGATTCCCCGCCGGGGCGTGGGCATGGCATGCAGGTGACGCCAAGTCTTGAACCGGTGCTCCGGCCGGAAGAGCAGGGCTGGCAGCAGGGCCAGCAGCAGGGGGTGGAGGAAGCCTGCCCAGAGTCCCACCACCAGCTTCAGCTGCAGGGTGTCCAGGGTTGTCTGGAGCTTGGGGGTGAGGGTCCTAAGACTGAGAGAGGGGCGCTCGAAGACCAGGAATTCGACGGCCAGGAAGAGGATCGGCAGGAGCCCGGCCAGCCAGAGGGCGGGTGAGCGTCGCAACTTCAGCCCCTCGGCGGCCATCTGTCGGGAGAAGGCTCCCATCGGTTGCTCCTCAGGAACGGGACTCGCGGTGGCGCGAGAAATCGAAGGTGCCCAGGGCCACCAGGACCGCTGCCAGCAGCAGGCTGAAGGGTGCCTGGGCCCAGGGCAGCAGCCGCCAGCGCTCAAAGACGATGGACATGTGGGCGGCCAGGCCCCAGGGAAGGACCAGGGCCAGGGCCGGGACCCCCACCAGGCGGAGGGCCAGCCAGCTTCCGGCCAGGGCCGTGGCGAGGGCGATCCAGATCCCGGGAACCCGCATGGAAAGCCAGGTGTGGAAGGCCACCAGGGCCAGGGAGGCCAGGACCGAATATCCCAGGAAGCGTCCCAGGAGGGTCAGGGGCAGGGGACCCATGAGCAGTGCGGCCTTGGTCCGGAGGAGCCAGCCCAGGACCGGGAGCGCCAAGGCCAGGAGGCTCTGGGCCACCAGCACCAGGAAGAAGTGCCCCATGCATTTCACCAAGTAGTGGATACGCCAGGGCACGGGCTGGATCAGCAACAGGCTCCAGGCCCTGGCCTCCCGCTCCTGTTCCCAGGAGAGTTCACAGATCAGGGCCGTGGCCACGGGCAACACCACCAGATTCCAGGCCACGAAGTTCAGTTCCACCCAGAACTGGAACCCCGGCTTGAACATGCGGACCCGGCTTTCCGAGAACCAGAAGAGGATGGCCAGGAAGCCGGACTGGCAGAGGGGTGCGAGGGCGACCACCACCAGCAGCCAGCTCTTCCGCCACTTCACCCGCTCCGCCGCGAAGAAGGGGCCAAGGGAGGTCATGCCTCCTCCAGCAGGGCCAGGAAGCGAGCCTCCAAGTTGTCCTTGCGGGGCCCCAGTTCGTAGAGGTCGCAGCCCCCCGCCACCAGGCAGGCGGCGACTCCGGGGGCCGCCGCGGCCGGGGCCTGGATCCAGAGCCTGCCCTCGGCCGCCCGGGAGGCATAGCCCGCCCGCTCCAGCGTCGCTTGGGCCCGCGCCGGGTCGCCGACCCGCACCAGGAGCTCGGCCTGGTCCGGAGTGCCCAACTGCTCCGTGGGCCCCTGGTATCGCAGCTTCCCTTTGTGGATGATCACCAGGTCCTCGGCCACCTGCTCCACCTCGGCCAGCAGGTGGCTGGAGAGAAACACCGAGGCGCCGGTTTCCCTGGGCAGACTCTGGATCAAGGTCCGCATGTCCTGGATGCCCGCCGGATCCAGGCCGTTGGTGGGTTCGTCCAGGATCAGCAGGCGGGGCTGACCCATCAGGGCCAGGGCCACGCCCAGGCGCTGGCGCATGCCCAGGGAATACTCCCGTACGGGGCGTCGGGCATCCTGCACCAGATCCACCTGCTTCAGCACCCGGTCAACTTCGGCCTGGGGCTGGTTCCGCATGAGCCGGGTGATCTCCAGGTTCTCGGACCCCGTGAGGTGATCGTAAAGCGAAGGAGATTCCACCAGGGCCCCGATCTGGGCCAGGGCCTCCGGGTGGCCCGGGGGAAGGCCCAGCACTTCGCAGCTGCCGGCCTGGGCCTTCAGGAGGCCCAGGAGCAGCGAGATCGTGGTGGTCTTGCCGGCGCCGTTGGGCCCCAGGAAGGCCGTGATGGTCCCGGTGCGAATCGAGAGATCCACCCCGTCCACCGCCTTGAAGGTCCCGAAGCCTCGGGTGAGCCCCTTCGACTGGATGGCCAACTTCATCATTCAACTCCAAGGAACTGGAGGCCATTCTCCCCCATCCCGGCTCGATCTGACCTGCAAATGAGAAGGCCTCAAGTGTCAGGGCGACGATCCATAAAAACGGGGATCCCTTGCGGGATCCCCGTCGTCTTACTGGACTGGAGTTAGTCGATGCCGCCGACCTTGGTGAAGACGGACTGGCTGGTTCCCGTCGCATCCTTGAAGGTCCCGTTCATCTGGACGGCCACACCAATGGCGCCAGCTACGCCGGGGACACCACCGGCGCCGGCGGTGGGGGGAAGGAAGCCCGAGTACACGCAACCAAGCGTGGGGGCCAAGGCTCTTGCGCCCACTTCATCGGCCGTTGCCAGAGGGAGCATGGCCTGATTGAAAGCGTTGCCAACGGCCCCTGCCGTGCCCGCCCAGGGGTTCTTGTCCGTGGTGACATGGATCGCCGCGGCCTTGAGGGGGGCGACGTCGGTGGTCAGAATGGCCCACATCGTGGCCCCGCTAACGGGTGCGATGCCCGCCTCCGAAGCCTTGTCGTAGGCGGCGATGGAGTCGGAAATCAGACCGGTGGCGTTCTCGGAACAGGCCTTGTCCCGGGCGCGGGCGCGCTGGCCGAGCAGGGCGGGGATGGCGATGGCGCTGATGATGCCGATGATGGCAAGCACGAGCAGCAGCTCGATGAGGGTGAAACCCTTCTGGTTCTTCATGGGCGTTCTCCTGGTGGGCATTGGCCGCGGAACAAGATATCAATCCTCGTGCCAATAAGCCATAAGATTGAAACCCGTGTTAAATGCAGCGAATTGGGGCTGAACCGAAGGCCCCGAACTTTGCCCTTGGCCTAAATGGTTCGGTACGATGACGCAGCGGGTCAGTCCAATGGCTCCAATGCGTCCATTCCCCGACCCCGTCGACCTCAGCGGTGATCCAGATCCTCCATCAGTTCTCTCGCCCCCCGGTGCTTGGGATCGAGCTTGAGGGCCTCCTGGGCGGCGCGGCGGGCCTCGTCCTTACGGCCCAGGTCGCGCAGGATCTGGCCCTTGCGCCACCAGGCGCCGGGGTAGCCCGAGGACCCGCCCTCCAGGGGCTCGCGCAGCACCTGCTCCAGGGCGGCCAGGCCCTCGGGGCGGTGCAGGCCGCTGGCGGCGGCCACC
>JARLGO010000399.1 GCA_031292655.1 Geothrix sp.
CGCAAAAGCTCGGCTTCCAGGATCTCGCCTCCTTCCGCACCAGCCTCAAGGCCGACCCCAAGCTGAAAGCCTCCTCGCCCGAAGCCCTTCTCGCCGCCTACCGCGGCTATCTCACGCCCATGCAGGCCAAGCTCCCCTCGCTCTGCGGACGCCTCCCCAAACGCCCCTTTGAAGTCGTCCCCATGCCCGATTACCTGGTCAAGACCGCCCCGCCCGCCTACTATCAGGGCGGCACTCCCGACGGTTCCCGCCCCGGCCGTCTCCTCATCAACACCGACAACGCCACCGCCCGCAATCTCTACTCCATTGAAGCCATCGCCTACCACGAAGGCATTCCCGGCCATCATCTCCAGATCTCCATCGCCCAGGAGCTCACCGACACCCCCACCTTCCGCAGGTACGGCGAGTACACCGCCTTCGTCGAGGGTTGGGCGCTCTACACCGAGCACCTCGGCAAAGACGCCGGCTTCTATCAGGACCCCTACTCCGACTACGGCCGTCTGGAAGCCGACATCTGGCGCGCCATCCGTCTCGTCGTCGACACCGGCGTTCACTCCCAGCACTGGACCCGCGAGCAGATGGTCCAGTACTTCCACGACCACTCCGCCATCGACGAGCCTACCGTCCAGTCCGAGGTCGACCGCTACATCGCCTGGCCCGGCCAGGCCCTCGCCTACAAAATCGGCCAGCTCAAGATCCTCGAGCTCCGCGCCCGCACCCAGAAGGCCCTAGGCGACAAGTTCGACTACCGCGCCTTCCACGACCAGGTCCTAGACCAGGGCCCTTTGCCGCTCGACGTCCTCGAGGCCCGCATCAATGCCTGGATCAAGGCGACAACCGCCGCCATGTAGCCCGCCGGCGCGGGATGCAAAAATCGCATGAACGATGTCGATGCATCTGGTTCTATGTTGATCGAACGTGTCGCATTTCCCCGCGCCGAAGGCGCAGCGTTCATTAGCCCCGCGCTTCAGCGTGGGGTTTCGGGTCGTAATGTACGATAAAGCCCCG
>JARLGO010000400.1 GCA_031292655.1 Geothrix sp.
AGGGGCTTGGCGATGTCGGCGACCACGCGCTTGATGAGGTTCAGGGGGTTGGCGGCCAGGAAGGACCCGGCCCCCGCGCCGAAGATGATGAGCCCCTCCGCGGGCAGGGGATGCAGAAGCGCAGCGATGCTGCCGCCTTCCATCAGGTAGCCCCCGATGACCGCGCCAAACACCACCACCAAGCCGATGATGAAAAACATGCTGCAGCTCCTGCCCATGTCATCGGCCAGGAGAGTCCGGGCCTGAATTCTGGTCTCGGTGGCCGAGCCGGTGGCTGGCACAATGAAAGGATTGGGAGGATTTATGTCTACTACATCGAGTTTGGGGCCCGTCGGAAGCTATGTGAAGCATCATTTCCGCCACTTCAACGCCGCGGCCCTGGTGGACGCCGCCGAAGGCTACCGGGCCTACCTGGCCGGGGGGGGCAAGATGATGGTCACCCTGGCGGGGGCCATGAGCACCGCCGAGCTGGGCCTTTCCTTCGCCGAGATGATCCGCCAGGACAAGGTCCACCTCATCGTCTGCACGGGCGCCAACCTGGAGGAGGACATCTTCAACCTGGTGGCCCACGACTTCTATGAGCGCGTCCCCCACTACCGGGACCTCACCCCCCAGGACGAGGCGGACCTCCTCGGCCGCCACATGAACCGCGTGACCGACACCTGCATCCCCGAGATGGAGGCCATGCGCCGCATGGAAAAGGCCATGCTCGATGTGTGGACCAAGGCCGATCGGGCCGGCGAGCGCTACTTCCCCCACGAGTTCTTCCAGCAGGTGCTGAAGTCCGGCGTGCTGAAGCCCTCCTACCAGATCGACCCCAAGCACTCCTGGATGCTGGCGGCCCTGGAGAAGAACGTGCCCATCGTGGTGCCGGGCTGGGAGGACAGCACGCTGGGCAACATGTACGCCGCCGCCGTCATCCGGGGCGACGTGAAGAACGTCCACACGGTCCGCACCGGCATCGAGTACATGACCTGGCTGGCCAGGCACTACCAGGAGGTCACGAAGACATCGACCCTGGGCATGTTCCAGATCGGCGGCGGCATCGCCGGGGACTTCCCCATCTGCGTGGTGCCCATGCTCCACCAGGATCTGGAACTGACGGAAGTGCCCCTCTGGGGCTACTTCTGCCAGATCAGCGACAGCACCACCAGCTACGGCTCGTATTCGGGCGCCGTGCCCAACGAGAAGATCACCTGGGGCAAGCTGGGGGTGGATACGCCGAAGTTCATCGTGGAAAGCGACGCCACCATCGTGGCCCCGCTGATCTTTGCGTATCTCTTGGGCTGGTAGGCTCCGGCTACATATCCCACACCAGCAGCCGCGCCCCGTCGCGCCCCTCCACGGGGATCACGCGCTGGGGCGCTTCATGGGGCACCTCGAAGCTGTGGCTGATGAAGCGGCTGCCGGGCTGCATCTCGCGGCGGGCCTTGGCCCAGAGGGCGGGCATGGGCACGGGGGAGAGGAAGGCATAGGCCACGTCGAACCCCGTGAGGTCCGTGCGCCAGAGGCTGCCCAGGCGGATGCGGGCATTGGACAGGGGCAGGCAGCGCAGCCAGGCCACCAGCCAGGGGAGGGGCGAGGCCTCCACACCCACGAACAGCCCCTCGGGCCGCGCCCTGGCGAGGTGGGCCACGGGGCCGCCGAAGCCGCAGCCCAGGTCCACGAAGCGCACCCCGGGCCGTTCCGGGAGCAGGTCCCCCAGCTTCTCCCAGGTGTCCCTGCTGGCGTGGTAGAGGGGCACTCGGCTGAGGAGCCCGCCCCCGAACACCAGGGCCAGCCCCAGGAACAGCGCCAGGTAGACCCAGGCGGGGATGGGCGCGTGCCACAGGGCCCGCACCAGGAAGGGTAGGGCCGCCTGCATGAAGATCCAGCGGGGGTTCAGGTCCAAGGCCCGCGACAGGAACACCGCCAGGACGGCCTGCAGCAGCACCCAGATCAGGGCCGGGAACCGCAGTCCCATGCGTGCGAAGGCCAGCACCAGCGTGAAAGCCAAGGCCTGCGCCAGCAGGGCGCGCAGGACCGGGGGCAG
>JARLGO010000078.1 GCA_031292655.1 Geothrix sp.
CTACCAGGTGGGCACCGTGGACTTCGCCGCCAACAAGCTGGTCACCCGCCTCTGGTTCAAGGCCCCGGGCGGTGAGGCCCGGGAACTGGACCTGGGCGGCGGCAGCCAGTCCCGGCCCCGGTTCAGCCCCGACGGCAGGCGCCTGGCCTACCAGTCCGGGGGCCAGGTGTGGGTCGTGGACCTGGGCGGCAAGAAGAAGCGCCAGCTCACGAAGCTGAGCGGCGGCGCCGGGGGCCAGACCTGGAGCCCCGACGGCCGGTGGATCGCCTTCCTCAGCACCACGGTGCCCAGCGGCGTGGAGGCCGAGAACGCCGCCTACCTCAAGGCGAAGGAGGCCTCCAAGGTCACGGGCCGCCTCTACACGACGCTCACCTACCGCCACTGGAACGAGTGGAAGGATCCCCGGCAGGTGAGCCACCTCTTCGTGGTGCCCAGTGATGGCAGCGCCCCGCCGCGGGACCTCACGGCGGGCTTCACCACGGACGTGCCGAACTACGCCGACGTGGCCGCCGGGGACGGCTACGACTGGGCGCCCGACAGCGGCGCCCTGGCCTTCGAATCCGCCCCCGACCAGGCCAAGGCCACCAGCACCAATGGCGAGCTCTACGAGGTGAGGGTCGCGGGAAGCCCGGCGAAGAAGCTGACCGACAATCCCGCCATGGACACCACCCCGCGCTACTCGCCGGACGGGAAGTACCTGGCCTGGCGCGCCCAGCGCCGGCCCGGCTTCGAATCCGACAAGTTCGAGCTGTGGGTGATGGATCGGGCCACGGGCCAGGTGGTGCGCACCACCCAGGCCTTCGACCAGAGCTTCGGCGACTTCCAGTGGCAGGGCGGAGACCTGGTCGGCGTCTGCGAGCGCCAGGGCCACGCGGACCTCTTCCGCTGGAATGGCTCCTCGATCCAGCGCCTCAGCACGGACCTGCACATCGAGGGCTTCACCTTGAGCCCCATCGGCTCCGCGGCGAAGGACCAGGCCGTGGTGGCGTCCACCAGCCTGACCACGCCCCCGGACCTCTACACGCTGGACCTCCGGACCGGCGCGACGGCCCGCCTCACCCGGCACAACGAGGCCCTGGCCGCGGAGCTGGGGCTCAACAAGGCCGAGGACCTCTGGGTGGACACGGTGCCCCTGGGGGGCAAGCCCATCCAGGCCCACGCCTTCATCGTCAAGCCCGTGGGCTACGATCCCGCCAAGCGCTACCCCGTGGCCTTCATCATCCACGGGGGCCCCCAGGGCGACAACGCGGACTCCTGGCACCCCCGCTGGAATGCCCAGGCCTGGGCCGGCCGCGGCTTCATCGCCGTGCTGCCCAATCCCCGGGGTTCCACGGGCTTCGGCCAGGCCTACACGGACGCCATCAGCGGGGACTGGAACGGCGCCGTCATGACGGACCTCATGAACACGCTGGACGCGGCCCTGAAGGCCGTCCCTAATGCCGACCCCAAGCGCGTGGTGGCCTGTGGGGGCAGCTATGGCGGCTACGCCACCAACTGGCTGGCCGGACACCAGGCCGGCCGCTTCGCCGCCTTCGTCACCCACGCCGGCATCTTCAACACCGAGTCCATGCAGCTGGGCACCGAGGAGCTGTGGTTTCCCCGCTGGGAGTTCAAGGGCTGGCCCTGGGAGAGCCCCGAGGCCAAGGCCCGCTGGCAGTCGCAAAGCCCCAGCAGCGCCATCGCGCAGATGACCAAGCCCATGCTCGTCGTCCACGGCGAGCTGGACTACCGCGTCCCCGTCGGCGAGGCCTTCCAGCTCTACAACACCCTCCAGCTGCGGGGCGTCCCCAGC
>JARLGO010000401.1 GCA_031292655.1 Geothrix sp.
CTTCGGGCAAGGCCATTCTCCTCAACGCGCCAACGAACGATGTCGCCACCAAGTCCATCGTCATCGCCACGGGTACGCTCGTGGCCAATTAATTCGAATTCTTCATAATTTAATGACTTAGATCGAGTTGCCAGTGCCTCTCAGACCCATGTCTGAATCTGAAGGGCACCGGCTCCCTCCAAGCACATTTCGCGACCGCCTCCATCGCGTCTTACGGAACTTAGTCCATGGATTCGAAGGTGATCTTGTAATGATTGCCGTAATTAGGTGCATATGGGGTGGACTCGTCATAGACGCACCCACCCCCGACGGTCCCGCACGAATCCCCTTGTGAACGGAAGAGCCTCTTCAGGGCTTCCACCTCAGCCTGGGCAGGGCTGAGCCGAGCTGGTGCTGCGGGGCGCGGCCGAGCAACTCCTCTTCGATGAAGCGGGCCACCTGGGTGGCCGCGGACCATCCGCTCTGGTCGTCGGCGAGGGAGCGCGTGCGGGCCACGCGCTGGGCGATGGCAATGCAGGCTTCCGCGGTGGCCGTCTCGACCATCTTGCCGGGCTTCTGGGTACGGACGTGTCCACTCGGCATGCGGCCTCCAGGTTGGGGGTGGGGCTCATGGATGTCTCCTGGTAGGGTGCCTCCACCCTGCCGGGAGTTCCACAGAGATCTTGGGGGGACGGGCGGGCGGCAGGGACCGCCCAGGGGGCCGAAGGCGCCTCGGCCGGGTGGGATCGGTTTGCAACCGCCTCAGGCCGCAGGGGATCTGAAGAAACCGGGGAAGCGCTGGGAAGGGATGTGCCCCAGGAACCGGCCTCGGCTCCGCTAAACTTCTTCCATCAGGAGAAATGCATGACCTTCAAGCCCATGACCTACCTCGTCAGCTTCACGGCCTTCGTCCTGCTGTTCATGGGCCTGGGGGGCTATGTGGGGTACGCCAAGCTGGCGGACCTCTTCCTGGCCAAGGCCTATCTGGATGCCCGACCCATCGGTTCCCACGTCCTGGTGGATCAGCCGGGCCGGGTGCTCTGCTGGGAGGACCGGGTGCCCCTGCAGCACGGAGTGTCCGCCCGCATCACCGCCGCCAATCGGTCCCAGCCGATCTCGATCCAGTACTCGGGCGGGGCGGCCTCGGAGCTCCAGGCCTCCTCCGGGGAGGTCGGCATCCCCCTGGCCGCCAACGAGCGCGCCGAGGACATCCGGATCGACAAGACCAGCCGGTACCTCTTCGCGCGGGTCTTCGCGACGTCCAATATCAAATCGAAAGAGAGCACCTGGCTCTACAAATTCGATCTCGAGGGCCGCAGGATCCTGCGCCGCGCCTCCGTCAGTCCGGTCCTGCTTCCCACGCCCTTCAGGCCCTGACCGGGCCCGCCCGTCAGGAACCGGATCCGGCCGCGGTCATGATTTCGCGGAACACCCCGGGAATGGGTAGTTTCGTGTTCTTTTTGTAATCGAACATGACGAGCACATCGTGCATTTCGGCAATGCATTCATGCTCCTCGTTCAGGACCGAGTGGCGCATGTGGAAACTGGTGGTCTTGACATGGTCCACCACGGAATGAACGGTGACCTGTCCCGGGTAGAACAGCTGTTTCTTGAACTGGCAGCTGGTGGAGGCCAGGACGGGGCCGACGCCGGTCTCCGAGTGGAAGCGCATCATGCCCGTTTCCTCCATGTAGTTGAGCCGGGCCGTCTGGGCGTACCTCAGGATGGCCAGGTTGTTCACGTGGCCGAAGGAATCCAGTTCGCTCCAATCGATCCGGAGCCTCATGCTGGTGGAATAGGCCGTCATGCTCGTCCCCCGGCGGTTCATCTTATCCGAAGAAGTAGGCCAGCACCGCCGCGACGAAGACGCCCGGGAGCATGTTGCCCACCGGCAGCCGCTTGATGCCCGTGAGGTCGAGGCCGATGGCGGCGATGAGCAGGCCGCCGGTGGCCGTGAGGGTGGCCAGCACGGGCACGGTGAGGTAGCGCTCCACGCTTCCCGCCGCCAGGGTGATCCCGCCCTGGTAGAGGAGGATCGGAAGGGCCGAAAGCGCCACGCCCACGCCCAGGGTGCTGGCCAGCATGATGGCGCCGATGCCGTCCAGCATGGCCTTGACGTAGAGCACGTGGGGCTGGCCCGCGGCATCCTGGATCGAGCCGATGACGGCCATGGCGCCCACGCAATAGAGGAGCGACGCGGTGACGAAGCCCTCCACCAGGCTGTGGCCTTTTCCCTCCGCATCGTCGTTCTTGGCGGAGGCGAGGAGCGGGGCCCGCGAGGCCAGGGCCTGGAGCCACTGGCCGAAGCGCTCGAGCCGAAGCTCCAGGTGGAGGAGTTCGCCCAGGATGCTGCCCACCACCAGGCCCCCGATGACGGTGAGGAGGTTCGGATGGTAGGGCAGCGCACCGGTGTAGGGGATCTTGGCATGCTCGACCCGCGGGTCCAGCGCCATCTGGAGTCCCAGGGCCAGGACCGCGAGGCCGAGGGCATACATCGTGGTGGTGCGGATCCGCTTGGGGATCACATGGCCGAAGAAGAGCCCGAGGGCCGACCCGGCGAAGACCGCCAGGGCGTTGACGATCGTTCCGATGCCGGGCATGTGCCTCTCCGCGAATGTCCATGCTAACCCGAACCATTCCTGCGGGATCACCGAGGCGGGAAGAAGGTGCTCCGGCCCCAGGTTTTGAATGGGATCCGGCCTTCAGCGGGCGAAGGCCTGCAGCATGGGATCCTCGGGACGCTGGCTCGCCAGGGCCCGCCATTCCACCTTGGCCTCGGCGAGCAGGCCGTAGACCTGGAGGGTGGAGGCGTAGACCAGGCGTTGCGAGAAGCTCGTGGCGGCGGCCGCGCGCAGGCGGTCGAGGGCTTGGCTGCGGGTCTCGTCCAGCACCGCCAGCTCCCCCTCGCTTTGAAGGACGCGCACACCGGGAAGGGCCGTGCTGAGGCTCCACTGGTATGTCACGCCGGGCTGAAGCTGGAGGCCCTCGGGCAGGTCGAAGGCCGGTTCCCGGGTGGTGATGGCCAGCAGCCCATCGCCACCGGCCTTGCGCAGGCTCAAGCTGTAGATCGTGGCGCCCTTCACCGGCACCCAGCGGAACCGGGGCCGGGCCGTGCGCACCACAGGCTGGGTGGGCTCCTCCAGGTCGATGTCGAAGGGCCCGCGCATGACCAGGCTGGCCTGGGCCAGGCCTCCGGGCTTAAGGGCCTCCTTGAGGTCCAGCTCCGGGCCCTTGGTGCGCCGGATGCCGGCCGTGGGGCCCGAGACAGACCCCTTCGCGTCCAGGGTGAAGGTGCCGGGGCCCGAGAGTCGCACCTCCTCGCCCGATCCGTACATCAGGAGGGTGAGCCGGGCACCGGCCTTCAGCTTCAGGGGCAGACCCGCCTCGACCTCGCTGGTGATGGCCACCGGCGCGGGATCTTCGCCCCGCCGGAGCTCACCTTGGGCATCCGTGACCATGGCCACCGCCGTGGACGGGGCCCGGGGCCCGGCCAGGACAGGCACGGCCAGCAGCAGGATGGGAATCAAGGCGGATCGCATGTTCACTCCTTGGGGGACCAGCCGAACACGGGCAGGGGGGTGTGGCCCTTGATGGGGCGGGGACCGAGGGGAATCAGGGGCTCGCGCGGGTCCAGCCGCGCGGCCACGGCTCCGGTCACCACCAGGGGGTGGCCGGCGTCCTTGCTGAGGCCCTCCACCCGGCTGGCCACGTTCACCGTGTCGCCGATGGCGGTGTACTCGTGGCGCTCCTTCGATCCGATGTGGCCCACCACGGCGTCGCCCGCGTGGAGGCCGATGCCGATGCGCAGTTCCGGGTGGCCCTCCGCCGCCAGTTCGCGGTTGAGGTCCTTCAGGGCCTCCAGCATCGCCTTGGAGGCGTCGAAGGCGGCCTGGCAGGGGTTTGCCACGGGGCCGGGATGGCCGAAGTGGGCCATGATGCCGTCGCCCATGTAGCTGTCCACGCTGCCGCCGAAGGCGTGGATCCGAGGGGCCATGCGGTCGAAGTAGCGGTTCAGCACCCCGATGACGGCTTCCGGTTCGCGGCCCTCGGAGAGGGTGGTGTAGCCCCGCACATCGCTGAACAGGACGCAGAGGAAGGCGCGCTCGCCCTCCAGGCCCGGGTCGATGCGGCCCGCGAGGATCTCCTTCAGGATCGGAGGGCTCACATAGCCCCCGAACACCCGCTTCAGCCGGGCCGACTCCCGCTGGCGGCGCACGGTATCCCAGACGACGCGGACCAGGTAGCCCGACACCAGGCCCCCCAGGGGCAGGGCGGGGGGGAGGAAGATGCCCTTGAGGAAGGCGCCCGCGGCGGTGGCCGCCAGCAGGGCCAGGGCCAGCGCCAGGACGGCGCCCCCCAGGCGCACCCGCCGCCCCAGGAAGGAGCCGAGCAGGGCGCAGAGGACCGTCAGGGCGATCCCGGCCGGGCGGGGGAGCTCCCCCAGGGGGCCCGCGCCCAGCAGGTTCCGCAGGGCCTGCACGTGCAGCAGGACGCCGGGGGCGAAGCGGCGGTTGTCCTCGCCCCAGCCGTTGAGATCCACCACCTGGAAGTGGCGGTCCTCGAAGGGCAGCACCGATCCCACCAGCACCACCCTGCCCGCGAAGGCCCGCTTCAGCTCCTCCGTGCGGCCTTCGCGGTACCAGTCCACCACCTGATGGAGGGGCAGGTAGGGCACCGGGGCGGCGTGGCGGTAATCCAGCCAGCCCGGGCGCACGGGGCGGTCCAGGGCCCGGGCCAGCTGGCCCGCCAGGGTCGGCAGGGTCTCCCGCTGTCCTTCGAACCGCTCCCCGAAGCGGCGCACCACCCCATCGGGGTCCACCTGCCACTCCACCAGCCCCAGCCCCTGCGGACCCGCGGCGGTCTGGAAGGGCCGATGGAGGGGGCGGAGGCTCCCGTCCCCCTGCACCGTGACGCCCAGCACCAGGGGACAACGGCGGCGGAGCAGCACGAGGCCCTTCAGCAGGGCGGCGTCGCCCCCGGGCAGGACGGCGTCGAAGCTGCGGTCCGGCAGGTTGATGTCCACGCCCACGGCCCGGGGCCCGGCCTGGGCCAGGGCCTCGAAGGCCGCGCCCAGATGGTGATGCCAGAGGGCATGGGGTTCGGGATACTGCCGTTCCGTGGCCTCGTCGATGCCGATGAGCACCACGGAGGGGTCTTCCGGCCGGGTCCGGAGGCCCCGGCTGAGGAGGTCGAAGGCCTGGCGATCCCAGCCCGGTGCGAAGGGCGCCAAGGCCGCCAGCAGGACCACCACCCCGGCCCAGAAGGACCAGGATCGCAGCGGGGAGGCGGGAATGGGAGGCTTCGGTGGGCTCATGGGGGGCGCGGTGGAATCAATATAGCGGCAAGGCCCGCGGGCCCCGCCAGGCGCCGCAGGATTCCCCGGTTCTCCGGATCACTTCGGTAGCATGATGGTTCCCAATCCCTTGATCGAGGAATGCCATGAAGCGGCTGTGGTGGTGCGCAGTGACCCTGGTTTCCCTCCTCGGGCTCCGGGCCGGAGAGCCGCCCTCGCAGCCCATCCTCCGCCTGGACACGGGCATGCACTCGGCGATGATCCGGCGCATCGCCGTCGATGGCTCCGGGCGGACCCTGGCCACGGCCTCGGAGGACAAGACCCTGCGGCTCTGGGACACCGCCACGGGGGAACTGCTGTCCACGGTCCGGCCCCCGGCCGGGGATGGCAGCGAGGGCATGCTCAAGTGCTGCGCCTTCAGCCCGGATGCCCGTCTCGTGGCCGTGGGCGGCTGGACCGGCTGGGAGTGGGACGGAACCAGTTCCATCTACCTGGTGGAGGTGGCCACGGGGCACATCGTGCGGCGATTCACCGGCCTGCCGAGCCTTCCCTACCGCCTCGCCTACGCCCGGGACGGGCGCCTGGCGGTCTGCCTCTGGTCCGGCGGCATCCGGGTCTTCCGGCCGGATGGCACGGAGGCGTTCCGGGACGCGGACTACGGGGACCAGTGCTACGGCGCCGATTTCGACCGGGCCGGCCATCTCGTCACCACCTGCTGGGACGGCTTCCTGCGCCTTTACGACCCGGAGGGCCGGGTGTTGGCCAAGGTCTCCGTGGGCGGACAGCCCTTTTCCGTGCGGTTCTCTCCCGATGGGACCCGGGTGGCGGTGGGGTTCGATCAGTCCCGGAAGGTGGAGGTCCGCTCGGGGCTGGACCTCTCCATCCTCGTGACGCCGGACGCCACGGGGATGAATGGCAGCCTGTTCACCGTCGCCTGGAGCCAGGATGGACAGACCCTCTATGCTGCCGGCTCCTTTGCCAGGGCGGGCTACCGGCAGGTGCGGGCCTGGTCCCACGGCGGGCAGGGCCCGGCGACGGATTTCCCCACCAAGGCCGAGGATTCCATCATGGATATGGTCGGCCTGCCCGATCAGCGGCTCGTCTGGGGTTCGGCGGATCCCGCCTGGGGCGTGCTGGGCAGCTTTTCGCGCCTGGGGAGCGTGGCCAATTTCAAGCGCACCCCCCTGGCCGTGGACCCCGCCGGGACCCGGGTGGCCTTCGGCTATTCCTGGATCGAGGAGCGGCCCGCCGTGTTCGATGTCCCCGCCCGGGACCTGAGGGCCGGGGCCTCCCCGGAGCTCCTCGCCCCCCGCACCACCGCGCCGGGCGTGGACCTCACGGGCTGGAAGAACACCCGGGAACCCAGGCTGAACGGGCAACCGCTGGCCCTCGATCGATACGAGAACGCCCGCAGCGCCGCGCTGATGGTCCAGGGTGGCCTTCTCCTGGGCGCGGACTGGAACCTCTATGCCTTCGACGCCCAGGGGAAGAAACGCTGGGGGATTCCGGCTCCCGGGGCCGCCTGGGCGGTGAATGTGAGTCAGGACGGGGCCCTGGGCCTCGCCGCCTACGGGGACGGCACGATCCGATGGCACCGCATGAGCGATGGCAAGGAGCTGCTGGCCTTCTTCCCGCACCTCGATGGCCGGCGCTGGGTGGCCTGGACGCCCTCGGGCTACTACGATGCCTCCCCCGGCGGGGAGGACCTGATCGGCTGGCACCTGAACCACGGGAAGGAAGGCGCGGCGGACTTCTTCCCGGCCTCCAGGTTCCGGGCCCAGTACTACCGGCCCGACATCGTGGCCCAGGTGCTGTCCTCCCTCGATGAAGGAACCGCCATCCAATTGGCCAATGCAGGGCGGCGCCAGGACGCCTTCGTGCTGGAGCGGGCCCTGCCGCCAGTGGTGCGCATCCTGGATCCCCAGTCAGGAACCAGGATGGAGGGGGCTGCGGCCACCATCCGCGCCTCCGTGCGCCATCCCAGGGGCGCGGCCATCGACGCCGTGTGGGCCGCCGTGGACGGGCGCCGCGTGGAGATCCGGGGCCTGCGGCCCCAGCAGGACCAGGGGAGCGACCGGATCTACACCCTGGAGGTGCCGCTCCCCCCGCAGGACTGTCTGGTGTCCGTGTTCGCCCAGAGCGGATCGGCCGTGAGCGAGGCCGCCACAGTCCGGCTGCTGGGCGCCCGGGCCCCCGGAGCGGCCATCGGCCCCGTGGCCGGGACGCCCTCGACTCGGCCGCCGGCCTTCACCATCCAGCCGAAGCTCTACGTCCTCGCCGTCGGAGTGGGGGCCTACCAGCGGGCCGAGCTGGCCCTTGACTACCCCGCCAAGGATGCTCGGGACTTCGCCAGGGCCATGGAGGCGCAAAAGACGCGCCTCTACCGGGATGTGGAAACGAAGGTGCTGACCGATGGGGAGGCCACCAAGGGTTCCATCGAGGATGGCTTGGAGTGGCTGGAGCACCAGGTCACCGCCAAGGACGTGGCGGTGGTCTTCCTGGCGGGCCACGGCATCAACGATACGGGGGGCCAGTACTACTTCCTGCCCTCCAACGCCGATCCCGACCGCATCAAGCGCACCATGGTGGCCGATTCCGATGTGCGCAGCACCCTGGCCAAGCTGCCCGGGAAGGTGGTGCTCTTCCTCGACACCTGCCACGCCGGGAACATCCTCGGCGGGGCGAAGCAGCGGGGCCCCTCGGACCTCAACGGCTTCATCAACGAGCTCTCCAGCGCCGAGAGCGGCGTGGTGGTCTTCAGCGCCTCCACGGGCCGGCAGTCCAGCCAGGAGAGCCGCGCATGGGGCAACGGCGCCTTCACCAAGGCGGTCGTGGAAGGCCTCAACGGCCGGGCGGACTTCCAGCACACGGGGCGCGTCACCTTGAACATGCTCGACCTCTACATTAGCGAGCGCGTGAAGGAGCTGACCAGGGGCACCCAGTCCCCCACCACGGCCAAGCCGAATACGGTCCAGGACTTTCCCATTGCGGTCGTAAGGTAGGGATCACCCGTCGGTTCGTCGGAACATCGATCCACCCAGATCGGAGCCTCCCTTGTCCAGCCTCTCCCGGCGCCTCACCTCGTTGCTGCTTTGCGCAGGCCTCGGCCTGGTCGCGGGGGAGCCCTCCTCGAAGCCCATCCTGCGGCTGGAGACGGGGATGCACCTCGGCGGGATCCTGAGCATTTCCTCGGACGCCTCGGCGCGCCTGGCGCTCACGGCCTCGGATGACAAGACCGCGCGCCTGTGGGATCGGGCCACGGGCGAGCTCCTGCGCACCCTGCGCCCGCCCATCGGGACCGGCGGGGAAGGCCGGCTCTATGGCGGCGCGTTGAGCCCAGACGGGCGTCTGGCGGCGCTGGGGGGCTACACCGGGTACGAGTGGGACCAGTCCATTTCGATCTACCTCTTCGATACGACCACCGGCCAGTGCTCGCGCCGCATCACGGGGATCCCCAGCATCATCCTGCGCCTTGCCTTCACCCGGGACGGCTCACGGCTGGTGGCCTGTCTCGCCGAGAAGGGCTTCCGTGTCTTCAATCTCGCCGACGGGCAGGAGTTGGCCCGGGATGAAGCCTTCGATGGCGCCGTCGCCTACTGCGACTTTGACGGCGCCGGGCGTCTGGCCGTTTCCTGCGCCGACGGACAGATCCGCCTCTACGACCCGCAGGGGCGCCTCCTGGCGAAGGCGCAAAATCCGGGGGGCCTGAAGCCCAATGGGATCCGCTTCAGTCCAGATGGGTCGCGGCTGGCCGTGGGTGACCGGGAGCATGTGAAGGTCCAGGTGCTTTCCGTCCCCAGCCTGCAGGCGCTTTACGTGGCGGACATCGAGGGATCGGGTGGGAACTGGGGGAACGGAACCATTGTTGCTTGGTCCCACGATGGCGAGACCCTTTATGCTGCGGGGGGATACGGCGGCGCCATCGACAGGCCGGTCCGCAGCTGGTCTGAAGGGGGTCGGGGCTCCGCCAAGGACAAAGACGTGGGGGCCAAAAGCACGATCATGGATCTGGATCCGGTGGGCATGCTGTGGGGTTCGTCAGAATCCGCCTGGGGCCGGATCGACCGGAACGATGCCCGGAAAGGTTCCATCGCCATTTTTCGCGGAGCGGACCTGGGCCTGGACCCGACCGGGACCCGGGTGTCCTTCCCTTATGCCCCGTACGGCCCCTCCTTCACGTTCGAGCTGGCAGGCCGGCGCCTGGGCCCGGGCCGGGCGGAAGGTTTGGCCTCCGACCGCGGCAGCAGCCTCCCCGTCAAGTACTACATGGGCACCAAAACCTTCATGCTCGATGATCACCCGCTCCTGATACCTGCCTTCGACCAGTACCACAACATCTCCATCTCCGCGGATAAAGCACGAATCC
>JARLGO010000402.1 GCA_031292655.1 Geothrix sp.
GGCCTATGTGGCTGCGCTCGAGCGCCTCGCAGGCCTGGAGGTGCGGGCCATCTACCCCGGCCATGGCCAGCCCATCCTGGACGACGCCCGGGGCTTCATCCGCACCTGTCTGGACAATGTGCACCAATCCCTCATCCAGGACTGAGCGTGAATCGGACGACCCCGCTGAGGCCCCACGACCTGAAAGATCGGGGTGCCCATGGGCGGGCCTTCTGCCAGGGGTTGGCCCGATGAGCGTGAACCTCGGGCCGGGCCTGGAGCTGATCCGGCAGCCGCGCTCCCCGGACCTGGGCGACTACGACTGGTTCGACCTGGAACAGGACGGAACCCAGGTGGGCAAGGCCCGCTGCCGGGTCGAGGCCGGACAGGTCACCGTCTTCTCGATCATGGTCTACCCGGAATACGAAGGGCACGGCTTCGCTCGGGTCGTCATCGAGCATTTCAAGCGGGAGCATCCCCTGATCATCGCCGACCGCGTCCGGTTCACCGCCCGGGGCTTCTGGCTGAAGGTCGGGTTCCTGCCGGAAACCATCGACCGGTACGTCTGGCGCCGCGGCGACTGACCGCAGTGTGATGCCTGTCACAGCCCAGCGGCGGGGGGCGCTGCGGGTGTGTCCATAATGAAATACCGCAAGGGATTCCCAGTCATCCACGGCTCACCGTCCAGGGATTCGGGCCGAAAATAGGGGAGAGACTTTTACCTGATGAAGCCATCCTCTGTGACCCAATCCGGGCCCTTCCCCGATCTGGCCCGACGGCTGCGGGTGGGACCGGCCCTGGCTGCTGGAGCGATGGCCCTCCTGGTGCTGGTCGGCACCCTGCTGGGGACGCGCATCCTGGCCGCCCTGGGCTGGGGTTTCGTGCCCATGGCGCCCCATGCCGCGGTCCTGGTGCTCCTCCTGGTCGGCGCGGTCCTGATGATGGAGGCGCGGCCGGGCTCTGCGGCCGCCCGGGGCCTGGCCATGGGGGCGGCGACCCTGGTGGCTCTGGCCAGCCTGTACCTGGTCTTCAGCCATGGCCAGGGGAGTGTCCCGGCTTTCGAAGGCTGGTTGCAGCAGAATTGGCCCGGCCTACAGGCGACCTCGCTGCTCACGGACCTGGCCCTCCTCGGCGCGGCGGGTTCGTTCCTCCTCCGCAGGTTGCGCCCCTGGGCGCCCTGGGGCCTGAGGCAGGCCGCGGCCGTGCTGGCCATGGTTCCGGAGACGGTCGGCGTCCTGGTCCTGATCAGCTACGCCATGGGGGCCCCGCTGCTTTACGGCACGGGCCAGGTCCCCATGTCCCTGCCCTCGGCCTTTTGCGCCCTCACGCTGGGCTTTTCCCTGCAGCTGGCCGCGGGTTGGGATGCCTGGCCCCTTGCGGCCTTCAACACGGGTTCCGGGCCCCGCCGGGAGGGGGCGGCCTTCGACCTTTCCGCCAAACCCTGGGTCCTCGCGCTTTCCGCCGCCGCCCTGGTGGTGGTGGGTGGGACCTTCTACCTGCGGGGGCAGCTTCAGGCGACCCGGAGGCGGGTCCAGGGGGAACTCAAGACCGTCGCCGACCTGAAGGCACGCCAGATCGGCGCCTGGTTCGGCGAGCGGGAGGGTGACGCCCGCCAGATCGCCCGGGGCACGTTGATCCAGACCCAGCTGCGCCGCTTCCTGGCGGGCTCGCCCTCGGCCCCGCCCGCCGCGGATCTGCGGGCCTGGCTCGCGGCCCTCCAGCAAGGGAACTATCGCCGGGTGGTGCTCTTCGATGCCCTGGGCCGGGTCCGCATGTCGGTGCCCTCAGGGGAGAGTCCCACCGCCGAAGACCTGGACGCCTCCGAGGTCCAGGCGGCCCTGGGCGCCCAGGACGTGCTGGTGACGGATCTGCACCGGCACCCCGGCGGCACGGACATCCACATGGGCTGGTGGGTTCCTGTCGGGGCTGGAGTCGGGGGACGGGCCGAGGGGACCCTGCTTTTGATGGTGGATCCCCGGCAGTTCCTCTATCCCCTGATCCAGTCCTGGCCCACCGCCAGCCCCAGCGCAGAATCCCAGCTGGTGCGCCGCGACGGCGGCGATGTGCTCTTCCTGAACGACCTCCGCCACCAGGCCCACACGGCCTTGAGCCTCCGCCACTCGCTGCAGGCCTACCGGGCCGAGCCGGCGGTGCGGGCCGTGCTGGGAGAGACGGGCCTGGTGGAGGGGAGGGACTACCGGGGTGTGCCGGTGCTCGCCGTGCTGAACGGGATCGCCGGAACGGCCTGGTCCATGGTGACGAAGGTCGACGAGGCCGAAGTGTACGGCCCCCTCCGCCAGCGGACCTGGATGGGGGCGCTGGGCCTGATGGGGGTGCTGGCCCTGGTGGCCGGGGGCCTGGGCGTGATGCTCAAGCACCACGACGGCCAGATGGTCCGCAGGCAGCTCGAGCTCACCCAGCAGGCCGAGTGGCTCATGCGCGAGGCCAACGACATCATCCTCCTGATGGATGAGGAAGGCCGCATCCTGGAGGCCAATGCCCGGGCCGTGGAGGCCTACGGCTTCAGCCGCTCGGAGTTCCTGGGGCGGAACATCCTGGAGCTGCGGGGGCCTGAGCATCAAACCGAGGCCGGGGCGCAGTTCAGCCAGGTGAAGGCCTCCGGTTCGGGCCGCTTCGAGGCCATCCACCAGCGCCGGGACGGCAGCACGTTCCCGGTGGAGGTCAGTGCCCGGGCCCTGCCGGCGGAGGGCGGCCTGAGGGTGCTCAGCCTGGCCCGGGACATCACCGAGCGCCGGGTCCAGGAGCGGGAGCTCCTGCGGATGACCCAGCTCTATGCGGCCCTCAGCCAGGTGAACCAGGCCATCGTCTGGTCCCAGGGCCGCCAGGCCCTGTTCGAGAAGATCTGCGAGGTCATGGTCGAGTTCGGGCAGTGCCGCATGGCCTGGATCGCCATGAACGATCCCGTCACCTGCCAGGTCAGGGTGGCCGCCCGCCATGGGGACGTCCACGGCGTCCTGGATCGCATCTCCGTCCACAGCGACGACTCCGTGGAGGGCCATGGCGCCGTGGGCAGCGCCATCCGGCAGGCCTGTCCCTGCGTGGTCAATGACTACCTGGCCACACCGGAATCGGCCCCCTGGCGGGAGGAGCTCGCCGCGGCGGGCCTGATTTCCATCGCCGCCTTCCCCATCCGGGAGGGGGGCCAGGTCTGCGGCGCGCTCGTGGTCTATGCCGGCGAAAAGGAGTTCTTCGGCGTTCGCGAGGCGGAGCTGCTGGCCGAGGCCGCCATGGACATCTCCTTCGCCCTGGATCACCTGGCCGGCGAGGAGCGGCGGCAGCGGGCCGAGGCCGCCCTCCTGGAGAGCGAGCGCTTCCTGCAGGCCGCCCAGGAGGCCGGCGGGATCGGGACCTACCTGTGGGACATCCCCGGAGACACCTGGAAGAGCAGCCCCTACCTGGATCGCATCTTTGGCATCGACGAGGCCTATCCCCGCACCCTGCAGGGTTGGACGGACCTCGTCGCCCCCTCCTTCCGGGAGCAGATGCGGGCCTACGTGGCCGGGATCATCGAGCGCCGCGAGCGCTTCGACCTGGATTATCCGATCATCCGGAAGCTCGACGGCGTGACCCGGTGGGTCCGGGGCACCGGCGAGTTCCAGTGGGACGGAGCCCGGCCCCTGGCATTGATGGGGGTCATCCGGGACATCACCGAGCGCCGGGAGGACCGGGCCGCCCTACAGGCCTCGGAGGAGAAGTTCTCCAAGGCCTTCCACGCCAGCCCCGACGCCGTGAACATCAACCGCCTGTCCGACGGCGCCTACCTGGACACGAACGATGGCTTCACCCGGATCACGGGCTACACGGCCGAGGAGGTTCGGGGGCGCTCCTCCCTGCCCGGGGACCTGGGGCTCTGGGTGCATGCGGAGGACCGCCTGCGGCTCCAGGAGGGCTTGCACCGGGACGGCATGGTCGAGGGGCTGGAGGCGCTTTTCCGTCGCAAGGACGGCGCCGTGCTCACGGGTCTCATGTCCGCGAGCCTGGTCGAGATCGAAGGCGAGCCCTGCGTGCTTTCCATCACCCGGGACATCACCCAGCTCCGGGCCCAGGCCCATCAGCTCGAGCGGCTGACGCAGATGTACGCGGCCCTGAGCCAGGTGAACCAGGCCATCGTCTTCTCTCCCACCCAAGAGACCCTGCTGGACAAGATCTGCGAGGTGATGGTGGTGTTCGGCCGGTTCAGCATGGCCTGGATCGGCTGGAACGATCCCGCCACCCATGAGGTCCGGGTCGCCAGCCGCTACGGCGATGCGAACGGGTACCTCGATGGCATCGAGGTGCGCAGCGACGACACGGTCATGGGGCGGGGCCCCACGGGCCGGGCCATCCGCGAAGGCGTGTCCTGCGTGGAAAACGACTTCCTGGGGCATTCGGAATCCAGCCCCTGGCAGGCCAAGGCGGCCCGGTGCGGCTATGCGGCTTCCGCGGCCTTCCCCATCCGGCTGGGGGGCGAGGTCTGCGGCACCCTGACGGTGTATTCCACGGAAACGGGGTTCTTCGGACCCCACGAGGTGGCGCTGCTGGAGGAGGCCGCCAGCGATGTCTCCTTCGCCCTGGACCACCTGGCCGGCGAGGCCCAGCGCA
>JARLGO010000403.1 GCA_031292655.1 Geothrix sp.
CGGAGCAGTCCCACCGCCTCCACGGCCAGCACACAGTAGGGGCCGCGGCAGTAGGCGACGAGCTCACGGTCCTTCGGGAGGCTGGCCATGCGGCGCTTCAGGTCGGCCAGGGGCACGGAGATCGCTCCAGGGATGTGCCCCGACTGGAACTCCTCCACCGGGCGCACGTCCAGGAGCGTGACCTCCCGGCTCCTCACCCGCTCGACCAGGGCCTGCTGGTCCACGGCCTCGAGGAGGTGCCGGTCCTTCAGGAAGCTCCGGGTGAGCTCAGCCACGTCGGCGAGCTGGGTCTCGGCCAGGCGCCGGAAGGCGGTGAGGAAGTCCTCCACCGCCGGGGACGCCAGACGATAGACGATGAAGGTCCCCTGCCGCTCGGTCAGCACCAGGGCGGACCCCTTGAGCACCTGGAGGTGCTGGGAGGTATTGGCCACGGTCATCCCCGCGAGCCCGGCCAGGGCCTCGACCGTCCGGGGACTCTGCGCCAGGAGGTCCAGCAGTTCCATCCGCTTCGGATTGGCTAGGCCCTTGGCCAGGCGGGCGAACTGTTCCCAGAGGAGGTCCTTGAAACGGCGGTTCGAGAGCATGGGCGCGGCGTCCTGATATTCAATAAATATCTTGAATACTAGATCCCGGGTGGCGATCCTTGTCAATCCTCTGGACTCCCCGTGACTTCGCGCCCTGATCCCATCCACCTCGAACGGGCGCCTTCGGCGATCCGGCTCGGGTTGCGCGAGAATCTCGCCCAGTTCAGCCTCCTGGTCCTGGTCAACGCCTTTGTCGGGGCCATGGTCGGGATGGAGCGCTCCATCCTGCCGGCCATCGCCGAGCAGGAATTCCGGCAGGAGGCACATACCGCCATCCTGTCCTTCATCGTGGTGTTCGGGGTCTCCAAGGCGCTGACCAACTACCTGGCGGGCCGCTCCGCCGATGTGTACGGACGCAAGGTCATCCTCGTGGCGGGCTGGCTCATCGCCGCTCCCGTGCCCTTCCTGCTGATGTGGGCGCCGTCCTGGAACTGGGTGCTGCTCGCCAACCTGTTCCTGGGCGTGAGCCAGGGGTTGACCTGGTCCACCACCGTGATCATGAAGATCGATCTTGCAGGCCCCAGGAACCGGGGCCTGGCGATGGGGGTCAACGAATTCGCCGGATATTTTTCGGTGGCCCTCGCCGCGCTCGCGACCGGGTGGATCGCCGCCCACTACGGCTTGCGGCCAAAGCCCTTCTACCTGGGAGTGGGGTTCGTCCTGGCAGGCGGACTGCTCTCCCTATTTGCCGTGCGCGAAACACACCACCACGCGCGTCACGAGGCCGCGCAGCACCCGGCCGGCGGGGCCGCCGCCGTGCCGTCCCAGAAGGCCATCTTCCTGCAGGCGAGTTGGCGCGATCCCAACCTGTCCTCGATCAGCCAGGCCGGCCTCGTCAACAACCTCAACGACGGCATGGCGTGGGGCTTGTTCCCCCTGGTCCTGGCCACCGCGGGGATGAACCTCCTGCAGATCGGTTGGATCGCGGCCATTTATCCCGCGGTCTGGGGCGGCTGCCAGCTGGTGACCGGCGCGCTCTCGGATCGCATCGGCCGCAAGGGGCTGATCGTCACCGGCATGTGGGTGCAGGCGATCGGCATCGTGGTCTTCAGCCTCAGCGTCCGCTTCGCGGGATTTGCGGCGGGCGCGACGCTGCTGGGGCTCGGCACGGCCATGGTCTATCCGACCCTGCTGGCGGCCATCGGTGATGGGGTGCATCCGGCCAGGCGCGCCTCGGTCGTCGGGGTCTACCGCTTATGGCGGGACCTCGGCTACGCCATCGGCGCCTTGCTGTCGGGGCTGGTGGCCGATCTGTTCGGCGTATCCAGCGCCATGGGGCTGGTGGCCGGGCTGACGTTCCTATCTGGTGTCATCGCTCTCCTTCGGATGGATGAGAAGCGTTGATCCCCGAATCAGGCCAGCCATGGAAGCCGCACCTGACTCCGTCGAAACCGAAAGCCCGATATCAACCTTGCCCCACCCTCAGTCGTAGGGTTTGGACCTCTTTGGTATCACGCATTAGGTGATAGCATTGCCCCACCAAATCCCAACAGTAGTGCGGTTTTCAACCACTTTAGAGCCCGGACCAATGAATTCGGGCGCGTGCCAATTGCTGGGGCTTCGTGGCCCCGAACGGAGGCGTTGATGATCTCCCATTGGGAAATGATCCTGAGAGTTGCCTTTGGGGCCTTCCTGGGTGGAGCCATTGGCTTCGAACGAGACCGGCATCGGCGACAAGCCGGTCTTCGGACGCACTTTCTCGTTGGGCTGGCTTCGGCGACCTTCATGGTTGTGTCGGCCCACTTCTACTTCTTCCAGCACTATGGCAATGCGACTGGAATCGCGGCAGATCCGTCCCGCATCGCGGCGTCGGTGGTCGCTGGTATCGGCTTCCTGGCGGGTGGAGCCATCCTGAAGACAGGCCTCACCGTTCAGGGGTTGACCACGGCTGCGGGTCTTTGGCTGGTGGCCAGCATCGGCCTCTGCGCCGGGGCGGGGATGTACTGGGAAGCGTTCGTGGTGACAGCCTTGGGCCTCTTAGCCTTGACCCTTTTCCGGATCTTCGAAAGCAAGAGCCGGGACGTCCTGCGCCGAGAAGTGACGGTGACCCTTTCCAAAGCCCCTGGTGTCATACCCGAATTGCTCGGGAAGTTAAGCGAGGCAGGCGCCAAAGCGTCGGAATTCGACTTCGACCGGACCGCAGAATCAAGCAGTGTAAAGATCTCGTTCGAGGCAGAGATCCCAATTCGGTTGGGGATTTCGGCCTTTTTGAATCTTGTTGAAGAATGCCCTGGAGTGCTTGGCATACAGGTGCGCCGAGTGTGACCCGAATACTCTGTGGCTAAGCGTGGGGATACTCCCCGGTGAAGCGATCATCGCCGCCGAGCGTTGTTGATTGGATCAAAGAGCGGATGTAGGCACGCTACGCCATTCTGCTGGCCTTTGCCATCGGCCTGGTGCTGGGCCGGGGCGTCTACTCGATCAGTCCCGGCAGCAGCCGCGCGGCCTGGTCCCGGGCCAGGCAGGCCGCGTCCAGGGCATGGCGAGCCGCATCCTCGGAGGACTGCCGGGGGGTGAGCAGGGCCTCCAGCTGGCCCCGCAGCCGGGCGATCTCGCCATCCGGGTCCGGCAGGTGGCGCTGGGCGCCCAGGTCGAAGATCACCAGGAAGCACTGGATGGCGTCGCAGGCGGCGCTGACGATGGCGGCGCCGTTCCGGCGGTCCGCCTCCAGGGCCAGGGCCGCCGCGAGGAAGCGCAAGCCGTCCTCGAACCGGGCTTGGGGCAGGCCTGGGGGGCCCGTGCTCATCCGCCGGGGACCACGGGGTAGTTGCCGGTGAAGCAGGCGTAGCAGAAACCCTGGCCGTCATCGTTCATGCAGCCCTCGAGGTCCTTCAGGTCGAGGTAGCCCAGGGTGTCGGCCTCCACGAAGGCGGTGATCTCCGCGAGGGACATGTAGGAGGCGATGAGGTGCTGCCGCCTGGGGGTGTCGATGCCGTAGAAGCAGGAATGGGTGGTGGGCGGGCAGGCGATGCGCATGTGCACTTCCGAGGCGCCCGCCTCCCGCACCATCTGCACGATCTTCTTGCTGGTGGTGCCGCGCACGATGCTGTCGTCCACCAGCACCACCCGCTTGCCCGCCAGCAGGTGGCGCACGGGGTTCAGCTTCACCTTCACACCGAAGCTCCGGATGGTCTGCTTGGGCTCGATGAAGGTGCGCCCCACGTAGTGGTTGCGGATGATGCCGAAATCAAAGGGGATGCCGGACTGTTCGGAGTAGCCCAGGGCTGCGCTCACGCCGCTGTCCGGCACGGGCACCACCAGGTCCGCCTCCACGGGATGGCGCAGGGCCAGGCGCCGGCCCATCTCCCGGCGGGCCACCATCACACTCTTCCCGTAGACCAGGGAATCGGGCCGGGCGAAGTAGATGTGCTCGAACACGCAGGGCTTGGGCTGCACCCTGGGCAGGGGGAAGCGGGAGCGGATCTCCCCGTTCTTCCTCGACACGATCACCAGCTCCCCGGGCTCCACATCCCGCTCGTACTGGGCCCCCACGAGGTCGAAGGCGCAGGTCTCGGAGCTGAAGGCGTGGGTGTCCCCCAGGTGCCCCATGGCCAGGGGGCGGAAGCCGTGGGGATCCCGCGCGGCGATGAGGGCATCCTCCGTGAGGATCAGCAGCGAGTAGGCCCCTTCGGCCTGGCGGAGGGCCGCGATGAGCGCGTCTTCGAGCGTGTCGGCCGGGGCCCGGTTGATGAGGGCCAGCAGCACCTCGCTGTCCGAGGGGCTGGTGAACGTGTGGCCGTCGGCGATGAGCCGGGAGCGCAGCGCTTCGGTGTTGGTGAGGTTCCCGTTGTGGCAGAGGGCCACCTGGCCGAAGCGGCCCCGGATGAGGAAGGGGTGGGCCGCCGAGGCCACGTTGCCCCCGGTGGTGGAGTAGCGGGTGTGGCCGATGGCGGCGTCGCCGGGCAGGGCATCCAGCACGGCTTCCGTGAAGACGTCGGCCACGTAGCCCTGGGCCTTATGCAGGTGGAGTCCCTGCTCGTCGCCGGAGCAGATGCCAGCGGCCTCCTGACCCCGGTGCTGGAGGGCATAGAGGCCCAGGTAGGTCTGCCGGGAGGCCTCAACCTGATGGCAGATCCCGAACACCCCGCATTCGTCCCTGAACGGCATGATTCCCCCGAGTCTCAGGATAACCGCCCAGGCCCTGGGGCCGAACCCGCGTGCCGGATTACTGCACGGTCACCGTGGTCTCGGTCTCGGCCTGGGCCTCCTGCGCCAGGGACCGGAGGGTGCTGAGGAGCGCGGTGCCAGCTTCGGCGGGGGCGAGTCGCGCCGTCCCGTCCAGGCCCTCCAGGTGCAGTTCCACCCGATCCACGTCGCCCCGCTCGAACCGGGCGCTGAAGTCGCAGAGCGCGAGCAGCCCCGGGCTGACTTCCACCAACACCGTGGAGGCGTGGATCCCCTTGGGCATCTCCAGGCTCCAGACCGGGAGGCTGCGGTTGCCGAGGCGGAGGGAGATCGGTTCGGGCCGGGTCTGGGGGGCCGGTCCTGCCAGGTAAAGCAGCCGCTCGGCCCGGGCCAGGAGCATGGCCTGGGCATAGGGTGTGCCCTGATCGCGGTCCACCTCCAGGTGCCATCCGCCCATGCGGGGCTTCTGCACCCGGTTGTGGCTCCGGGTTCCATCGGTGGATTGGAGCCGGAACCGCGTCTCCAGCGGCTGCGGGTCGCCGTGCATCCACAGTTGCATCCGGTAGCGGAGTCCCTCCTGGGCGCGAACCGACAACGAAGAAATCAGAAAGAACAGGATCACAATGCGACGCATCAAGGAACCACCCTCACGTCTGAGGATGCCATCCCATGCGATCCTGGGCCAGAGAGGAGGTTGGCCGTGCCCATCTGCTTTGACCTCGACGGGACCCTGGGGCATTTCAGTTCCGGCTTCGTGCTGCTGCGGGAGGCCCTGGGCGAAGTCTGGGGCCAGATGCCCACCGTGGAGGAATTGGGACTCTGCCGTGGGTCCACGGACAGGGAGATCGTGGATGAACTGCACCAACGGAGGTTCGGGCGCAGCCTCGACGAGACCGGGTACGCCACCTATGAGACCGCCTGTGTCGCCCGGTTCAGGCAGGTCTTCACCTCCGGGGCCCAGGAGCCCGTCGGTTATCGGGGCATCCTGGAAGGCATGCACCGCCTGGCGGCCCTCCGCCAGGTGTGGATCGTGTCGGGCAACGCCCCGGAGCTGCTGGCCTTCAAGGCGGAACTCCTGGGCATCGACCCGGCCATCCCCCGCCTCGGCTCCCTGCCCCACCATGCCCGGAAGGACTTGCTGAAGAGGGCCCTTTCCGGCTGTCCCGGCCCGCATCTCTACGTGGGGGACCGGCCCCATGACCTGGCCGCGGCGCAGGCCCTCGGGCTGCCCTTCGTGGGCATCGGCGGAGCGGTTCCCGGGGATCACAAGAGCCTGCCCTCGGACACGGGGGCGGAGCATCTGGTCGCGGCGGTGGAAGCCGCGCTGGGAATTGTCTCCTAGCGGGTGCGTACCTCGAAATCATCCAGGAAGGCCGCCGTGCGGGGATCCCCGTCCTTCCGCACGATCGCCTGGGCATGGTGCAGCCGGCCCCGGCGGACGACGACGATGCCCTCGACCATGCCCCCGTTGGGGCTCTTCACCTTGTAGCGGAAACCCGGTCCCTTGCCGGGGGGCAGCTCCGTGCGCCGAATCGGGCCGAACCGGTAGCCGAGGAAGTTCTGGAAGGTGGTGAGGACCTGGCTGGGGGTGGTCCCGCCCTTGTCCCCCGGGGGCAGGTTCCCCACCGACACGCAGAAGGTCTCATCCAGGCGTCCCGAGGGGCTCATGGCCATGTCGAACCATTCCACGTCGCCGTAGGGTCCGGGGTCCGTGTGCCGGTAGAGTTTGGGAGGCCCGGGGAAGGTGGCGGCGAAGCCGAGGTTTTCGTTCTCCACCCGGCGCGGTTCGTCCCTGCAGCCCGTCAAGGCGAGCAGCACCACCAGCACCAACCAGACACGGGACATGCCTTCCCCCTTCAGGCATCATCGGCCGCCGGAACCAGGAAGTTGATTCATGGCGCCTTGAGCGCCTCTTCCAGGGCCCGCCGGGCCATGCCTTCGCCGTAGCCCGACCAGCGCCGCACCAGCCGGCCCCGGCCGTCGATGACGAGCGTCGTGGGAATGCCGCTGATTTCACCAAAGGCCGCCAGGGCCCCCCGTCCATCCGGCACAAAGGCCGTGAGGCCGAGCTGGGGGTTCTGGGCCAGGAAGGGCTTCACGGCCCCCCAACCGTCCTGGTCCACGGAGATGGGCAGCACCACGTAGCGATCCCCGCCGGCCTTCTGGAGCTCTGCCACCTCCGGCAGCGACCTCCGGCAGGGGGGACACCAGGTGGCCCACACATCCACGAGCACCACCTTGCCTTTGAACTCGGCCAGGGTCCGGTGGTTCCCTTCGGCATCGCAAAAGGCCACCCGGCTCACGTCGGTGCCCTTCGAGGCCCCCTCGGACCCCCCGCCGAACAGGCCCCGGGCCATGACCACACCACCCAAGAGGAGGCCGCCCCCGACCAGGAGGGCGGCGATCGTCAGGCGCCAGCGGGACTCGGGAACGTAGGATTCGGACATGGGCGCCTCCACTCTCCAGGGTAATCCCCAGTTCGGCCGCTTCATACTGGGGGGATGACCCTCATCTCCGCCACCGATCTCCAGTCCCAACGGGCCTCGATCCTCCTGCTGGATGCCCGCCAGGGCGCCGCGAGCTATGGGGCCGGCCACCTGCCGGGCGCCCTCCATGCGGACCTGAACCGCCACCTCAGCACGGCCAGCGATCCGGGGCATGACCCGGCCCGGGGCGGCCGCCACCCCCTGCCTCCCATCGCCCGCTTCGCGGCCCAGGTGGGCGCCTGGGGCATCGTCCCGGAGACCGAGGTGGTCGCCTACGACGCCAGCGGAGGCAGCAATGCCGCGGCCCGCCTCTGGTGGATGCTGCGGGCCCTGGGCCACGCGCGGGTGCGGGTCCTGGACGGCGGGCTCCAGGTGGCTCTGGGGGCCGGGATGGCCCTGACGGTGGAAAAGGCCACCCCCGCACCGGCCCCGCCCTATCCCGCGGACCGCTGGCGCCTTCCCACCGTCGGGACGGAGGCCGTGGAGGGGATCCGCCGGGACCCCTCCCGGAAGCTGCTGGATGTGCGCTCGGCCGAGCGCTGGCGGGGCGACAGCGAACCCTTCGACCCCGTGGCGGGCCACATCCCGGGCTCCCTGAACCTGGCCTGGAGCGACAACCTGGCCCCGGACGGCCGGTTCAAGCCGCCCCAGGAGCTGCGCGGCCAGTACGAGGCCCTGCTGGGGGGCCTGCCGCCCGAGCGCCTCACCGTCCACTGCGGCAGCGGGGTCACGGCCTGCCACACGCTGCTGGCGCTGGAGGTGGCCGGACTGACCGGGGCCGCGCTCTACGTCGGCAGCTGGAGCGAATGGTGCCGCAGCGGGCGGGAGCAGAGCCCGGTTCCGAAGACCCGCCCATGAACCCATGGAAGGGCCTGCGGGGCCTGCCCCGGGAAGTCTGGCTGGTCTGCGCCAGCACCCTGGTGAACCGCCTGGGGACCATGGCCCTGCCCTTCCTGGTGCTCTACCTCACCGAGGGCCGCCACTGGACGCCGGCGGAGGCGGCCTACGGGATGATGGTCTACGGGGCGGGCGCCCTGACCGCGGGGCCGTTCTCGGGCCGCCTCGCGGACCGGCTGGGACACGTGCCGGTGCTGAAGGCGAGCCTCTGGACCTCGGGGGCCCTGCTGCTGGCTCTGCCCTACGCCACCACGAAACCGCTGCTCTTCGCCCTGATCTTCCTGTGGGCCGGCCTCACCCAGGCCTTCTGGCCCAGCGCCATGGCCCTGCTCACGGGGCTCGCCCCGCCGGAGAAGCGGAAGGCCGTCTTCGCCCTCCATCGCCTCGCCGTCAACCTGGGCATGGCGGTGGGTCCCGCCCTGGGGGGCTTCATCGCCCATCACAGCTACCGGTGGGTGTTCTGGACCGATGGCCTCAGCACCCTGGCCGGCGCGGTGCTGCTGGGCCTCCTGCTGAAGGCCTCCCCCGCCCAAGGCCTGCCGCCGGGCCACACCCGGGGCAGAAGCCCCTGGAAGGACCGGTCCCTGGCCTTCCTGCTCCTGCCCTTCATCCCGGCCCTGATGGTGTTCTTCCAGATCGAAGGCACCCTGCCGCTCTGGGTGGTGCGCGACCTCGGCCTGGGCAGCCGCTTCTTCGGCTTCCTGTTCACGGTGAACACCCTCCTGATCGTGTTGCTCGAAGTGCCCTTGAACCTGGCCATGGCCCACTGGCGCCACGGGAAGCTCCTGCTGCTGGGCTGCCTCTGCCTCGCCGCGGGCTTCGGCCTCACGGCCTGGGCGACCGGCTACGGGACGCTGATCCTCACCACCGGGATCTGGACCTTCGGCGAGATGATCCTCTTTCCCGCCATGAGCGATGCCGTGGCCACCCTGGCGCCGCCGGACCGCCGGGGCGAATACATGGGGCTGCTGTCCCTCAGCTTCGCCGCCGCCCTGGCCCTGGGGCCCTGGCTGGGCGTGCTGACCTATGCGAAGGCCGGCCCCAGGGTCGTGTGGCTCTCCGCTGCCGCCATCGCCGGAGCCTCGGGGCTCCTGCTGGCCCGCTTCCGGACGCGGGGCGCCACGCCCCGCCGGTAGCCCATCGCCGCCAGGCCAGGCCGTCATCCGGGTCCAACGGGCGGCCGCAGGGGATTTGACTATGATTAAACAATGCCTCGGGAATCCCAGCCTCCCCCGCTTGCCGCCCCGGCCTCCCCGGAGGGGCAGGCAGCGGAGCCGGATATCCAGTTCCAGACCCGGCGTGAGCTGCTGCAGACGGCGGTGGTGCAGGCCCGCGACGGGGGCCTGCCCCTGGTGTTCATCAATACCATCATCGGCTGGATCGGCTGGACGGGCGGTCAGAAGGCCACGGGCGCCACCGTGGCGATCCTGTCCGTCCTGATCGCCACCTGGAGGTACCTCCTGGCCCGGCGGCTGGAGACGCTCATGCTCAGCTTCCGGGGCATGGTGCGCGGGGAGCGCGAGTTCGAGGCCAATGCCTTTCTCACGTCGGTGATGTGCGCCCTCACCATGGCCTTCATCTACCCGGCCACGACCGGACACAGCGCGATTCTCATCATTGCCGCCCTGGGGGCCATGCTCACGGTGGCCACGCTGTTCGTCTCCCTGGTGGGCCGGGCCTTCCACTTCTACACCCTCGCCCAGATGTTGTCGTTGCTGGCGGTCTGCCTGCTGGATCCCCGGGCCTACTCCCCCCTGTTCGCCGCCGTGATCCCGGTGTTCTACCTGACCCTGCGCAACACGGCCCGCCGCTACAAGTCGGTCACCGAAATGGCCATCCAGCGCCGCATCGACTCCGAGGCCGCGAACGTGAGGCTGATCCAGGCCAGGGACCAGGCGGAAGCGGGCAACGTGGCCAAGGCGCAGTTCCTGGCGAACATGAGCCATGAAATCAGGACCCCCCTGAATGGCGTGATCGGGTCGCTCGACCTGCTGTCCCACCAGGACCTGCGGCCGGAACAGCTCAAGCTGCTCGGCACGGCCATTTCCTCCAGCGAAGCGCTGCTCACCCTGCTGAACGAGGTCCTGGATTTCTCCAAGATCGAAGCCGGCAGCCTGCAGCTGCTGAACGAACCCATGCGGCTCCAGCCCCTGCTGGGTTCGGTCGTCGATTTGTTCTCTCCGCTGGCCCATGACAAGGGCCTCCAGCTGTCGATGGAATTCGATCCAGCCCTGCCGGTCTGGGTGAAGGGCGATGCGGGGCGCATCCGCCAGGTGCTGCTGAACCTCGTGGGCAATGCGGTGAAATTCACCGACAGCGGGCACGTGACCGTGCGGGCGAAGCGGGAACCCGGCCCGAGCGACGCGCGCCCCAGGCTGGCCCTCGAAGTGGAGGATACCGGCATCGGGATCTCAGCCGAGGCGCTGCCCCGGCTGTTCACCCCCTTCTTCCAGGCCGACCAATCCAACCGCAGGCGCTTCGGGGGCTCGGGGCTGGGCCTCGTGATCAGCAAGCGCCTCACGGAGGCCATGGGCGCCGAGCTGTTCGTGGAGAGCCAGCCGGAGCGGGGCTCCACGTTCCACTTCAAGCTCCCGCTGGAGGCCCTCTCCCACTCGCTGGACGACCTGCCTTCCGAGTCCGTCGCCCACGACCTGCCGGCCCCCCTGAGGGGCCAGGTCCTCCTCGTGGAGGACAACCCGGTCAATCGCACGCTGGCGGTGGCCATGCTCCGGCGACTCGGCATCGAACCCACCGAGGCCGAAAACGGCCTGGCCGCGCTGCAGGCCATGGACGGGGCGAGGTTCGACATGATCCTCATGGACTGCCAGATGCCCGTGATGGACGGCTTCGAGGCGACCCGCGCCATCCGGGCCCGCGAACAGGGGCTCGCGGTCCCACGTACGCCGATCATCGCCATCACGGCCAACGCCCTGAGCGGCGATGCGGAGCGCTGCCTCCAGGTCGGCATGGATGCCTACCTCGCCAAGCCCTACACCCTCAAGGCCCTGCGCGAGACCCTCGCGCCCTGGCTGGGGGCCGAAACCCGGCTCGGGGACCGGCCTGACGGGACCGGCTGAGGGCCCCGCCGGACCGGGATCTCATCCATCCTCACCGCCCTGTTCCGGGGAATCGGGAGAGGCGATGCCAAGGCGCTCCGCCTTGAATTCGTCCATGACCTGTTTGGCGCATTCGGGACAGATGCCGTGCGAAAGCTGGGCCTCCGTGCGGCTCGCCAGCACGGCCTCCAGCTGCGTCCAGAAGCCCTGGTCATCGCGGATCTTCTTGCAGTAGGAACAGATGGGCACGAGCCCCTTGAGGGTCTTCACATCCCGCAGGGCTCCCGCCAGGGACTCGTTGGCAATCCGGAGGTCGGAGGTCCGTTTCTCCACCAGGCCCGCCAACCGGAGCTTGTCCCGCCGGAGCGCCAGGGTCCGCCACCAGAACATCAGGGCGGCACCTCCGAGGGCCAGCCCGACCCACCCGGCCCAGGCCAGGGGCTGCCAGTACCAGGGCGGCAGGACCCGGAAGGAAATCGAGAGGGTCGGTCCCCTCGCGCCGTCCCTCCTCACGGCTCGGGCCTCCAGCACGTAGTTCCCAGCGGGGAGCCCCGGGAAATGCAGCTCGTTCCCCTCCAGGCGGCGCCACGCCTCGTCCAGGCCCAGCATCCGAGTCTGCAGTTCCAGGTCCTCGACCCCCTCGATCAGGGGCGGCTGCAGGCTGAACGTGACCCCTTGTTTCCGGTAGGGGATCTGGTCCCCGGGTTGAAAGGCCAGGCCCCGGCCATCCCGCGAGGGCCCTGCCACCAGGGCGGGAGGGTCGGGGATGGGGCGGTAGTAGCGAGGATCAAAGGTGATGAGGCCCGAGATCGACCCGATCCACAGCCGCCCGTTGGGCTCGCCCCAAATGCCGCTGAGGTTCGTGTCGATGGGCAGCCCGAGGGCCCTGGTGTGGTGCTCCGCCCGTTGGCCATCCCAGCGAACCACATCGTGATCCGTGAGGATCCAGACGAGCCCCTTCGGGTCCGTCCACCCGTCGCTGGCGCCGATGGCGGCCAGGGGGTGGTCCTTCTCCAGGCGCCGGGCCACGGTCCATCCTTCTGGCCGGCGCTTCAGACAGGAAATGCCCGCTTCGTGGCACACCCAGAATTCACCTTGGGGGCCGGCGAACATCCCAGCCACGTCGTCCGAGACCAGCCCCTGGGCCTTGCCGAAGGCCGTCCAGGTGCCCGCATGGTTGCAGAAGAGCCCTCGGGCCGTGGCCGCCCAGAGGGTTCCATCCGCGGTCAGCTGCAGGTCCCCCGTGGGCTGATCGGGGCCCTGGCCTGGAAGGGTGATGGGCTCGGCCTTCCACTGTTCCCCGGCCGGACGGAGGCGGAAGAGCCCTTTCTGGGTGCCGCACCACAGGGTCGTGGGATCGGTCCATCGCAGGACATAGGCCCAGACACCCGCGGGAAACCCCAGGATGGAGACCCGCTGGGCCCCCTGGCCCTTCGGGATGCGCAGGACGGCCTGATCCTGGGGATTGGGCGGGTTCCCGCAGGTCCAGATCTCCCCATTGGACCGCTCGGCCATGGAAAAGAGGGCCCAGCCCTCGGTCCCCTGGACCCGTTCCCATCGCTTGGGCCCCATTCGAAAGAGGCCGTCATGGGTGCCCACGTAGAGCCCCCGGTCGTGCTGCAGGCGACGGATGGTGAACATCATGGCGCGGGGGAGGCCCTGGGGCTCCTCCAGGATCCGCCAGAGGAACCCCCCCTTGAGGCATTGGAAGCCGGAGGCGGAAATGGTCCACAGCGATCCCTGGGGATCGAAGGCGATGGGCCAGTAGGCCTGGTAGCCGTAGAGCCCTTCGCGCTCCCCGAGCCGCGAGACGTCCTCCCCGTCGACGCAGGCCAGGCCTTCCGGACCATTGGTCCAGACCCGCCCGAAGGCATCCAGTTCCAGGCTGACGAAGGAGTTCCGCGTGAAGCCCAGGCGGCTCGCAAAGCTTTTCATGTCCGGTTCCACTCGGACCAGGTCGCGGTCGCTCCGCACCCACACTTCCCCCTGGCGGTTCCGGACCACGTCCCAGGGGCGGCCCGCCAGGCGGCCCGCCCAAGGCATGACCCGCCAGCTCCGACCGTCCCAGCGGGCCAGGCCCGCGTCCCCCACCAGCAGGCGATGATCGGACTTCAGGTCCCTCCACCCCCGCGTCCACCTCCCCGGCCCCGGCGCGGGGAGTTCCAGCGGCGCCGATTGGGCGGACGTGAAGATGAGGAGCCGGCCATCGAGGACGGAGGCAAACCCCTCGTTCCGGACCGCGAAGAAGCTGCGGACCTCATCAGGGTCCGGTTCCGGGATGCCGGGCACCGGGCGGAGGCCGGCCTGGTCGAGGTGGAACCAGGCCTTGCCCGCGTGAAACCACATGCCGCTGCTGAGCTCCGGGTGGGCCTGATCGACGGGTTCGTCGGGAAAGCCCTCGGCCTTGCCCAGGGCGCGATAGCCCCGGGCATCAAAGCGCCAGATGGCCCCCTGGTTGAGGAACCAGAACCCACCGCGGCCGTCCGAGACCGGGCGCGAGGCGACGCCAAGGGACTGCCCCAGGGCCGGGGGAAAGGTGTGGAAGTCGAACTTTCCGGGGGAGACCGCCGCGGCCAGGGACCCCACCAGCATCGCCGCCAGGATCCACCGGAGGGCCCGGCAGGAACCGAAGAAACGATGCCGGAGGCGCCGCACGGTGGAGGTCCTTTGGTGCCTGGGGAAGACATCGGGCATGCTCCCCTCCCCGTGGAATGCCGCTAGAAAAACCTTCGGAAGAAACACCCCCGACCATGAGTCCTGGAGGCGGGCCGGCCCTTGCGCGGCTTGCACCCGGAGCGCCCATTCAGGATTGGGGGAGGCTGCGCCAGCATATCAGGGCCGGTTCCCCAGCACGAGCAACCTAGGCCAGGACTGCCTCCAGCTGGTCCAGGGCCCAGTCGAGCTGGGCCCGGGTGATGACGAGGGGCGGGGCCAGGCGGATGGTGTCCACGTGGGTGTCCTTGCAGAGCATGCCGCGGTCCTTGAGGGCGTAGCAGTACTGGCGGGCGCCGCCGGCCTCGGGCCGCAGCTGCACCCCAGCCCAGAGGCCGATGCAGCGGATCTCCCGCACCTTGTCGGTCTTCAGGTCCAGGAGCCGCTGCTTGAAGTGTTCGCCCAGCTCGGCGGTCTTCTCCACCAGCCGCTCGTCCACCAGCACGTCCAGGGCGGCGCTGGCCACGGCGCAGGCCAGGGGGTTGCCGCCGTAGGTGCTGCCGTGGATGCCGGGCGTGAAGACGTCCATCACC
>JARLGO010000404.1 GCA_031292655.1 Geothrix sp.
CGGCCCAGGTCGCGCAGGATCTGGCCCTTGCGCCACCAGGCGCCGGGGTAGCCCGAGGACCCGCCCTCCAGGGGCTCGCGCAGCACCTGCTCCAGGGCGGCCAGGCCCTCGGGGCGGTGCAGGCCGCTGGCGGCGGCCACCTTGCCCTGTTGCAAGCGCAGCAGGCTGGGGGCGTCCACCTGGCCCAGCTGCTCCTGGAGGACCTTCCAGGCGGTCTCGGGCTGGCCCGCGTGCAGGTAGGCGTCGCTGACGGCGACCACGCCCTGGGCCCGGGTGCGCACCCCCGGCAGCAGGCGCGCCGCTTCGGCCAGCAGGCGGGCGTTCTTCCCGGCCTCGCCCAGGGCCTTCTTGGCGGGCCGGCGATCCAGGGCGTCCAGCCACTGGCCCACCACTTCGGGGTCCCGGGGGGCCTGGGCCAGGGCGCGGCCGAAATAGGGCTCGGCCTCGCGCCACTGGCCCTCCTCCACCAGGATCAGGGCGTGCAGCAGGTCCCCCCGGGCCGGCGCCAGGGCCCGCAGGCGGTCGGCGCATTGGAGGGCCTGGCGGGTGGACCCCCCCAGCAGGCCCGGCAGCATCTCGTAGGCCAGGCCCAGGCTCTCCCAGGCCGAGGCCAGGGTGGGATCGGCCTCCGTGGCCCCGCGCAGGTCGTCCAGGGCCCCGAGGGACCCGCGCAGGCTGCCGAGGTCGCGCTGCCGGATGGCCTCGCCCGCCCGCGCCAGGCCCCGCGCCAGCAGGGCGTCCGCGAGCCCGGGCCTCAGGTTCAGGGCCCGGTCCGCCGCGGCATGGGCCTCGGCAAAGCGCAGGAGGCTGGACAGGGCCTGGGATTTCGCGGCCCAGGCCAGGGCATCGTTCGGATCCTGGCGGAGCCGCTGCTCGGCTTCCGCCTGCACCTTGAGGTAGTGTCCCGCCGCCAGGTCGGCCCGGAAAGCCGGGGCCTGGGCGGGGGCGGAGGCGAGGATGGCGGCCGGGGCGAGAAGGAGCACGGGACCTCAGGGGACGACTTCCCAGACAGGATGACCAGGATTGAAGGGCGGAATCGCACTGGATTTGCCGAGGCCCGGATCCTGACCTCGGGTATAGCGCATCCATGGGGTTCTACGCTATCCTAAGTGCTTGTTTGGACACGACTCTGGAGGAGCTCGCATGGGGACCAAGGGCGGATTGCTGGAGGGCAAGCGGGGCCTGATCATCGGCGTGGCCAACAAGCGGTCCATCGCCTGGGGCATCGCCCAGAGGGCTTCGGAAGCCGGCGCCCAACTCTGCCTGACCTACCAGAACGAGCGCCTGGGGGAAAATGTCCAGGCGCTGGCGGCGGAGCTGAAGGATCCCCTGGTGCTGCCCCTGGACGTGGGCAGCGACAGCCAGATCGTCATGACCTTTGATGAGATCCGGAAGACCTGGGGGAAGCTCGACTTCGTGGTGCACGCCGTGGCCTACGCCCCCCGGCAGGCCCTGGAGGGCCGCTTCGTGGAGACCAGCCGCGAGGACTTCCGCGTGGCCCATGACATCAGCGCCTACTCGCTGGCGGCCGTCAGCCAGGCGGCCCAGGCCCTCATGCCCGAGGGCGGGTCCATCGTGACCCTCAGCTACCTGGGGGCCGAGCGGGTGGTGCCCGGCTACAACGTGATGGGGGTGGCCAAGGCCGCCCTGGAGGCCAGCGTGCGCTACCTGGCCGCGGACCTGGGCCCCCAGGGCATCCGGGTGAACGCCATCTCCGCCGGGCCCATCAAGACCCTGGCCGCCTCGGCCATTCCGGGCATCGGGTCCAAGCTCAAGCAGCACCGGGCCCACACGCCCCTGCAGAAGGACACCGATCAGCTGGAAGTGGGGGACGCCGGCGTCTTCCTGCTCAGCGACATGGGCCGCGGGGTCACCGGCCAGGTGCTCTATGTGGACGGCGGCTTCAGCATCATGGCGGGCTGAGCAGGGCCTGGGCCCGCCGGGCCGCCTCCTCGCGCTGGGCCTGGGTCAGCTTGGTCTCGGCCAGCTGGATCAGCAGGGACTGGAAGCCCCACAGGCCCCCTTTTTCCGCGACCTTCATCCAGGCCAGACCCTCCACCGGGTCCTTGGGGACCCCTTTGCCCGTGACGAGCATGCCCCCGTAGGTGAGGCAGTCCTGGGGGTTCCGGCGGCTCAGTCCCGGCTGGAGCGCCGCGATGGCCTTCAGGTACCAGGCAAGGGCCTGCCCGTCCTCCCGGGATCGGCAGAGATCCCCGGCGAGCACCATGGCTTCCGCGTCCCCCTGCCGGGCGGAGGCTTCCGCCCAGCGCCGGGCCTCATCGAAGTTCCTGGGGATGCCGCGCCCCAGGGCCAGGGATCGGGCCAGCTGAAGCTGGGCGGGGGCGTCTCCGCGTTCCGCGGCCCGCCGGAACCAAGCCGTGGCCCGCCTGGGGTCGGCCTTCAGGAAGCCTTCGCCCCGGAGCCTCAGGTATCCCATCGCCCTCAGGTCCGGCGGATGCCCGACGGCCACGCCCGCGAGGCCCCGGAGCACGCGCCGGGACTGCCAGCCCGCGGACACCAGGAAGGCCAGGGGGAAGAGCAGGGCGAGGGCCTTCAGGAACCGGAGGAGGGCCACGCGGCTGGAGCCCCCGCCCCGGTGCAGGTGAAGCGCCCAGGCGGCCCCGCCGAGCAGGGTCGCGGCGATGGCCCAGACGAGGGGGAGCAGGGCCTCATAGGCCAGAAAGGTCCAGTTCATGTCAGGCCATCAGGCTCGCCAGGGTGTCCAGTACCTCCTGGACATGCCCTTTCACCTGGACCTTGGGCCAGACGTGGCGGATGAGGCCCTTGGGATCGATGAGGAAGGTGCTGCGGAGGATGCCTTCCACCTCCTTGCCGTACATGACCTTCTTCCCGAAGGCCCCCAGGGGCTTCAGCAGGGCGCATTCGGGATCCGAAAGCAGGCGGAAGGGGAGGCCCTGCTTGGCGATGAAATTCTGGTGGCTCTTCAGGCTGTCGCGGCTGAGGCCGTAGACCCGGGCGCCGAGGGACTGCACCCGGGCCAGGTTGTCCCGGAAGTCGCAGGCCTCGGTGGTGCAGCCGGGAGTGCTGTCCTTGGGATAGGCGTACAGCACGGTCCAATGGCCCTGGAAGTCCCGGGCCGTGACCGGGGCGCCCTGGTCATCCAGAAGGGTGAAGGCCGGGAGGGGGTTTCCAACGAGTCGGTTCATGCGGCAAGGGTAGCGCAGAGCCTGTGACCGGGGACATGGCCGGATCCAGACAGAATGGAGCGGCGAGGTCCCCCATGAACCTGACCGAGTATCTATCCGCCGAATGGAGACCCGCCCTGGGCTGCACGGAGCCCGCGGCCGTGGCCTATGCCGCCTGCCTGGCGGCGGGGCAGGGCCGGGGCGAGCCCCGCATGGCGAGGCTGATTCTCGATGCCCGCACCTACAAGAACTGCCATGCGGTGGGCATCCCCAACAGCGGGCACAGGACCGGCGTCCTCTGGGCCCTGGCGCTGGGGGCGGTCCTGCCGGACCCGGCCCTGGGCCTGCAGATCTTCGAATCCATCACACACGAGGCCCTGGCGCGGGCCGGCCGGCTGCTGGAGCGGGGCGCCGTGCATGTGGACGTGGATCCGGCCCGGACGGAGCTCTTCGTGGACTGCATCGTGGCTTGCGAAGGGGGCGTGGGCCGGGCGGTGCTGGAGCAGGAGCACACGCGGCTGGTCCGGCTGGAGGCGGACGGGGTCCCCGTGGCGCTGCCCGGCCGGGAGGTCGGATCCCAGGAGGCCGGGCGGGTCCGGGAGCAGGTGGGGAACCTGCCCCTGGCGGAGCTGGTGGCCCTGGCCGGCACCCTCACGGAGGCGGACCGCGCCCGCCTCCGGGAAGGGATGGCCCTGAACCTGGCCATGGCCGAGCGCTGCGTGGGCCACCTGCCCGGCGGGTTCGTGCCGGGGCCCGGGGCCGATCCCTGGCTGCGCATTCCCCGGCTGGTGAGCGCGGGGGTGCTGGGGCGGATGTCGGGCGAGCCGCTCACGGTGATGTCCCTGGCGGGTTCGGGCAACAAGGGCATCACCGTGTCTGTGGCCCTGGGCCTCTGGGGTCGCCAGGCCGGGTATTCGGAAGCCCGCATCGAGGAGGCCCTGGCCCTGGCCTGCCTGCTCACCACCGCCACCACCCAGAAGCTGGGCACGCTGTCCGCGGTCTGCGGGGCCTCCAACGCCGCGGGCATCGGCATCGCGGTGGGCCTGGTCCACCTCGGCGGCGGGGGCCCGGCCCAGATGGACCTGGCCATCCACAACATGGTGGGCAACCTGGCGGGGCTCATCTGCGACGGCGCCAAGATCGGCTGCGCCATGAAGGCGATGACCGGCGTGGAGGCCGCCTTCCGGGCCGCCACCCTGGCCCTGGCGGGCTTCGGCATTCCCCCGACCGACGGCATCGTGGGCGCGGATGGCCTCGCCTCCCTCGTCAACCTGGGCCGCCTGGCCCAAGTCGGCATGGCCGGCGCCGACACGGAGATCCTCGACATCATGCAGGCCAAGCTGGGCTAGGCCTGAGCTTCAGGGCGCCGGCCGCGGCACCGACGTCCAGGCCAGCAGGAGCACGGTCCCCAGGGCGGCCCAGCCCAGGGGTGAGGGATCGGAACCGAGGTGCGGCAGCTCCTCCGCCAGCAGGCGGCCCAGGCTGTCGTGGCCGGGGCCGGGGCCGAGCCCCAGGGTCGACAGGGTGGCCTCGCCCCAGAGGGCCGACAGCCAGGCGCTGGGGAACAGCCCGGCGGCCTGCCGCCAGCCCCAGGGCGCCCAGCGCCGGAGGAGGGAGGGCCAGGGGGCTCCCAGGGTGCGTTCGGCGGCCCAGGCGGGGGAGTGCCGGAAGCGGTCGATCCTGGCCCGCAGGGCAGGTTCCAGGTGGGGGGCGATCAGGCCCCCCAGCAACAGGCCGAGGGGGAGGGCCGCCAGCCCGCCGAGGGCCGCGGCCAGGGGCAGGAGGAAGAGCAGGGGCGGCAGGCTGCGCAGGGCCGATCCCAGGCCCAGGAAGCGCCGGCCCCGCCAGGCGAGCAGGAGCCCCAGGCCCAGGGCGAGCAGGGCGCAGGTGCTGGCGAAACCCAGGCTGCGGGCCGCGGCAAAAGCCAGGCGGAGGAGGGCGTCCCGCCCCAGGTCGTCCGTGCCGAGCGGATGCCGAGGAGTGGCGGCCAGCCCGCCGCGGAAGGGATCCAGGGCCAGCTCCGGGAGCAGGAGGGCCCCGAGGCAGGCCAGGCGCCACCTCACGCCGCCTCCCCCTCCCAGGACTGGGACAGGGCCCAGAGCAGGGCCAGGGCGAGGACCCACAGGCTCAGGCCCATCCGGTCCCGGACCACCACCCGGCTCATCCAGTCGGTGCCGAGGCCCGGCACGCCGAGCACCCGCTCCAGGACCAGGGTGGCCGTGAGCCAGACCGGGAGGCGGGCCGCGATCCAGCGTCTCCACAGGCGCCTCAGCACCCGCCCTCGCACCCGGCTCACGGCGGACCGGCCCCAGGCCCGGGGGAAGGGCCGTTCTCCGGGCAGGGCCTGGGCCAGCCACCGGGCCTCTCCCGGCAGGGCCGCCGCCAGGAAGGCCAGCAGCCAGCCCCCGCTTCCCGGGGGCCCCCAGGCTGCGGGCCAGAGTGCCAGGAGGAGTCCGGCCCAGAGCAGGTCCGGCGGGGCCTCCAGCAGGGCCAGGGAGCGCCGGCGGGCCAGGTCGGGACCGCCCCCCCAGGCGAGGAGGGGTGCCAGCCCGGCCAGGGCGGCCAGGGCGAGGAGCGTCGGCCCGAGAAAGGCCCAGGGGAAGACGGGGGGCTGGGCCCCCTTCCAGGGGGCGCCCGGCAGGCTCAGGGCCAGGACCAGGCCCGCGGCCCAGACCCCCAGTCCCAGGGCCGTCCCGCTCCTCACAGGCGCCATCGCCAGCCGGCGGCCCCCGGCGTGTGCAGGTACAGGCCCATGGGGCTGGGTTCCACCTCCAGGCGCTTGTCCACCCAGATGACACTTTGGAAATCCAGCAGGGGCAGGGCGGCGGGGGCCTGGGCCCAGAGGGCCTGGAGGTCGCTCCAGGCGGGATCGCCGGGTTGCCGGATCCGGGCGAGGAGCTCCGCCAGCCGGGGGTGTCTCCAGCCGGTGAAGTTCATGGGGCCGTTCGGTTCCAGGTATTCCAGCACGGCCCAGGGGTGGGGCTCGAAGACCACCATGGAACAGGCCAGCTGGAAGTCGCCGTTCTGGAGGCGCTCCGTCAGTAGGCCCTGCTCCAGGGGGGTGATCTGAAGCTCGATGCCATCCCGGCGGGCGCGTTCCCGCAGGGCCAGGAGCAGTTTTTCCACGGAGGCCTCCCCGGCCCCGTAGAGCAGCCGGAGGGTTCCGCCGCCCTGGGGAGGGGTCGGGCCCTGGGCGATGGGCCGGGGCTGGAACCCGAGGGTCTCCGGCCACAGGCCCCGGCTGGGGCGGGCATTCTGGCCCAGGAGATGGGACGGGAAGGCGTCCTTCCGCCAGCGTTCCATCTGCCGGAGGGGATCGGCGCCGAGGCGGCTCCAGACCACCAGCTGGGCGTGCATGGGCTGGGTGAGGAGCCGGTGGGTGGGCGGGGTCCCGGTCTGGCGCCGGGTGGCGGGCGCCCCGATGCTCAGCCAGCCCTTTTCCAGGGCGGTCATGACCCCGGCGGGGTCCGGGAGGAGACGGAACCGGATGCCGTCGACGCGAGGCTTCAGGAAGTGGTCGCGGCGCGTGAAGATCCACGCGCCGGATGCCTTGCGGAAGGCGAAGGGGCCGGATCCGCCCTCGGGGTGGCCCACCTGGGCGATGGGCACCCGGGCCAGCTCCAGCAGCAGCCGCCCTTGGGGCCGCGGCGAGCGGATCCAGGGGCTCCCCTGGTTGCTGCCCACCGTGGCGCCTTCGAGAATGGCCCGCTTGGTGGGGCTGGCGCCGGGATCCTGGAGCAGCTGCTGGACCGTCCAGACCACGTCTTCGGCCCGGACGGGGCGGCCGTCCGGATAGCGGGCATCGGGACGGAGGTGGAAATGGATCGTCCCGTCCTGCTGGACCTGCCAGCGGTCGGCCAGCCGGGGCACCAGGCGGCCGTCGGCGGAGATGCCCACCAGCGCGTCCCCCGCGAGGGACTGGAGGATCCACTGCTCGTAGCCGTCGCCCCGGATGAAGTCCAGGGGACCGGGATCCTGGGCCAGGGATTCCTCCACCATCTGGCCGGCCAGGGGAGGGTGGACCAGGAAGGCTGCAGAGACCAGGAAGAGGGCCACCAGCAGGGTACGCATAGAAGATCCGGAGATTGTCTTCATAATGCACCGGTTTGTTCCTAGGTGGAAGAGGCCGCGGGCCGGTTTCCGTGAAAAAGGCCCGCCGCGAGTCCCGCCGCACGGGGGCGAATCGGTGTTGCTACTCTGATCCAGGAATACCAGGAGGCCCGGTTGGCGGATCTTTCAAGCTCGAAGCTGTGGTGGTGGTGGCCGCTCATGGCCCGCCACCGGCGCACCCTCTACTGGGGCCTGGCGGCCACGGTCTGGTGCAGCGTGGCCGCTTCGGTGGTGCCCTACTGGTCCGGCCGGGCCGTGCACGCCCTGGAGCACCAGGACTGGCACGGCTCGCGGGTCTTCCTGGCCTGGATGTTGGCCTTCACGGGGGTGGCGGGGGTTGGCCGCTACCTCATGCGCAACACCCTCATCGGCCTCAGCCGGGATGTGGAGCGGGAACAGCGGGAGTCCCTCTACGGTTTCCTGCTGGCGCGGCCCTTCGCGTTCTATGAGCGGCAGCGGGTGGGGGACCTCATGTCGCGGGTCGGCGACGACGTGGGTACCGTGCGCATGGCCACGGGGCCGGGCCTCATGAGCTTCCTGCAGGCGCTCTCCATCCTGCCGGTGACGCTCGGCTTCATGTTTCACACAAGCTGGCGGCTCACCCTGGCGGTCATGCTGCCCTTTTCCTTCCTGGTCCTGGGCTTTTACGTCATCGGGAAGTGGAGCCACCAGGTGCAGCAGAAGCTGCAGCTGGTCTTTTCCGCCCTCTCGACTTACAGCCACGAGACCATCAGCGGCGAGCGGGTGGTGCAGGCCTTCGGATTGGAGGGCGCCCGGGTGGCCCAGTTCGGCGCCCTCAGCCGCCGACACGCCATGCTCAGCATGAAGCAGTCGGTGCTCTTCAGCGCTTACGCGCCGCTGTCGGCCTTCATCGGCGGCGTGTCGGCCCTGGTGCTGGTGGCCTATGGGGGGGGCCTGGTGGTCCGGGGCGCCCTGGACTTGGGCGACTTGGTGGCCTTCACCGGCTTCCTGGCCCTCTTGAGCTGGCCCATGATGAGCTTGGGTTGGGCGGCGAACCTGTTCCAGCGGGGGAAGGCCGGGCAGGATCGCTTGAACGAGCTGCTGCACAGTCCCGAGCGGCCGCTGCCGCCCGCGGAGGCCATCGGGCTGCCGGAAGTCCCGGCGGCGCTCCGGCTGGAGGGCGTCCTCCACCGCTTCGACACCGGGCGCGGCCTGGGGCCCCTGGATCTGGATCTGGCCCCCGGCGACAGTCTGGCCGTGGTGGGCGGCATCGGCTCGGGGAAGACGCTCCTGCTGCAGGTGCTGGCGGGCCTGCGCGAACCCCAGGAGGGCCGGGTGCTGCTGGACCACGAGCCCCTGTCGGAGGCGTCCATCCGCCGCCACTGGGCGGGGCTCGGCTGGGTGCCCCAGGAGGCCTTCCTCTTCTCGGACACGCTGCGGGTGAACCTGGCCATGGGGCGGCCCGATGCCACCGAAGCGGAGGTCCTGGAGATCGCCCGGGTGGTGACCCTGGATGAGCTGATCCGCCGGCTGCCGGAGGGGTTGGACACGGTGGTGGGGGAGCGGGGCGTGGCCCTCAGCGGCGGGGAGCGGCAGCGCACCGCCCTGGCCCGGGCCCTGCTGCGCCGGCCGCGCCTGCTGCTGCTGGATGACGCGCTGTCGGCCGTGGATGCGGAGACCGAAAGCCGCATCCTGGAGAACCTGCGGGCCTTCCTGGGCACCTCGACCCTGGTCCTGGCCACCCATCGGGTCTTCGTGGCGGAGACCTGCGCCCGGGTGCTCGTGCTCAAGGAGGGCGGAGCCGTGCAGCTGGGCCCGCCGGAGGCGCTGGCCGACCAGCCGGGGCCCTTCGCCCGCCTGAAGCGGCTGCAGAGCCTGGAGCGGGAGCTGGTCAGGGGAGGGCGATGAGGGCCCTGTCCCTGGACCGCCAGGTGGTGGTGCGGGCCCTGGCCCTGGCCCTGTCGGCCTGGGTGGCCTTCACCATCGCGGCGCTCCAGCACATCCACAACCCCTACTGGGCGGCCATGCCCGTCTGGGTGGTGGCCCAGGCCTCCCGGGGCGTGGTGCTGGAGCGGGCCCTGTTCCGGGTGCTGGGGACCCTGCTGGGGGCCCTGGCCGGATTCGCCATCCTCCAGGTGCCGGCGTCTCCCTACGCGCAGTTCGCCCTGCTGGGCCTGTGGATGGCCGTCAACGGGGGCCTGACCCATGTCCTGCGCGGCGTCCACGGCTACGGGGCCCTGCTGGCGGGCGTCACGGCGGCCATCGTCGTCATCCCGGCCGTGCTGGCCCCCGGGGCCTCGCTGAGCCTCGCCACGGCGCGGGTGGAGTGCACCCTCATCGGGGTGGTGGTGGCCACGGTGATCATCGGGCTGGCGACTCCCCGGTCGCCCAGCCAGGCCTTCTTCGCCCAGATGCGGCGCCTGGCCGCGGACGCGGTGGCCTGCGCCGCGCAGATGCCACGCCGGGGGGCCGCCGCGCTCGAGGCCGAGGAGCGCCGGATCCTCGGCGAGATCAGCGAGGTCGAGGCCTCCTCCCGGCTGATCCTGGCCGGCTCCTTCGAGGGCTACCGCCGCCTGCACGACGTGGATTCCCTGGTGGTGGGCTCGCTGGCCATCATGAGCGCCTCCGCGGCCCTCTGGCCGGAGGCGTCCTCCCTGAGCCCGTCGGACGGGGAGTGGGCCCTCCAGCTGGACCGGGTGGCGGAGCTGCTCCGGCAGGAGGCCGCACCACGGCTGCCCGGGTCCCCTTCCGCCCCGGCCGGGGACCCGCCGGGGACCGAGCGCCTGAGGGGGGCCCTGGACCGCATCCTGGCGGCCAGCGCGGCCCTGGAACGGCCCCTCCAGGCCGCGACGCTCCGCCCCTTCCGCCGCCGCCTGGCGGTCCTCGCGCCCCACCGGGAGTGGTCCCAGGCCGGACGCACGGCCCTGGCCGCGGGCACGGCCACCTTCCTGGCCGCGGCCCTGGCCCATGCCACGGGTTCGCCCCTGGTCGTCCAGGCCGCGGTGGGGGTGAGCATCTTTTCGCTGGTGCTGGGCTCCCTGGCCCTGCCTCAGCAGATCGCCCCCAAGCTGCTGACCGGGGTGGTGGGCGGCGCCCTCCTGGCCGTGTTCTACCGGCTCGCGGTGCAGCCCGCCCTCGGGTCGACCGTGGGGCTCCTGCTGTCGATGGTGCCCTTCCTGCTGCTGGGGGGCCTCCTGCGGGCCCATCCCCGCACGGCCATCGCCGGCGTGGATACCAACATGTGCTTCCTGCTGGCCAGCCAGGCGGGCACCACGGCGGTGGCCAGCCCCGGGGACGTGATCGGAGGGGCGGCCGCGCTGGCGGCGGCGGCGGGCCTGGTGGCGGGCAACTACATCCTGATGCCCCGAAGCTCGGTCAGGCAGGCCGAAGAGGCCGTGGACCTGATCCGCCGGGACCTGCTTCGCATGGTGGAGTCCGACCCCGGCGCCGTCGAGGATTGGCGCGCGCGGGGGTCCAGGCAGATCCTCCGGCTGTCCCTGCACCTGGGGCGCTCCAAGGACCTGGGGGAGCGCTGGCCCAAGGGGATGCTGGCGGTGCTGAGCCTGGGCCAGGCCATCGAACAGCTGCACGAGCTCCCGTCCCCCGAGGGGGGGGCGGGGAAGGCCGAAGCCCTCCGCACCCTCCAGCACCTGGCGGAGGACCCGCTGCGGACGGCGGTGGCCCTCCGGAGCCTGGCCGGGCCCCAGGCCGGGGAAGCCCTGGGCCGGGTGCTTCTCGACCTGGCCCAGAGCCTGGAGGCCTCGACGGACCTGCTGGCCTTCGGCCGGCCTGGGCCAGAGGCCTGATCAGGACCCTTCGCGGGTGCGGGTCAACTCCCCTCGCGGAACGTCACCTTGTTGATCTCCGCGAAGGTGGTGATCCCCGACCGCACCTTCTCGATGGCGCTCTCGCGGAGGAACTGCATGCCCCCCCGGCGGGCGGCGGCCTTCACCTCGCGTACGGGGGCCCGCTGGACGAGCAGTTCCCGGATCTCGTCGTTGAGGCCCATGAACTCGATGATGGCCTGCCGGCCCCGGAAGCCGGTGCCGTGGCAGTCCACGCAGCCCACGCGGTCGAAGAGGGTGGCGCTGCGCAGCCAGGCCTCGTCCACGCCGTTCTCCTCCAGCTCCTGGGGCGAAGGCGGCGGGGCAGGGCGCTTGCACTTGGGGCAGAGCACCCGGACGAGGCGCTGGGCGAGGATGCAGTTGAGGGAGGAGACGAAGTTGTGGACTTCGACACCCATGTGCTGGAAGCGGCCCAGCACGTCCAGCACGTTGTTCGCGTGGACCGTGGTGAAGACGAGGTGGCCGGTGAGGGCCGACTGGATGGCGATTTGCGCCGTTTCGGGGTCGCGGATCTCGCCCACCAGGATCTTGTCGGGATCGTGGCGGAGGATGGACCGCAGGCCCAGTGCGAAGGTGAGGCCCTTCTTCTCGTTCACGGGGATCTGGGTGACGCCTTCGAGCTGGTACTCGACGGGGTCCTCGATGGTGATGATCTTGTCCTCGGGGGCCTTGATCTCGCTGAGTACGGCGTAGAGGGTGGTGGTCTTGCCCGAGCCCGTGGGTCCCGTCACGAGGAACATGCCGTAGGGCTCACGGGCGAAGCGGCGCAGGCGCTTCAGCTCATGGTCGGAAAATCCCAGGATCTCCAGCGTCAGGGTCTGGAACTCCTCGGTGAGGTTCTCCTTGTCGAGGATGCGGATGACCGCGTCCTCGCCATGGATGGTGGGCATGATGCTGACGCGGAAGTCGATGGCCCGGCCCCGCACCTTGAGCTTGAAGCGGCCGTCCTGGGGTTTCCGCTTCTCGGCGATGTCCAGCTCGGACATGACCTTGATGCGGCTGATGATGGGCGAGGCGAAGCGCCGGTCGATGGGCTCGGCGGCGGGGTAGAGGCTGCCGTCGATGCGGTACTTAATCTGGAAACCCGTGGCCGTGGTCTCCAGGTGGATGTCCGAGGCCCGCCGCTGCAAGGCGTTGAAGATGGTGGTGTCCACCAGGCGGACGATGGGGGCCTCGTCCTTGTCCGTGAGGCGCTCCAGGTCCAGGACCTCGTCATCCCAGTCCTCCTCGTGCATCACCTGGACCTTGAGGGCCTCGCCGGCCTCGTCCATGACCTTCTGGCCGCTCTCGGATTTCTTGAGCACCTCCTGGATCTGGGCCAGGGGGGCCCCGGCGAAGCGCAGGGGTCGTTTTAATCTCAGCCGCAGCATGTCCTGGGTGGGGATATCCAGGGGATCGGCCATGGCCAACCACAGGATCCCCTCCCGCTCCTGGACGGGCACGAAATGATGTTTGAACATCAGATCCAGGGGCAGGGCCTGAAAGAGGCCGAAATCCACCGGCTCGCGGGTGAGATCGAGGGTGGGATACAGCTCGCGGGCCGACCGGAAGTCGTTTAGATTGCGCTCGGTAGGCTCGGCCGCCTCCGCGGGAACCGGGGTTTTGGGTGTCGACATGGATGCATCCTACCGGAAGGAGGCGGCACCCGGATGGCCGTATTCGGGCAAGGGTCACAACCGACCGTGCGGTCATGTCTGAAACATTGACCCCACCGCGGCCGGCAGACCACAATCAGAAGGTTCGGGAGGACCCATGCGTGGGTATGCACCAATTCTGCTTCTGGTTCTCATCGCCACGGTCCTGCCGCCCCTGGTCTGGACCCTGTCCAAGCTGCTGAGACCCACGTTCGCCAGCGCCAATAAGTACTCGGCCTACGAGTGCGGCATCACCGCCCCCACCGAAGCCCGGGAGAAGTTCAGCGTCCGCTACTACCTGGTGGCCGTGATGTTCCTCGTGTTCGATGTCGAGACCGTCTTCCTCATGCCCTGGGCGATCCAGATGAAGGAACTGGCGGTGTTCGGCCTCATCGAGATGGGCATGTTCCTCTTCCTGCTGCTGTTCGGCTACGGCTACATCTGGACCAAGGGAGCCCTGACATGGGAGTAAATCAGCCGACCGCCCTGGAGCATGTGCTCATCACCACCAAGGTAGAGAAGGTCATCAACTGGGCCCGGGCTTCCAGCGTGTGGCCCATGACCTTCGGCCTGGCCTGCTGCGCCATCGAGATGATGGCCGCGGGCGCCAGCAAGTTCGATTTCGACCGCTTCGGCGCGGGCATCTTCCGCGCCACGCCGCGCCAGAGCGACCTGATGATCGTGGCCGGCACCGTCACCTACAAGATGGCCCCCGTGATCAAGAAGCTCTATGACCAGATGCCCGAGCCCAAGTGGGTGATCGCCATGGGTTCCTGCGCCACCGCCGGCGGCCCCTTCGATTCCTACCACACCATCCAGGGCGTGGATAAGGTCATCCCGGTGGACGTCTTCATCCCGGGCTGTCCGCCCCGGCCGGAAGCGCTCATCTACGGGTTCCTGAGGCTGCAGGACAAGATCATGACCAGCAGCATCGCTGACCGGTACAAGGAAATCTTCGAGGAGGTCGGCTGATGACGGAACCGATCGATCCCCAGGCCCCGGGGGCGCCCGAGGCTCCAGCGGGGCCCTACGTCTACGACTACATGGCGGCGCCGAACCGGCAGGTCGTCCTGCCGAAGACCGTGCCCCTGCCCAGCCTGCGCACCTACCAGGCCGAGGTGGCCGCGGCCGCGGCCGCGGACGAGGCCAAGTGGCAGAAGCAGCTGGCCGATTTCGAGGTGGCCAAGGCCAAGGCCGAAGCCGAGGGCAAGGATGCGCCCAAGGCCCCGGTGCGCGCCGTGCCCCGCAAGGATGACAACGATCTGAAGACGCCCTGGCCCACCGAGGCCCAGGACCCGGACCTGCTGAAGCTGCGGGAACTGCTGGGCGACCGGGTCGAGGAGGCCTTTGAACAGGCGGGCGAACTCGTCTGCCAGGTGAAGAAGGAAGCCATCCTCGAGGCGCTCCGGGCCTGCCGGGACGAGGCCGCCCTCAAGTACGAGATGCTGGCCGACCAGTCCGCCACCCACTATCCGGCGGCCAAGGATTTCGCGTTCTCGGTGGTCTACCACCTGACCAGCATCAGCCGCCGCAAGCGCCTCCGCCTGCGGATCCTGGTGCCGGAGGGCTTCATTCCCGAGAGCGCCTGCCCCCTCTATCCCAGCGCCAACTGGATGGAGCGCGAGATCTACGACATGCTCGGCATCCGGTTCGCGAACCATCCCGACATGACCCGCATCCTCTGCCCGGAGGACTGGGAGGGCTACCCCCTCCGCAAGGAGTACCCGACCGTGGGGCTGGGCCAGCGCGACATCGACTTCCGGGACGATCGCGGCGGCGTGCTCAATCGCCTCGCGATGGAGAAGGCCGGCCAGATGGGCATCAACCTGAAGCAACCCAAGGCGGACTAGGAGTGGACGGTGTTTAAGAACGAGGAAATGGAGATCAACCTCGGGCCGCAGCACCCCTCCACCCACGGTGTGCTCCGGGTGAAGCTGCGCCTCGACGGTGAGACCGTCACCAAGTGCACGCCGGTCATCGGCTATCTGCACCGCGGGGTCGAGAAGATCTGCGAGAACCAGACCTACTTCCAGGGGCAGGTGTGGACGGACCGCATGGACTATGTGGCCTCCATCAGCAACAATCTGGGCTGGGCCGAGGGCGTGGAGAAGCTGTTCGGCATCGAGGTGCCGCGGCGGGCCAAGTACATCCGCACCATGCTCACCGAGCAGAACCGCCTCGCCTCCCACCTGCTGTGGCTGGCGACCCACGCCCTGGACATCGGGGCCATGACGGTCTTCCTCTACGCCTTCCGGGAACGCGAGTACCTGCTCGACCTCTTCGAGGCCTTCTGCGGCGCGCGCCTGACCACCACGGCCTTCCGCATCGGCGGCCTGCGGGAGGACCTGCCCCCGGGCTTCATCAAGAGCGCCCAGGCCTTCCAGGACCGTTTCCTGGCCTGCATCGATGAATACGAGGACCTCCTCACCGAGAATCGGATCTGGAAGAAGCGCACGGTCGGGGTGGCCAAGCTCAATGCGGAGGACTGCATCGCCCTGGGCGTGACGGGCCCCGTGCTGCGCGCGGCGGGCGTGCCCTACGACATCCGCAAGGCCTTCCCCAACGCGGCCTACGCGGAAATGGACTTCGAGATCCCCACCCGCCCCGAGGCGGACACCTACGCCCGGTACCTGGTGCGCCTGGCCGAGATGCGGCAGAGCCACCGCATCATCCAGCAGTGCATCGACGGCCTGCCCGAAGGCCCCGTGATGGCCAAGATCCCCAAGATCCTCCGGTCGGAGGTGAACGAGGTCTACCATCCCATCGAGGCCCCCAAGGGCGAGCTGGGCTACTACTTCGTAGGCGAGAAGGGCGGCACCATGCCCTATCGCATGCATGTCCGGGCCCCGAGTTTCGTGAACCTGCAGGCCCTCTCCAAGATGACCGAAGGCCGACTCCTGGCCGACGTGATCGCCGCCATCGGCACCCTCGACGTGGTGCTGGGCGAGATTGACCGCTGAGGACGACACCGATGCCGATCCAAGCCATTCCGATGACGCTTACCCAGACCCTGGTCATGGGCCTGCTCCAGATCGTGGTCGTGTTGATCGCGGTCTTCCTTATCGTGCCCCTGCTGACCTTCGCCGAACGCAAGGTGATCGGCTACATCCAGGTCCGCCTGGGCGCCACCCGCCTCGCCGGCGGCCACGTGGGGATCACCGGGCCCATGAACCGGATCATGTGGAGCATGGGCAAGGTGCCCGTGCTCTCCATCCTCCGCGGCCTGCCCATCATCATCGCCGATGCCCTCAAGCTCATCACCAAGGAGGACATCATCCCGGCCAAGGCGGATCGCGGCGTGTTCACGTTGGCCCCCATCATTTCCGTGATGGCCGCCTTCGGCGTCTTCGCCGCCGTCGCCTACTATCCCGGCGTGATGTTCATCCTGCCCAAGGGCTTTCCCATCATCGGCGGCCTGCCCTTCCAGGGCTTCATCACCGACGTCAACGTGGGCCTGCTCTTCATCCTCGGCCTGGCCTCCGTCGGGGTGTACGGCATCGTCCTGGGCGCCTGGGCCTCGAACTCGAAGTACCCCCTCCTCGGCGGCCTGCGCTCCGCCGCCCAGATCGTCAGCTACGAAGTGCCGCTGACCCTGAGCCTGCTGGTGCCCGTGCTGCTGGCCGGGAGCCTCAACTTCAAGGACATGTCCGTCCTGCTGGCCACGGGCAAGGGCCTCCACCCCCTGGCCATCATCCCCCTGTTCATCGGCTTCTTCGTCTACCTGACCTGCGGCTTCGCGGAAACCAATCGCGTCCCCTTCGACCTCCCGGAGGCGGAAACCGAGCTGGTGGCGGGCTTCCATACCGAGTACTCGGGCATGAAGTTCGGATTCTTCTACCTGGCCGAATACGCCAACATGATCGTCGTTTCGGCCCTCGCCACGGCCTTCTTCCTGGGCGGGCACTACCTGCTACCCTTCGGCCTCCAGCGGTTCATCCCCGAGACGGTGCCCTTCCTCGGCCAGCCCAGCTTCATCTTCTTCCTGGGCAAGGTCTCGTTCATCCTGTTCGTCTTCCTGTGGGTCCGCGCCACGCTGCCGCGCTACCGGTACGACCAGCTCATGGACGTGGCCTGGAAGTACCTGCTCCCGCTGACCCTGGTGAACCTGTTCATCGCGGCCCTCATCCGCTTCGCGTTCTGAGGGAGGACCCATGAGCTTTCTGAGAACCCTCATCCCCTTCGACATCGCCGGTGGCATGTCCCTCACGGGCCGCTACTTCGGCAAGGTGTTCTTCTCCGCGAACCGGAAGAAGGTGCGCACCCAGATCAAGCACTTCACGCAGGAATACCCCGAGGTCAAGGTGCGCCTGCAGCCCCGGTTCCGCGGCCGGCTCACCCTGCTGAAGGACGAGCAGGGCGAGATCAAGTGCGTCTGCTGCCTGGCCTGCGAGAAGATCTGCCCCACCCAGGTCATCACGATCGAGAAGGGCAAGAAGGAGGGGCGCAAGATGCCCTTCCCGGTGCGCTACGACTTCGAGATGGAGCGTTGCATCTTCTGCGAGTTCTGCGTGGAGAGCTGCGGCTTCGACTCCATCATCCTGAACCACCAGTTCGAGCTGGCCGCCTACAACCGGGAGGACTTCTCCATCGGGATGGAGGGTCTGGGCCAGAACATGTTCGAGCCCTCGCCCGTGGGCAGGCAGAGCGTGGCTGAGGACTGAACCCATCGCGACGCGCATTTCCGAGGATGCCCCATGGAACATCAACTTGAAACGATCGGCCGGAACATGTTCGCCATCTTTGGCGTCATGGCCCTGTGTGGCGCGGGGTTCATGGTGGCCTCGAAGAGCGCCGTCCACAGCGTGCTCGGCTTCCTCTTCGCCATGCTGTGCGTCGCCGGCTGCTTTCTCTCCCTGGACGCCGAGTTCCTGGGCATGGCCCAGATCCTGGTCTATGCCGGTGGCATCGTGGTGCTCTTCCTCTTCGTGGTCATGCTCGTGGAACTGAGCAAGTTCAAGGAGAGGGGGGTCTTCCAGCTCCAGACCCGGTCCGCGGTCATCGCCGTCATCATCGGCGCCGCCGCCTTCCTCGTGGCCTTCCGGAAGCTGCTGTTCGGGGCGGCCTCCCCGGAGGCGCTGGTGCTGCGACCCGACCTGGCCCAGGGACTGGCCGTGGCCCAGCAGAACGCTCAGGCCGTGAGCCGGGGCCTCTTCTCGGACTACCTCCTTCCCTTCGAGATCCTCAGCGTGATCCTCCTGGTGGCCCTGGTGGGCGCGGTGGTCCTGGCAAAGACGGAGCGGGTGTGATGGTCAACCTCAACACGGTCCTACTCATCTCTTCGCTCCTGTTCGCCATCGGGATCGCCGGCGTGCTGGTCCGCCGCAACGCCCTGGTGATCCTCATGAGCATCGAGCTCATGCTCAACGCCGCCAACCTGAACTTCATCGCCTTCGCCCGCCACAGCGGTTCCGTCTCCGGCCAGGCCTTCGCCCTCCTGGTGATGGGCTTCGCCGCCGCCGAGGTGGCGGTGGGCCTCGCCCTGGTGGTGGCGCTCTACCGCAAGCGCGACACCGTCCAGGTGGACGACATCAACCTGCTGAAGGGATGACGACGACCATGGAGCACGCAATGACCGCCGCTTCACAGCCCGCCAGCTACCTCTGGCTGATCCCCTTCCTGCCCCTCTTCGGCTTCCTGATCAATGGCCTCACGGGCCGGAAACTGAAGAGCAATGCCGTGGTGGATACCATCGCCCTGGGCACCATGGCCGTGTCCTTCCTCCTCACCCTGTGGTATTTCACGCAGCTCGTCGGTCTGCCCGCCGAGGGCCGGTCCATCCACCAGAGCCTCTGGACCTGGTTCGATATCGGCGGCGCTCGCGTGCTGGGCGGCCTCACCACCTACAAGATCGAGTGGGCCTACAAGTTTGACGTGCTCAGTGCCTGCATGGCGCTGCTCGTGACGGGCGTGGGCTTCCTCATCCACCTGTTCAGCACCGGCTACATGGCGGAAGAGCGCAATGACGGCCGCTACTACCGGTTCATGGCCTACCTGAACCTCTTCGTGTTCAGCATGCTGAACCTGGTGCTGGGCGCCAACATCCTGATGATGTTCCTGGGCTGGGAGGGCGTCGGTCTCTGCTCCTACCTGCTCATCGGCTTCTACTTCGAGAAGGATTTCGCCGCCGCCGCCGGCAAGAAGGCCTTTGTCACCAACCGCATCGGCGACTTCGGCTTCATGATCGGCTTCTTCCTGATCTTCCAGATCTTTGGGAGCCTCGACTACGACACCCTGATGGGCTCCGTGCGCGAGATCGCGAACCTGCCGGCCATCACGCTGTATGGCCACACGGCCAGCCCCACCTGGTGGTTCAACCTCGTCGGCTGCTGCCTCTTCGTGGGCGCCATGGGCAAGTCCGCACAGATCCCCCTGTATGTCTGGCTGCCGGACGCCATGGCGGGACCGACCCCCGTGTCCGCGCTGATCCACGCCGCCACCATGGTGACCAGCGGCCTCTACATGATCACCCGGATGAACTTCATCTACGTGAATGCCCCCGTGGCCCTGGCCGTGGTGCTCGCCTTCGGCTCCCTCACCGCCTTCGTGGCCGCCACCATGGGCCTCGCCCAGTACGACATCAAGAAGGTGCTGGCCTACTCCACCGTGTCCCAGCTGGGCTTCATGTTCATGGGCCTGGGGGCCGGAGCCTTCAGCGCCGGCATGTTCCACGTCTTCACCCACGCCGCCTTCAAAGCGAGCCTCTTCCTCGGTTCCGGGTCCGTCATCGCCGCCTGCCACCACGAGCAGGACATGCGCAACATGGGGGGCCTGAAGAAGCTCATGCCCATCACCGCCATGAGCATGATCCTGGCGACCTTCGCCATCGCCGGCATCTTCCCCTTCTCCGGCTTCTTCTCGAAGGACGAGATCCTCTGGAAGGTCTTCGAGGGCTGGTACCAGCACGGCCACTACACGGGCCCCACGCTGAACCTGGTGGCCTGGATCCTGGGCATGCTGGGTGCCTTCTGCACGGCCTTCTACATGACCCGCCTCATCGCCATGACCTTCTACGGCGAATACCGGGGGGGAGGGCATGATCCCCACGGACTGTCCGTGCCCTCCGAGGCCCACGGACATGACGATCACGGGCATGACGCCCATGGACATGACGACCATGGACACGCCCCCGCGGATGCGCATGCTCACGCTGCCCACGCTCCTGAAGGCCATGGGCACGGCCCCACGGAAGTCTCCTGGCGCATGTGGCTGCCGGTGAGCATCCTGGCCGGCCTGGCGGTGGTGCTGGGCTTCCTGAACTACCCCGAGAGCCTTCACCGGATCCTGCCCATCGTGCCGGCGGAGCTCTTCAGCAAGTGGATTGAGCCGCTGCTCTACCAGGTGGCGCCCGCGCACCACGGCGAGCACGTGCCCCCCGCCATCGAGTACGGCCTCATGGCCTGGGCCACCCTGGTCTGGGCCCCCGGGGCCATGCTGCTGGCCTGGTGGATCTACAAGGTGGATCCCAGCTGGAGCCGCGCCAAGGCCTTCGTGACCCGCTTCCCGGACCTGTTCCGCTGGGTGAACGCCAAGTACTACGTGGACGAGTTCTACGACGCGGCGATCATCGAACCCATCAAGCGCTTCTCCGGCCAGCTCTGGAGCTTCGACACCTGGGTGGTGGATGGCATGGTGAATGGCGCCGCCCGCTTCACCCTCCTCTGGGCCACCCTCATGAACTGGGCGGATGAGTACCTGGTGGACGGGGCGGTCGACCTCGTCGAGTACTTCGTGCAGGAGACCAGCGGGGTATTCCGCGGCCTGCAGAGTGGCCGGGTGCAGAACTACGCCTTCGTGATGTTCATCGGCTTCCTCGTCTTCGCCTTCTGGAAATTCCTCGTCTAGTCCTTCCCTGGTTGGAGTCCCCATGTTCACCGCAAACACGACACTGATGCTGGTGGCGACCTTCCTGCCCCTCCTGGGCGCGCTGGTCCTCCTCCTTGTGCCCAAGGACCAGCGCCGGATCTTCGAGATCGGGTCCCTCCTGGTGATGATCGCCAGCCTGCTGCTGAGCCTGCCCTTCTGGTTCGGCTACGACCGGGCCAGCGACGCGGTGCAGTGGTTCCAGGCCTGGAACTGGATCCCCTCCCTGGGCGTGAAGTTCGCCGTGGGCATGGACGGCATCAGCCTCCTGCTCTGGCTGCTGACCACCTTCATCGGCCCCATCGCCATCGCCTGCTCGTTCGGCTCCATCAACGAACGCCAGAAGGAGTACTACATCTGGATGCTGGTGCTCCAGACCGCCATGCTGGGCGTCTTCATCACCCAGGACATGTTCCTCTTCTACCTGTTCTGGGAAGTGATGCTGGTGCCGATGTACTTCCTCATCGCCATCTGGGGCGGCCCGCAGAAGCTCTACGCCGCCATCAAGCTCTTCCTCTACACCCTGGCGGGCTCCGTGCTGATGCTGGTGGCGCTCCTGGCCATCTACTTCCTGCAGCACAAGACCACGGGCACCTACGACTTCTCCCTGGCCAGCTTCCAGGCCATGGCTCCCGTGATCGCCCAGCAGAGCAAGACTTACCAGCACCTGATGGCCCTGGCCTTCTTCATCGGCTTCGCCATCAAGGTCCCGATGTTCCCCTTCCACACCTGGCTGCCGGACGCCCACGTCCAGGCCCCCACGGCCGGTTCCGTGATCCTGGCGGCCATCCTCCTGAAGATGGGCACCTACGGCTTCGTCCGGTTCCTCCTGCCCATCCTGCCCACCGCCACCAAGGACCTGATGCCCTGGTTCATTGCCCTGTCCCTCATCGGCATCATCTACGGGGCCCTGGTGGCCATGATCCAGAAGGACATGAAGAAGCTGGTGGCCTACTCCTCCGTGAGCCACCTGGGCCTCTGCATGCTGGGCCTCTTCGCCCTGAATCCCTACGGCATCAAGGGCGGCCTCTTCCAGATGCTCAACCACGGCATCAGCACCAGCGGGCTCTTCCTCGCGGTGGGCATCGTCTACGAGCGCCGGCACACGCGCATGATCGCGGATTTCGGGGGACTGTCCAAGTCCATGCCGGTCTACGCCACCATCTTCATGATCATGACCATGAGCAGCATCGGCCTGCCGCTGCTGAACGGCTTCATCGGCGAGGGCGTCATCCTCATGGGCTCCTTCCAGGCCTTCCCCTGGGCCGCCGTGGTCGCCACGCTGGGCATCATCCTGGGCGCCGCCTACATGCTCTGGATGTTCCAGCGCGTGATGTTCGGACCCATCAGCGCGGTCAACGAGAAGATGGAGGACCTGAACATGCGGGAGATCCTCTACTTCGCCCCGCTGGTGGCGGCCGCCTTCTGGATCGGCCTCTATCCGAAGCCCATCATGGACGTGATGGACGCGCCGGTCCGCAAGCTGGTCGAGCAGGTCACCCCCGGCTACTACGCGGCCGAGGCGCTGGCCGCCAAGCAGGCCGTGGCCGCGAAACTGGGCATGCAGGGCATGGCCGCTCCGCACCACGCCGGCGCGGCCTCCGAGGGCCCCAGCGGCGAGCAGGAGCACCCTGCCGGCCCCTCGACCCACGGCGAGGCTCCCGCCACCCATGAAGCTCCTGCCCAGGGCGGAGGCAACTGATGACCGGCTTCGCTCAGGGGCTTCTGGGCGCGCTCCTCCGGGACACGCACCTGGTCACGCCCCAACTCTTCCTCATCACCGTGGCCACGCTCATGCTCTGGCCCGGGGACCTCTTCTTCAGCCGGAACGAGAAGCACAAGTGGGCGCCCATCACCCTGGTGATCCTGGCGGTCACGGCGATGCTGGTGGCCCGGACCGCCGACGGCGAGGGGTTCGCGCGCATGTTCCGCATGGACGGCCTCACCCGGGGCTTCGAGATGCTGTGCGTCATCGCCACCGCCGGCACCGTGCTCCTGAGTATGCGGCTGCTGGACAGCCTCAAGCAGCAGACGGTGGAGTACTACGCCCTGCTCCTGTTCTCCCTGTCCGGCATGCTCTTCCTCTGCGGGGCCTCGGACCTGATCTCGGTCTACTTCAGCATCGAGCTCATGGCCATCTGCATCTACATCCTGGTGGCCTACCTGCGGGACCGCGCCACCAGCGTGGAAGCGGGCATGAAGTACTTCCTGCTGGGAGCCTTCTCCAGCGGCATCCTCGTCTATGGCATCAGCCTGCTCTATGGGGCCGCCGGCGGCGTCACCACCAACCTGGCGGACCTGAACCAGGCCCTGGCCCTCACGCCCGTCACCAGCAACCTGCTGGTCTACACGGGCGTCCTGATGGTGCTGGTGGGCATGGCCTTCAAGGTGGCGGCGGTGCCCTTCCACATGTGGGCGCCGGACGCCTACGAAGGGGCTCCCACCCCCATCACCGCCTTCATGGCCACCGCCCCCAAGGCGGCCGCCTTGGCGGCCTTCCTGCGGGTGTTCGGGGCCGGGTTCCACGGCGTGTCCAGCGACTGGGTGCTGCCCCTCAGCTACATCGCCGGGGCCAGCATGATCCTGGGCAACGTGGCCGCGGTGCGGCAGGAGAGCATGAAGCGCCTGCTGGCCTATTCCAGCATCGCCCACGTGGGCTACATGCTCCTGGGCGTGCTCTCGGGGGATCCGAAGGCCGGGGCCCAGGCCGTCTGGCTCTACATGCTCATCTACATCGTGATGAACACCGGGGCCTTTGCCGTGGTGATCTACCTCCAGGGCAAGGGCGAGGGCGAGCGCATCGAGGACTTCAAGGGACTGGGCCGCAAGCACCCGGTACTGGCTTTCGCCATGATGGTCTTCCTGCTCAGCCTGGCGGGGATTCCGCCCCTGGTGGGTTTCTTCGGGAAGTTCTACCTCTTCAAGCTGGCCATCGAGCAGGGCTTCGTGACCCTCACGGTCCTCGCGCTGTTGACCAGCGCCGTGAGCGCCTACTACTACCTGGGCGTGGTGAAGGAGATGTACTTCAAGGAGCCCGAGGGCGAGGCCATCCCCATGGGGGCGGCCCAGGTCTTCGTCGTGACCCTGGCCTGCGCCCTGGTCCTGGTGGGCACGGCCTTCGGCCCCTGGCTGCTGGACTGGGCCGGCAAGATTTTCTGGGTTTAATGTCCTCCGGGGGTTCTCCTTTCGACGCATGCGTCGCAAGGATCTAGGGTCTCGCTTCGCTCCGCTGCGCGAACACCCCCGGACCCCCACGCATGAGCCCGGCGAAGCCGGGTTCATGCTTTTCTGCATTTAGGGATTCATCCCCCGACTTGCCCAGGGCTTACACTCATCGGCGCGGGGCGACCCGCGCCTTTCTCATTGGGGTGCGCGTGATCTTCAAGAAACCCGAGAAGGCTGATCCGGGCGAACGGGCCCTCTGGGGCGATCTCCTGTCCCTGGGCTTCAGTTTCCCGATCTGCATCGCCCTGGGCTTCTTCCTCGGCCGCTGGGCCGGGGGCTGGTTCGGGCATCCCGCCCTGGGCCAATGGGTGGGGCTGGTCTGGGGCATCGCGGCGGCCTTCTGGGAGCTCTACAAGGTCAACCGGCGCCTGGCCCGGCGGGACGAGGCGGAGCTGAAGCGCCTCCAGGAAGGCAAGGACCCCCGTGAGTGAGGGCGGCGACCAGGGCGAGCACCACCTGCGGCGGGTCACCCGGGCCATGCTCCTGCTGGGCCTCCTGGGGGCGGTCCTCTGGGGCCTCCTGCGGTCCGGGACCGCCGCCCTGGTCTTCGGGGTGGGGGCTCTGACCAGCCTCGCCTTTTGGATCCTCCACCAGGTCCTGACCTCCCGAATGCTGACCCCATCCCGGCGCTGGCGGTGGGTCTACGCGGTCCTGTCCCTGGGGAAACTGGCATTGATCGCGCTGGTGCTGCGTGGGATGATGGACAGATACCCGGCGGAAGCCCTGCCGCTGGCCACGGGAGTGCTCCTCTTTGTGGCTGGCATCCTCTTGGAAGCGCTGCGCCTGGCCTTCCGGAACCCCGACGCCCCCCCACCGCCCGATTGAGGTTTGACCGAGATGGAACACCACGCTTCGTTGCTCGCTCAGTGGCTCACCCATGTGCTGCATCTGGCCCAGCATTCCTGGCCGGGATTCGCCCACGGGGCGCACCTGTCCATCCTCGAGCGCTACGACCACCTGCTGAACGCGGCCCTGGCGGCCCTCACGACCATGGCCATCACGACCCTGGTGCGGAAGAACCTGGCCCGCATCCCCGGCCCCCTGCAGCAGGTGTTCGAGGGGGTGGTCGGGGGCCTCAAGGACATGATCAACGAGAACATCGCCCATCACGGCGAGAAGTACCTGCCCTTCGTCGGGACCATCACCCTGTTCGTCTTCTTCAACAACCTGTTCGGCCTGATCCCGGCCCTCAGCCCCGGCACCAGCAACTGGAACGTGACCCTGGGCGCGGCCCTGGTGGTGTTCGGCTACTACAACTTCCACGGCATGAAGGAGCAGGGCTTCGTGAAGTACTGGGCCCACTTCGCGGGCCCGATCTGGTGGCTGGCCCCCCTCATGTTCCCCCTGGAGATCCTCGGCCTGCTGAGCCGCATCCTCAGCCACTCCCTGCGTCTCTTTGGCAACATCGCCGGCGAGCACCTGGTGGCGGGAATCTTCTTCGGGCTCATGCCGCTGCTCCTGCCGCTCCCCATGATGTTCCTGGGGCTCTTCTTCGGCCTGATCCAGACCTTCGTGTTCACCATGCTCACCACCATCTACCTCAGCGGCGCGGTTTCACACGAGCATTGAGCCTCCGGAAATCGCGGCGCGATTTCCGCTAGAAAAACCATTTAACCGTCCTTGGGATTCCGAACCCCGGGGACATCTCACCCGGAGTACCACCATGAAGAAGTTCCTCACCACCGCCTTCCTCTTCACCCTGGCCGTCGCCGCCTTCGCCCAGGGCGCTCCCGCTGCCGCCGCCAAGGGCCTCTTCGAGGGCCAGTTCACGGCCCACATCGCCCTCGCCATCGCCGCCGCCGGTTGCGGTCTGGCCCAGGGCAAGGCCGTGGCCGCCGCCGTGGAGGGCGTCGCCCGCAATCCCCAGGCCGCCGGCAACATCCGCACCACCATGATCATCGGCCTGGCCCTCATCGAGGCCCTCGTGATCTACGTGCTCGTGGCCGCCTTCGCCATCAAGTAGGCCCATCGAGTTCCGCGCGGGGCGTCCAGGATCTGGGCGCCCCGTTTCTTTATGAACCTTCCGGCAAACCGATACATATTGGAATCATGACTCCCCACTCCATGTTTCCCATGCCCCCCGAAGTCACGCAGGTCATCCTGGGCGGGGGCTCGCCCATCGACCTGGACTCCCTGCGGATCCATTCCCCCGGGGAGGCCTGGAACTTCGCCCTCAACTACGGCTACGACATGGGCGTCCCCGTCCAGCGGACCGCCGTGATGCGGGTCTACGAGGATGCGGTGGACTTCCTGGAGGCGGTGGTGCTGGAGGGCACCAGCCTCCATGTCCCCCTGGAAGTGCGCGATCTCCAGGACCCCCTCGACCTCCTGGTCTGGGCCTCGGATCGTCCCCGGGACAACCGGGCCCGCTGGTCCTGCGCGGTCCTGCGGGTCATGCACACCCTCTTCCACGTGGATCACAACGTGAACCTCCGCTTCCTGCCGGAGATCCAGCGGCAGGTCTTCAGCCGCTACGACCAGTACCTGGTCTGCGAGGAGGATCGCTGGTGCCTCCGCGGGGCCTACGAGGTGCCCCTGGTGGCCGTGGAACGGAAGGAGAACAAGGATCGCGTGTCCATGCTCCTGAAGATGCTCCACAAGCCCGAGAACGTGGCCGAGACCATCTATGACCAGATCGGCATCCGCTTCGTGGCCGAGGACCAGCTCGGGGTGCTCATGGTCATCCGGTTCCTCCTGGACCACCACATCCTGATGCCGACCCACATCAAGCCGAGCCGCAGCCGGAACCTGATGATCGACATGGAGGCCCTGGCGGCCTGGAGCGAGTCCATGCCCCCCTATTTCCGGATCCAGGACCTGGGGCCGGAAGAAAGGAGGGCGCTGAGCGGGACCCTGGCCCTCAAGTCCCCCTCCAAGGATCAGAACCCGTTCTCCAGCAAGGATTACTCTGCCATCCAGTTCACGGCCCGCACCCTGGTTCGGCTTCCGAGTCCGGCCACCCGGGCCCTAGAAACCCTTCAGGAACGGCTGCAGACTATGGGAGACTCCGAGTTGTCGGATCTGGTCCGCATTCCGGAGTTGATCCAGGACCAGGAGGAGTTTACTTTCTTCTTCGCACACGAAGTCCAAGTGATGGAACAATCGGGGTTTCAAAGCTCACGATCAGGTCCGGCATCCCACTCAGAATACAAGCAGCGCCAGCGGGATGCCGCCCGGCGGAGAGTGCTTCAGGGAATCCTTCAGGAGGAAGCATGTTGAACATCCAGACCCGCCAGTCAGGCAGCGCCTCGGTGGTGTCCATCCAGGGCAAGGTCAATTTCGAGGTGACCGCACAGCTGCGGGACGTGATCCGCGAGACCGTGGCCACCGCCCAGCCGAAACTCCTCGCCATCAACCTGGAGGGCGTGAGCTTCATCGATTCCTCGGGGCTGGGCCTTCTGGTCGCCGCCCGCAACAGCGTGGACAAGTCCGGCGGGAAGCTGCACCTGTGCTGCCTGCCCGCGACCGTGAAGAAGTCCTTCGACCAGACCAACCTCACCAACTACTTCTCCATCTTCGCCACGGAGCAGGACGCTCTCCGCGGCGCCTGACGGGTCAGCGCGGCGCATGGCCAGGGGCACCGTCCTGGTGGTGGACGATGAAGCGCCCATCCGGGACATTCTCAGTTTCTACCTCAAGCGGGCGGGTTACCAGGTCCTGACGGCCGGGGATGGTCTCGAGGCCCTCGGGGAGATGGGCCGCTCCCGGCCCGATCTCATCATCTCAGACCTGCGCATGCCCGGGATGACGGGCGACGAGCTGTGCAAGCGCGTCAAGAGCGAGCCCGCCACCCGCGACATCTACTTCATCATCCTGTCCACCCTGGATGGAACGGCCTCGCGCATCGGCGGCCTGTCCCTCGGCGCGGACGACATGATTCCCAAGCCCTTCCATGCGCAGGAAGTGCTGGCCAAGGTGGACTCGACCTTCCGGCTCATCGGGATGCAAAATGAGATCAAGCGCCAGAATCGGGAGCTGATCACCTTCCAGCGGAAGGTGCAGGAGGAGATGGAGCTGGCGGCGGCCCTCCAGATGGGACTGCTGCCCAAGCTCCCCGGGAAGGCCCCGGGCTCCCGCTACACCCACCGGTACCTTCCGGCCGCGGGCATCGGCGGGGACATCTACTCGATCCTGCCGCTGCCCGACGGCTGCACGGCCATGATGATCGCGGATGTGAGCGGCCATGGCGTCACCGCGGCCCTCATCTCGGCCATGGTGAAGACCTCCTTCGAGAACCAGGTCCGGCTCGGCGGCGAACCCCTCGCATGGGCCTACGGCATGAACGAGGACCTCTGCCGATCCACCCTGCCCGAGCAGTTCGCCACGGCCTGGCTGGGCCATCTGGATCCTGCCTCCAACTGCCTGCGGTACGTGGTGGCGGGCCATTGCGCCCCGCTGCGGATCGTGGGAGGCACCCGGGGAGGGCTGCAGCGCTCCGAGGTGCTCCGCGGCAAGGGTTTCATGCTGGGACTGGACGAGCAGCTCCCCTTTGTGGCCCACGAGGCAGAGTTCCTGCCGGAGGATCGCCTGGTCCTGTACACGGATGGCTTGGTGGAAGTGGAACGCGAGGACCGCGGCATGCTGGAGGAGGCCGGCCTGCGGCGAATCTGCGCCGAGCTGCCCGTGGGCGCCGAGGAGGCGGCCGACGCGGTCATCTCCCAGGCCCGGACCTACAACCACCCGGCCCCCTTCGTGGACGATGTGACCCTGGTGATCCTCGACCGGCAGGCCTAGAGTTCCGCCAGGGTCGCGGCGATGCCGGCCTCCAGCTCGGTGAACGGCGCCCCGTAGCCCGCCGCGCGCAGGCTGCGGACGTCGGCCTGGGTGAAGCTCTGGTACTTGCCGCGCAGCTCGTCGGGGAAGGGAATGTAGTCGATGCGGCCCCCTCCGAGGTGGGCGATGAGGGCCTTCGCGATGTCGTTGAAGCTGCGGGCCCGGCCCGTCCCCGCGTTCAGGATGCCCTTGGCCATGGCTCCGCCGCCGAAGTGGAGGTTGATGGACACGACATCGCCCACGTAGATGAAGTCCCGCTGCTGTTCGCCATCTCCGAACCCGTCGGTGCCGCGGAAGAGCCTGCACGCGCCCCCCTCCTTCAGCTGGCGCAGCAGCCGGTGCAGCACGGACATCATGCGGCCCTTGTGGTGCTCCCGGGGGCCGAAGACGTTGAAGTAGCGCAGCCCCACCACGGGGCTCTGGATGGCGGGCAGGAGGCTGCGCACGTGCTGGTCGAAGGCCAGCTTGGAGTAGCCGTAGACATTCAGCGGCTTCTCATTGCCGGGCACCGCTTCGAAGGAGGCGCTGGTTCCGTAGGTGGCGGCGCTGCTGGCGTAGATCAGGGGCGCCTTCCGCGCGAGGCACCAGTGGAGGAGGGCCTTCGAATCCCCGTAGTTGTTCTCCATCATGTAGCGCCCATCGGATTCCATGGTGTCGGAGCAGGCGCCATTGTGGAACACGGCCTCGGGGCGCAGATCCAGCGTTCCGGCATCGAGCCGGGCCCGGAATTCCCGCTTGTCCAGGTAGTCCGAGATGATGAGGTCGGCCAGGTTCCGGGCTTTCTCCGAGCGGGTGAGGTTGTCCACCACCAGGATGTCCGTGTGGCCCTGCCGGTTCAGCTCCCGCACCAGGTTGCTGCCCACGAATCCCGCTCCACCGGTGACGATGAACATGTCCCACTCCTCGTACCAGAATACCGGCCGCATGCAGCCTGAACAGCATTCAACCGATGACGTCTTCGGCCTCGAGGGGGGATATCCGCCGCAGCAGCCTGGGGCCGAGCTCGGCGACGAGGTTGGCGGCCAGGATGAGCCCGCCGCCCGCCAGCTGGACCGGACTGAGGTGCTCCCGGATGCCCGGGACCCAGCCGCTGATGGCCAGGGCCGCGGTCCAGACCGGTTCGGAGCTGAAGATGATGGCACTTTCCGTGGCGCCCAGCCGGGCCTGGAAGGTGCTTTGGACGTAGAAGGCCAGCGTGGTGGCCAGCAGGCCCATGAAGAGCAGGGCCACCCAGGTGCCGCCACGGGCGAGGGCCGGGCCCGCACCCTGGAAGCCGAAGGGGGCCGGCAGAGCCAGCGTGATCACCAGGGAGATGGCCCCCGTGACCGCCACCTGCATGAAGGCCAGCACCCAGCCCGAGGAGCGGCGCGAGAAATGCGAGGTCATGACGATGTGGAAGCCGCAGAGCACGGCGGCCAGGAGGGTCTCCGTGTCGCCGCGGTTCCAGCCGCCCCAGGCCGAGCCGGATTCGCGCACCAGGAGGGCCAGGCCCAGCAGGGCCACCGTGGCCCCGAGGCCGTGGGAGAGCCGCAGGCGGTCGCCCACCAGGAGGGCCACCATGGGCGTGAAGATCACGTAGAGCCCCGTGATGAATCCGGACTTCGACGTGGTGGTGAAGCGCAGCCCATCGGTCTGGAGCCAGAAGAGCGTGGCCAGGACGAGCCCCAGCCAGAGGCCGTCCAGGGCGTCCCGCCGGCGGACCTTCACTCCCAGGAGCACCAGCATCAGGCCCAGTCCGGCGGTTCCGATGGCGAACCGGATGCTCAGCAGCGCGCCCACGGAGAGGCCGGCATTGATGCAGTACTTGGTGGCCGGGAACCCCCCGGCCCAGACGAAGGCGATGGCGGCCAGGGCGAGGACGGCGGTCAGATGGGAAGCGCGGGATGCCGGCATCCCCCCAGGCTATCGTCCGGAGAGGGATGATTCGGGAAGAATTCCGTCCGGGGTGGGGATCGCCCTCATTTCAGCAGGGTCACCACGCGAACCGTCAACTCCGGCTGGTCGGGATCGTCCGTGCTGAGGGCGAGCACTTCGGATGCGTGTCCGGCCTTCACCGTGGCCGGCAGGATGATCGTCAGTTCCACGGTGGAGGCCTTCTGGTTCAGGCCCTCGACCCGGAGGCCCGGGATGGAGGGGCGGACTTTCGTGACGCGGAAGGGCCGGCCGTCGACCTGCTTGAGGGTCAGCTTCTGGCGCAGCTCCTTGCCCGCCGCGTCCTGGAACACCAGCTCCACGGGGCTGGCCTGGATGACGGGCTTGAGGTCCCACTGGATGTTCAAGGGGAGCTGGCTCGTTCGGGGATTGGTGAAGCGCACGGTGGCGGTCTCCACTCCCCGCAGCTGGCCGGCCGGGACCTTGCGGCCATCGAAAGCCACCTCCAGCACGAGGTCCTTGCCCTCGGGCCGGTAGGCGAAGGTGAGGAAGGGGGCGCCCGGTGCCTTCACGTCCACGATCTGAACGGCCTCCCCGTTCCCGCTGGCGTAGCGGACCTGGCTGCGAGTGGTGAGGGACTTCGGGGCCTGGTGGAAGTACACGGATTCCACCGAGGGCATGATCTCCTGGACCACCTCCGCCTCGAGGCTGAGGGTGATGGCAGGGGTCTTGGGGTCGTTGGACACCACTTCGATGGACTTTCGCACCAGGCCCTTCACCCCCCTGGGATCGAAGGTGGCCTCGATCTCCGTGGACTCCCCGGGCGCCAGGGACCACTTCCCCAGCACGGTGTACGTGCATCCGCAGCTGGGCCGCACCTGCGTGATGTTCAGGTAGGCGTTGCCCGTGTTGGTCACCCGGTACTTGGCCGATACCTTGCGGTCCGGCGTGATCCGTCCGAAATCGTGGTGCACCTGGTCGAAGGAGATGGCCGGGGCCTGGGCCATGAGGGTCGCGGCGGCGCAGGCGAGGATGAGACGGCGGAACATGCAGACCTCTCGGGGCAGTGGAGCCCCCTGATTCTATACGGAGATGAGGCCCCTCAGCTCAGTCCAGACCCGGTCGGGGCCGATCCCCACCAGGCAGGGGTGTCCGGGCGTGAAACAATCCGGCTTGAAGCAGGGGGCGCAGGGGACGCCTTCTTTCCGGAGCCCGCGGCTGCGGGGCCCCCAGGGCGTGGAGCCCCCGGGATCCGTGGCGCCGTAGAGGGCCAGGGCGGGCGCGCCGCAGGCCGCCGCCAGGTGGCTCAGGCCCGAATCGTTGCCCAGCACCGCCGCCGCCCCGCGCATCCAGGCCGCGGCTTCCTTCAGGGTGGTCCTGCCGCAGAGGTCGATGCCCTCGGCCCCGGCCACCGCGGCGCAGGTCGGGGCCTCCTCCGGCGTGCCCAGGACGGCCACGGCAAACCCCTCGGCTCGCGCCCGGAGCAGCAGGGCCCGGTAGTGGTCCGCGGGCCAGGCCTTGGAGGGCCAGGTGGAGCCGGGCATGAGGCAGAGGTATCTCGTCGCCGGCCTATCGATGGAAATGCCCGGATCGAAGTCCGCGTAGGGCATGGGCGGCAGGTCCGGCCAGCGCCGGGCCAGCACGGCATGGTAGCGGAGGAGGAAGGGGCCCTCCGCATTCCAGAAGGGGCCGCTGTGGGTGTTGAAGGGGCCTGCGAGGCTCTCGTCCACGCCGATGCGCTCGGGCACCCGGGCCAGCCAGGCGGCCAGGGCGGGGCGCAGGGATTTCGGGAAGTGGATGCTCCGCGCCGCCTGGTAGCGCCGCAGGATGCGAGCCATGGCAAAGGGGCCGGGTTTGCCCTCGTCGGGCAGGGCGGCGTCGCAAAACCAGGTGCCCTCCACCAGGCCCACGGTGAGCTTCGGTCCCCACACCACGAGGGGCCCCACGCCGATCTCCCGCAGCAGGCGCAGCACCGGCAGCTGCATGGCGGCGTCGCCCACGAAGCGCGGGAAGCGCACCCAGGTGGCGTGGCTTGGGATCACAGCCAAGGCGCCACCGCCTCGCGGAACCTGGCCGCGGCGTCGTAGTCCCGGGTCAGGGAGGTGCCGAAGGCATGGGCCTTCGCGCGCTGGGCCTCCCACGCCTCGGCACCGGCCAGCAGGGGGGCGAGCCGGGCCGCCGCGGCCGCCAGCAGGGGCTCCGGCACGGGGCCTCGATCATCCGGCTTCCGCAGGAGGAAGCCGCCCTCGCCATCCTGCAGCACGGTGCCGATGCCGCCCACCGTCGGGGCCAGCACCGGCACGCCGCGCTCGAGGGCCTCGATGAGGGCGATGGGGAAGAAACCCTCGTTTCGGCTGGTCATGACATAGAGGTCGAGGGCGGTGAAGGCGGGGGTCAGATCCTTCAGCGGGCCCGTGCGGGTGCAGTGGTCCACCATGTGCTCGCCTTCGAGCGCAGCCCGGATCTCCTGGGCGTAGCCGGGGTCCTCGCGGCCCGCCAGGAGCAGGTGGATCGGCGTGGCGAGTTGTTTGTTGAGCCGGGCCGCGAACCGGATCACATCGCTGGTCGCCTTCCGGGCATCCATCTGCCCCGCGTATCCCACCACCACCCCATCTTCTGGCACGCCCAGCGCACGCCGCGCGGCGCGCCGAGCGTCGGCATCCACCAGGGCCACTTCGACCCTGGGATAAAGGGGGTGGATGATGCTGCAGGGTGCCTGACCGAGGTGGGTTCGCACGGCAGCCGTGAAATCGTAGGTGCAGATCCAGCGGTCCACGAGGTTCCGGACCCCCCGGTACTTGCGCAGGTGGCGCTCGTAGTGTTCGTGGAGGGTGAGGACACAGGGGATCCGGAGGCCGCAGCGGGCCAGCCAGGGCAGGGCGCGCTGGACGCCCTTGTGGTTGCAGAGCACCAGCAGGTCGGGCCGGGTCCGCCACAGCCACCGGAAGGCGCCAACCGCCCCGGGCAGGTGGAGCACCTCGGCCACGTTGGGATTGCGCTCGCGCAGCTCCGCCTCGATGTCGCGTTTCTCCGGCTCCTTGCGAAACAGCACCGAGACCCTCACGGGCAGATCGGCCAGGGCCGCCACCTGTTCCAGCAGGACCCGCTCGCCCCCCCCGAAGGACAGCTTCCGATGGGCGAACACCACATGCTTCACGAGACTCCAGGCAGGAACGGGTTCAGGATAGGATGACTGACCTAACGCGTCATGTTCCCAGGTTGCCATGTCCCTTGCCACGACCCAACGGATCCTGCTGGTGGAGGATGAACCCGGCCTCCGGGAGGTCCTGACCCTGGCCCTGGAGGGGGCGGGCTTCCGGTGCGAGGCGGTGTCGGGCATCGAGGAGGGGCAGCGGGCCCTGCGGGAGACCACCTTCGACGGGGTGCTCTCGGACCTGAAGCTCAAGGACGGCTCGGGCATCGAGCTGCTCTCCTGGATGAAGGAGCAGGGCCTGGAGACGCCGGTGGTCATCATGACCGCCTATGCCACCACGGAAACCACGGTCCAGGCCCTGAACCAGGGGGCCGTGGACTTCATCACCAAGCCCTTCAAGCACGAGGACCTCATCGCCTCGCTCAAGGGCCTGCTGGCCGCCGCGGAACCCGAATCGGAGCCGCCCTCCGACTTGGGCGAGCTGGTCGGCGTGGGCCCCATCATGCGCAAGATCAACGCCCTCATCGGCAAGGTCTCGCGCGCCGACACCACGGTCCTGCTGACGGGCGAGAGCGGCACGGGCAAGGAGGTGGTGGCCCGGCTCATCCACCGCTATTCGGAGCGGGCCAAGGGGCCCTTCGTGGCCGTGAACTGCGGGGCCCTCCCCGAGGCGCTCCTGGAGAGCGAGCTGTTCGGGTTCGAAAAGGGGGCCTTCACGGGGGCCGGGGCCATGAAGCGGGGCCTCTTCGAGGAGGCGGGCGGGGGCATCCTCTTCCTGGACGAGATCGGCGAGATGCCCCTGTCCCTGCAGGTGAAGCTGCTGCGGGTGCTCCAGGAGCGGCGGTTCCGCCGGCTCGGGGCCACGGAGGAGCGGGCCGTGGATGTCCGCATCATCGCCGCCACCAACCGCGACCTCCGGGTCCGGGCCGGCTCCGGCGCCTTCCGCGAGGACCTCTACTACCGCCTGAACATCCTCCAGATCGAAATGCCGCCGCTCCGGGAGCGGCCCGAGGACCTGCCGGTGCTGGCCGAGCACTTCATCCGCCGCTCCTGCCTGAAGCTGGGCAAACCGCCCATGCAGCTGCACACCGAGACCATGGCGCAGCTGCTCGGCTACCGGTTCCCCGGCAACGTCCGCGAGCTGGAGAACCTCATGGAGCGCTGCGTGGCCCTCAATCCGGGGGGGCCCATCACGCCGGAGCTGCTGCCGGAAGGGTTTGGGCAGTCCGGCCAGGCGGAGGCGGAGCGTCCTGCGCCCCTGGTCATCCCCGCCGAGGGCTTCGATCTCGAGGCCTGGATCCAGGCCCTGAAGGGCCACTTCCTCCGCCGGGCCCTGGACGAGGTCGGGGGCGTCAAGACCAAGGCCGGCCGGCGGCTGGGCATGAGCTTCCGGGCCTACCGCTACTGGCTGGCGGAACTCGGCGGACTGGAGGCCCTTCCGAAGGATTTCCCCTGGCCCGCGGATTTCCCCCCGCCCGCCGTGGAAGATTCCGGGGGAACCGAAGGCCCCAAGGAGGCATGATGCCCATGAATGCTTGCTTTTTCAGCCTTTCCTGGCACACTGGAACGCTCGGATGCGACCCATCCGGCCCCCCACCCCGGACCCGACCCATGACCCCCAGCGCCCCCCGCCGCAAGACCCTCCGCAAGAGCCGCGGCTTCTCCCTCCTGGAACTGCTGGTGGCGATGATGATCATCGCCGTGCTGGGCACCCTGGGGTTCTCCCAGTACCGGAAGCACTCCGCCCAGGCCCGCTACCTCAAGGCCCAGGACGACCTCAAGATCGTGGCCGAGGGCCTCGACCAGTACTTCCTCAAGCACGGCTATTTCCCGGATTTCGGCAGCTTTGAATCCATGGTGGATGGCAACTCCGCCCTGGTGAAGGAAAGCCTCATCAAGGTGGGCATGTCCGCCCAGGACCCCTTCGGCCAGCCCTACGAGGGCAAGTCCTCGCGGGCCTCCGCCACCTACGAGTTGAAGTGTGCCGGGGATCCCGCCAATCCGGAGGACTCCGGCCCCATCCTGCGCACGCCGGGCCAGGTGACCAGCACCTCGCCCGTGAGCTCGCCCCAGAGCGGCGCGGGACCGAGCACCGGCACCCCCGCCGCCGAGGCCGGAGCCAAGAAGTGATCAATCCCTACAAACTGCCCCCGGAGGGCCTTCGCCTGAACGGCACCATCGAGCGCCTGGCGCTGGAAGGGGACGTGTTCCTGCACGACCTGACCTGGTCCCTGTTCGCCCTGGCCTCGGACGGCGATGTGTTCCTGGAGGTCAAGGGCCACGCCGTGTGGCAGGGGAGCTGCAGCCGCTGCCTGGCCCCCCTGGAGCGGCCCCTCACGGTCGAGAGCCAGTTCCTCGGCAGCAGGGATGCGGATCTGGTGGGCCGCGGCTCGCACACCCTGGGTTCCCAGGATCTGGATGTGGTGTTCCTGCCCGAGGACAACCTGGACGAGGAAGAGCTGGTGCGGGAGCAGTTCGAGCTCCAGGCCCCCATGCACCCCCTCTGCGTCGAGGACTGCAAGGGGCTCTGTCCCCACTGCGGCAAGAACTGGAACAAGGGCTCCTGCCACTGCCCGCCCGAGGTGGACCTGGTCCCCTCGGCCCTGAACAAGGCCCTGGCGAAGGCCCTGGCGGGAATCAAGCTGGACCCGGAATCCTGAACCCCTTAACCTGGAACTTTGTGTTCTCTCCCTAGGAGCAAGCCATGCCGAATCCCAAGCGCCGCCATTCCAAGGCCCGCCGCGACCGCCGGCGCACCCATGACGCGCTGGAGGTCATGAGCGCCAGCACCTGCCCAAACTGCCAGACCCCCAAGCTGCCGCACCGCGTCTGCCCCAGCTGCGGTTTCTACCGCGGCAAGCTGGCCGTCCGCGTTTCCGCGACCGCCTAGAGTCTTCGCGGGTGGACATCCACCATCGCATCGCGCTGGATGCCATGGGGGGCGACCACGCTCCCCAGGCCACGCTGCAGGGCGCCCGGGAGGCCCTCGAGGCCTGGCCCGGGCTCTTCCTGTTCCTCGTCGGGGACGAGGCCGTGCTCCGGCCCGAGCTCGCCCGGCACGGATTCACGCCGGCCCTGACGGCCCGGATCGAGGTGGTCCACGCCCCCCAGACCGTCGTCATGGAGGACAAGGCCACCTGCATCCTGAAGGAGAAGAAGGACAGCTCCATCCGGGTGGCCGCCCAGCTCGTGCGCGAGGGGCGGGCCCACGGGATGGTCTCCATGGGGCACACGGGCGCCGCCATGGTGGCTTCCAGCCTCGTCATCGGAAAGCTCGAGGGGGTGGACCGGCCAGCCCTGGCCAGCGTCCTGCCCAACATGAAAGGCTCCCCCACGGTCCTGCTGGACGTGGGGGCCAACGTGGGCTCCCGGGCCGAGCACATCGCCCAGTTCGCGGTGATGGGGTCGGTGTACGCCGAGGAGGTCCTCGGCGTGGAGCGGCCCCGGGTGGGCATCCTCAGCGTCGGTGAGGAGGACGGCAAGGGCACGGACGTCACCAAGGACGCCTCTGCCATGCTGCGCGAGCTGGACATCCGCTTCGAAGGCAACGCCGAGGGCCGCGACATCTGGAACGGGAACTTCGATGTCATCGCCTGCGATGGGTTCGTGGGCAATGTGGTGCTGAAGTCCAGCGAGGCCCTGGCCGAGGGCATCATCGGCGGCCTCCGGGCCAGCTTCATGGAAAGCGCCCTCACGAAGTTCGCGGGCCTGCTGGCCAAGCCCGCGATGAAGCGGTTCATGAGCAAGCTCGATTACGCGGAATACGGCGGCGCCCCCCTGCTGGGCGTGAAGGGCGTGAGCATCATCGGCCATGGCCGCAGCGATGCCAAGGCCGTGCGCAACGCCATCCGGGCCGCCCGGAGGGCCGTGGAGCACCGCCTCCACGAACGCATCCAGGAGCGCGTGGCCCTGCTCCTTCCCCAGGATTGACAAGATCCACCACGGAGGCACGGAGAGCACGGAGCAAAAGAGAAGAGCCCACGGAGATATTGGTATGGTTCTGATCTGGCTTACTCAGTGATCTCCTCCTGTTTTTCTCTGTGAGCTCCGTGTCTCCGTGGTGAGTTTTTTGTTTCGAGGTTTCTATGGGCAAGGTGGCGTGGCTGTTTCCGGGGCAGGGCTCCCAGGGGGTGGGCATGGGCGTGGCGCTGGCCGAGGCCGAGCCCGCGGCCCGCGCCGTGCTCCAGGAGGCCGATGGGGCCCTGGGGTTCCCCCTGTCGAAGCTGATGGCGGAGGGGCCCGAGGAGACCCTGCGGCTCACGGAGCACACCCAGCCCGCCATCCTCACCCACAGCCTCATGGCGGTCCGGGCCTGGGGCCAGCGCCTCCCGAAGCCCGACTTTGCCGCCGGGCACTCCCTGGGTGAGTACAGCGCCCTGGTGGCCCTGGGCGCCCTCCGGTTCGAAGATGCGGTGCGCACGGTCCGCGAGCGGGGCCGTGCCATGCAGGAGGCCGTGCCGGTGGGGGTGGGCGCCATGGCCGCCCTGCTGAACATGAGCCTGGCGGACGTGGAGGCCAGCTGCGCCGAGGCGGCCCGGTCGACGGGCAAGATCGTGGTTCCCGCCAACTTCAACGGGCCCGGCCAGATCGTCATCGCCGGCCATGCGGAAGCCGTGGAGGCGGCGCTGGAGGCCGCCAAGGCCCGGGGCGGACGCAAGATGATGAAATTGCCCGTGAGCGCGCCCTTCCACTCCCCCCTCATGGAACCCGCCCAGGCCCGCATGGAGCCCATCCTCCGCGGGTTGGCCTTCCAGGCGCCCATCTGCCCCCTGGTGAACAACGTGGATGCGGCCGCCGTGTCCGACCCCGCCGCCCTGCGGGAGGGCCTGGTGCGCCAGATTCCGGGCGCCGTGCGGTGGCAGGCGACCCTGGAACTGCTGCTGGACCAGGGGGTCACCACCTTCCTGGAGCTCGGCCCGGGCAAGGTGCTGGCAGGGCTGGTGAAGCGCCAGGCCAAGGACCGGGGCGTGGACGTCTCGGCCTTCAGCTTGGGCGCCCCCGAAGACCTGGCCCAGCTGGGCTGACACCCGGCTGGCAGTCGTTTCCAGGGAAGGTGTGATGAAAAGCAATGGCCTTTGGGTCTAGGGTAATGGGAACGCCACGACTACGTTTTTCGTGTGTGGGGTGACGGGCCGAGAACAGCTGGTCAGGCCCTCCCCAATCACAACCCTTCCCGGAGGTGCCCATGCGCAAGGATCTTGTCTTCGGAATGGCCGGATCGGGAGGCGATGGCATCGTTTCTGCCGGCGATTCCCTCCTTCAGGCCGCCGCGGCCGAGGGCTATCACGGCGTGATGACCAAGAGCTTCGGATCGCAGATCCGCGGCGGCGAGTCTTCCTGCCGGGTGCGCATCAGCACCACGCCCGTCCTCAACCCCGGTGGCAACCTCGATGTGGCCGTGGCCCTGAACTGGGATGACTTCCTCAAGTTCGGCGCGGAACTCCCGGTGAGCGGCACGACGGTGGTGATCTATGAGGCCGCCACGAACATCCCGGAGGATCAGATCCCCCTGGTAGGGGTGACGCCCCTGCAGGTGATCGCCGTGCCCATCGCCGCCATGGCCAAGGAGACCGCAGGCACCGAGCGCGCCAAGAACACCGTGGTGCTGGGCCTCATCGCCGGCTGGTTCGGCATCGGCGCCGTGGCCGTCATGAAGGGCATCCGGAAGAAGCTGGCCAAGAAGGGCGAGGAACTGGTCGAAGCCAACCAGCGCGCCTTCGATGCCGGCCGCGCCTTCGCCATGTCCCACCCGCTCAAAGTCAGCATGAACATCGAGGCCTCCGACACCAAGGGCCAGGTGAAGCTCATCACGGACGGCAACGACATGAGTGCCGCGGCGGCCATCTTCGCGGGCTGCCAGTTCTTCGGCGGCTACCCCATCACGCCCTCCACCGAAGTCATGCAGTTCTTCACGGACCAGGTCTGGAAGTACGGCGGCGCCGTGCTGCAGGCCGAGGACGAGATCGCGGGCATCGGGGCCGCCGTGGGCGCCTCCTTCGCCGGCAAGAAGTCCATGACCGCCACCAGCGGCCCGGGCCTCTCGCTCAAGTCCGAGATGATGGGGCTGGCCACCATCGCCGAGCTGCCCCTCGTGATCATCGACGTGCAGCGGGGCGGTCCCTCCACGGGCCTGCCCACCAAGACCGAGCAGTCCGACCTCTTCGCCGCGGCCTTCTCGGCCCATGGCGACGTGATCCGCCCGGTGCTGGCCCCCACCTCCGTGGCCGACACGTTCCGCATCACCATCGAGGCCTTCAACATCGCCGAGTACTACCAGACGCCGGTGATCGTCCTGTCCGACCAGGAAATCGCCTCCCGCAAAGAGACCCTCGATCCCATCGACACCAGCCAGTTCAAGATCATCGACCGCCTCCGTCCCTCCGGGTCCGAGCTGCAGGGCTACACCCGCTTCAAGCAGACCGAGAACCACATCAGCCCCATCAGCCACCCGGGCATGCTGGGCGGCACCTACCTGGCCTCCGGTATCGAGCATGTGGAATCCGGGGCGCCGACCAACAGCGGCTCCGTCCACCAGCGCATGAACGACAAGCGCACCAAGAAGTTCGACCCCCTGAAGGACCGCAAGGACCTCTTTGAGGTCACCGGCAATCCGGATGCTCCGCTGGCCATGGTGGCCTGGGGCAGCGTGGCCGGCGTCTGCCGTGAGGCCCTCGCCATGGCCCAGGCCGAGGGGATGAACGTGAAGCTGCTGGTGCCCTACCTGCTCTATCCGGTGGCCGAGGGGGTCTACAACGACTTCTTCGCCTCGGTCCAGAAGGGCCTGATCATCGATCAGACCCACCTGGCGCAGACCTTCAAGCTGCTGCGGATGTACATCGATCTGCCGAAGGGCGTCCAGCCCCTGTCCCGCAGCGGTGCGAATCCCTTCCTGCCCGGCGATATCGTCGCGGCCCTCCACCATCTCCTCTCGGAGCTGCAGCGCAGCCACGAGGGCGAACTTCAGCCCCAGGAGTGAGGTCGACCATGAGCGCAACCGGCACCTGCGAATTCCAGCCCAAGGACTACAAGAGCGACCTCAAGCCCATCTGGTGTCCCGGATGCGGTGACTATTCCGTGGTCCAGGGCATCTACCGCGCCCTGGCCGCCATCGGCCGGCCGCCCCATGAGATCGCCTTCGTCTCGGGCATCGGCTGCTCCAGCCGCATCCCCGGCTACACCACCGCCTACGGCTTCAACACGGTCCACGGCCGGGCCCTGCCCATCGCCCAGGGCATCAAGCTGGCCAATCCGGACCTCCTGGTGCTGGCGGCGGGCGGCGACGGCGACGGCTTCTCCATCGGCGGCGGGCACATCGCCCACCTGATCCGCCGCAACATGGACATCACCTATATCGTGATGGACAACCAGATCTACGGCCTCACCAAGGGCCAGCTCTCGCCCACCTCCCAGAAGGGCCGCGTCACCTGCACGTCGCGCTACGGCAGCCTGGAGAACCCGGTCAATCCCCTGCTCTACGTGCTGGCCTACGGCGCCGGCTTCGTGGCCCAGGCCTCGCCCACGGACCTCGTGGGCATGGCGGCCACCATCGAGGAGGCCATCCGCTACCCCGGCTTCGCCTTCGTGAATGTCCAGTCCCCCTGTGTCACCTATGGTGAGGAGGCCCAGCAGATCAAGGGCCTCAAGGCCATCAGTGAATCGCTGGTCGCCATGGGCCACAACCCGGCCGATCGTCTTGCCGCCATGGATCTCGCCCAGCAGTACGGGGAGAAGATGCACCTGGGCGTGTTCTACCGCAACCCCGAGCCGCCGCCGACCTACGGCGACCTGGTCAAGGAGCGGCAGGCCCTGCTGTCCAAGGATGCCCTGCCCAAGGAGCGCATCCTGGACCTCTTCATCAAGAAGTAAGGGAGGTCCCATGGCCATTCAAGGCATCGATTTCGCCAACCTGTCCCTGAAGGACGCCCTCGACCTGGCCATCCTGGTCGAAGACGAGGCCCAGGAGCGCTACGAGGAATTCGCCGCGCAGATGGACCAGCACCGGACGCCGGAAGCGGCCAAATTCTTCCGCTACATGGTCGAGAACGAAGCCAAGCACGGCCGGGAGCTGCTGGCCCGCCGGGTGCGGCTGTTCGGGGACGCCCCCCGATCCGTGACCCGGGCCATGATCTTCGACATCGAGGCGCCGGACTATGATGCCGCCCGCGCCTTCATGACGCCGCGCAAGGCCATGAAGGCCGCCCTGGCTTCCGAGGTGAAGGCCCACGACTTCTTCGTGTCGGCCCTGCCCGCGCTGAAGGATGCCGAAGTGAAGGCCCTGTTCGAGGAACTGCGGGACGAAGAGGTCGAGCACCAGGACCTGGTCAAGAAGGAACTGGCCAAGCTTCCCCCCGACAGCGGCCTGTCCGACGAGGACTTCGTGGACGAGCCGGCGGCCCAGTAGGCCCGTCCGCTAGTCCGCCTTCGCACCCCACCAGAGCTCCCGCAGCACCAGGGCGACCAGGGTCGCCAGGGTCGCTGCGAGGAGCGCGGAGGCCGTCCAGGCCGTCCATGGGGCCTCCGGACGGCCCTGGTGCAGCCACCACCGGATTACATCGAACAACACCGCCCCCAGGCAGGCGCCCCCCAGCATCCGGCGGTGGGCCCAGGCCGTGCGCCGCAGGTAGCCGAAGCCCGCCACCAGGAAGACGAGGGGGAACAGGGCCAGGTGCAGGGCCCCGTCCCCGATCATGGCGTAGAAGCCATCGGAACCCCCATCCACGGCGAGGGGGCGGAGGTCCTCGAAGCCGGCGAGCCGGGGGAACTGGCCGCCCGGGCCATGGCAGCGGGCGCAGTTGCCAGCCACGATGGGCGCCACCGACCGGAAGCCCTCCTGGGTGGCCCCGCCCTGTACCCAGGCCTCGAAGGCCTGGACCTCGGCCGGACTCACATTGGGGGCCATGGCGCCGTCCAGCACGGCCAGGAGGCGGGGCCGGGCGGCCGGGGCCGGGCCCCGGCGATCCCGGCGGAGGCCGAAGGCCAGGCCCCCGGCGAGGAAGGCCCCCAGGCCCAGGAGGACGAGGGTGGCAAAGACGCGCTCAGAAAGGGGCTGGTTCCGCAGGCTCATGGTCCATGGTACCCAGGCTTCAATCGATGGCCACCGGGCCCTGGGCCCGGCTCCGCCGCATGAGGAAGAGCAGGGGGAAGAGGGCGAAGCAGAGCATGCCCATGAACCAGAAGGTGTCCGCGAAGGCCATCATGCTCGACTGCCGGATCACGGTGCCGTAGGCGACCCCCTGGGCCACATGGGCGGCGTCGGCCGGAGAGAGCCCCCCCCGCAGCACGCCGAGCTGGGCAGCCCGGTCCACGAAGCCCTGATAGGCGGGGGCTCCCGGGGACAGGCCGCCGATGAGGTTGGCCTGATGGACCTGGGAGCGGCGGGCGAGCATGGTGGTGGCCAGGGCGATGCCCGTGCTGCCGCCGATGTTGCGCACGAGGTTCATGAGGCCCGCGGCATAGGCCGTCTTCTCGTGCGGAATGTGCTGGAAGGCCGAGACGTTGATGGGAATGAAGAGGAAGGCGAAGCCGAGGCTCTGCACCACGCGCGACATCATGGCCGTCTGGAAGTCCACCTGCAGGTTGAAGCCGGACATCTGGATGAGGCCCAGGCCGCAGGTGAAGAACCCAATGCCGATGAGCCAGCGGGTATCCACCTTCTTCAGCAGCATGGCCACGATGGGCATCATCACCATCACGGCCAGGCCGCCGGGGCTCAGCACCCAGCCGCTGAGCAGGGCCGTGTAGCCCAGCATGGTCTGGAGGAAGATGGGCAGGAGCGCCAGGCTGCCGTAGAGCACGAAGCCGAGGACGAAGAGCATCAGGATGGAGACGGCGAAGGTGCGGTCCTTCAGCAGCCGCAGGTCCACGATGGGGCGCTCCTTCCGCAGCTCGTGGTAGACCGCGTAGACCAGGGCCACCACGGCGGCGATGGCGAAGAAGATGATGAAGTTGGAACCGAACCAGTCCTTGCGCTGGCCTTCGTCCAGCACGATCTCCAGGGAGGCCAGCCCCAGGGTGATGACGCCGATGCCCAGGTAGTCGAAGCGGGCGCCCTCCTTGAGGGAGATGCGGTGGAAGTAGGGCGGGTCCTGCACCAGGGCACTGGTGAGGGCGATGGACAGGAAGCCCACGGGGATGTTGATGAGGAAGATCCAGTGCCAGCTGAAGTTGTCCGTGATCCAGCCGCCCAGCACGGGGCCGATGATGGGCGCCAGCACCACGCCCATGCCGTAGACGGCCATGGCCGCGCCGCGCTTCTCGTGGGGGAAGGTCTCCACCAGGATGGCCTGGGAGATGGGCTGGAGGCCGCCGCCGCCGAGGCCCTGGAGCACCCGGAAGAAGATGAGCCAGCCCAAGGACGGCGCGATGCCGCAGAGCAGCGAGGCCACCGTGAAGATGCCCACGCAGGTGAGGTAGAAGCGCTTGCGGCCCATGAGGCTGGCGAAGTAGCCGCCCAGGGGCAGCACCACGGCATTGGCCACCAGGTACGAGGTCAGCACCCAGGTGGTCTCCTCCACCGTCGCCGACAGGTTGCCTGCGATATGGGGCAGGGCCACGTTGGCCACGCTGGTGTCCAGGACCTCCATGAAGGTCGCGATCATCACCGTGAGGGCGATGATCCAGGGGTTGATGTGCCGATGGGATGAAGTCACTGGGCGGATCCCGGTCTCACTGGACGAGAACCGTGGCTTCGACGTTCATACCGGGCCGGAGGACCACCTTCTTCGCCTCCTCTTCGTCGATGCGGATCTTCACGGGGATGCGCTGGACGACCTTCACGAAGTTGCCCACGGCGTTCTCGGGGGGCAGCAGGCTCATGCGGGATCCCGTGGAGCCGGCGATGGAATCCACGTGGCCCTTCAGCACGACGCCATTCATGTCCACCTTGATCTCCGCCTCCTGGCCGGGTTTCATGCGGGCGAGCTGGGTCTCCTTGAAGTTGGCCGTGACCCAGCTCTCATGCAGCGGGATCAGCGTGAGGAGCCCCTGGCCCGGCTGGATGGTCTGGCCCGCCTCGACGAGCTTGCGGGTCACGACGCCGTCCACGGGCGCGAGGATCTTGGTGTAGCCCAGCTGGAGTTCGTAGCCCTCCTGAGTGGCGCGGGCCTGGTCCACCTGGGCCTGGGCCGAGGCCAGCCGGGCCTCGGCGGCGCCCACGGCCACCTTGCGGATGTCGGCTTCCTGCTGCAGGGAGCTCAGGCGCTGCTTGGCCTCCCGCCATTCCCCGTCGGCGACCTCGGCCTGGGTCTTGTAGCCATCGAACTGCTGGGCGGAGATCTCCTCCCGCTCGGCCAGGGGCTTCATGCGCTGGAGGTCCGTCAGCGCCTTGTCCAGGCTCGCCTTCTTGGCGTCGAGCCGGGCCTTGGCGGTGTCCAGATCCGAGCTGCGGGCCTGCTGGAAGGCCACCAGGGCCCTCTCGAGATCGGCCCTGGCGCCCTCGACCTGGGCGCGGGCCTGGGCCTGGGCCCCTTTCGCCTGGTCGAGCCGCGCCTGGATGTCGCGGGGGTCCACCAGGATGAGGGGGTCCCCGGCCTTCACGGCTTGGTTGTCCTCCACCACCACCTTGTCGACGGTGCCGTAGACCCGGCAGGAGACGGGCACGAGGTGGCCGTCCACCTGGGCGTCGTCGGTGCTCACGCGGTTGCGGGAGTAGAACCACATCCCGGCGGCGATGAGCAGGACGATGGGGGTGCCGATCTTCAGGGCGAGCATGGCCCGCGATCCGTTGGCTTCGGGCGCCCCGGAGGAGGAGGGGGCCGGCGGGTTGGAAGCGTCTTCAGTCATCGGGGTCTCCATCAGCGGGCAAAGAAGGACTCAAGCTGCCCCGTCGCCCGGGCCAGGTCCGCGCGGGACTGGTTCAGGCGGTAGAGGGCGCTGATCTGGTTGTCGTTGGCCCGGGCCAGTTCGTCCTGGGCGTTGATCAGTTCGATGTTGTTGCTCACGCCCGCCTCGAAGCGGTGCTGGGACTGCGTGAGGGCCTCCGTCGAGAGGGCCACGGCGAGGTTCGAGACCTCCACCTCGTGGGCGGCGGCGTCCAGCTCCGCCTGGGCTACCTGGATCTCGTAGCCGACCTGGGCGCGGACGTCCCGCCGGGCCTCCTGCACCCGGCTCTCCTCGGACTTGGCGCGGGCCACCTGGGAGGACACGAGCCCGCCCGTGAAGAGCGGCACCCGCAGGCCGAGGGCGATCTGGTACGTGTTGATCCCGGGCATGGACTGGAGCGCGGTGGAACCGTAGTTGCCCGAGGCGACGAGGGTGGGCAGGCGCCGGCCCTGGGCGGCTTCGCGCAGGTTCTCGGCGGCCTTCTCCCGGGCATCCAGCTCGGCGAGCTCGGGGCGCTGGGCGAGCCCGGACTGGTAGGCGTCCTGGAAGGTGCCCACCGGGAGCGCGGGGGCCGCGAGGCTGTCCGTCAGCGTGATGCCCGTGCCGGGCTTCAGGTCCAGCAGGCGGCCCAGGCCCGCGAGGGCCGTGATCTGCTGGGTCTGGGCCTGAATGAGCCGCTGGCGCTCGGTCTGGAGCTGGAGCTGGGAGCGTAAGGTGTCGAGCTTGGTGCCCACCCCCTGCTTCTGCTGGTTCTCCGCCAGCTTCGCCAGGGCCTCGGCCAGCGCCACCCGCGATTCGCCGGCCTTGACCGAGGCGATGGCGCGGAGGGCGTGGAAGTACTGCCCCACCACCAGGGCCGTGATCTCCTCGCGCACGGCCCGCCCTTGCGCGCGGGCCGAGTCTTCGGCGTGCTGGGAGGCGCGCCACTTCTTCCAGAGGCTCAGGTCGAACAGGGACACCTGGGCCTCGAGACCCACCGTGCTCCAGTTGTAGGGCCCCACCACCCCCGGGAAGCCGGCCACCGGCATGCCGAACTGGGCGTCCAGGTTGTACTTGTTGCGCTGGCCATAGGCCTGGGCCGCCACTGTGGGCATGAGGGCCGAGGCCGCGGCCCGGCGGTCCTCCCCGCTCTCGGCGATGGTCAGCAGGGACTGGTGCACCCGGGGGTTCTCGCTCAGGGCCGTGCGGACCGCCTGCGCCAGCGTGAGCTGGACGGTCCCCGATGGGCTTGGGATGGACGCGGCGGCGGGTGCCTGGGCCCAGGCCGCCGTGGCCCCCAGGAGGGCGAGGCAGATCAAGGGGGCCCGGCCGGGAACGCGGTTGGCACCGGGTGCCCGAGGGGGGAAGCGGAACATGAAATCCTCCATCCGTCTTGAAGCAGCTTCGGGTCGAATCATAGGGCCGCTCCGGGATGCATCGATCGGTGGGCGGGACCGGCGGGCGCCTTCGCGAGTTCGAGTTCCTCGCTGTTGGTGCGCATGCGGTTCAGGAAGCCCTTGAGCTGGTCCAGTTCCGCCCGCGTGAAGCCCCTGAGGTGCTCGTTCAGCACCTTGATGGCCACGGGCGGCATGAGGGGGTACAGGTCCCGGCCCGCCTCGGTGAGCTCCAGGCGCATGACCCGCCGGTCCCTGTCGCTCCTGGCGCGGTGGATGAGCCCCTTCTCCTCCAGCCGGTCCAGCATGCGGGTCATCGAGCCGGTGTCGTAGCGGCTGAAGCGGCACAGTTCGGCGGCCGTGGAGCCGCAGCCGTTGGCGATGCGCATGAGGATCACCCACTGGGCTCCGGTGATGCCCATGCCGGTCATTTCCTCGTCGAAGGCGGCCAGCAGCCGCCCCGATACATCGGAGATGAGACGGCCGAGGCTCTCCTCCGGGTTGTAGTTCTCGGGGGTGTAGAGCGGCTCGGCCCCCCTCGAATCGGTGCTCATGACGCGGACCTCACATTTAATGCCTAAGCAATCACTGTCAAGGCAGTAATGTATGTGATGGCCCCTGGTATGTCAATGGCCGAATCCCATTCCTTTCGCCCCATGATTGCCAGATGAGGCCCCTTCCGATGCTGCTCCCCCTGATCCTCCTTCCCGCCTGCGTCCAGGCCCAGACCCCGGCCCCGGATCGGGAGGTCGGCTTTCCGGGCTTCAACGCCTTCCCGCTGAGGGGTTCCGTGAAGGCCGGCGGCGCCCACCCCTTTTTCGCCGTGCTGGTGGGGGATGCGGGGCCCATGGACCGGGACTGGTCCAGTCCCCTCCTTCCCGCACCCAGCCATGGGGGACGGGATCTCGCCGGCTGGCTGCAGGCCCAGGGGATCGGCTCCCTGCGCTACGACAAGCGGTTCATCGGGTCGAAGGATCCGAAGCTCGACATCTCGCTGGATGCGCAGGTGGGGGACATCGGGGCGGCCATGAGCGCCGCCCGCTTCCTGCCAGAGGCGAAGGGGAAGAAGCTCCTGCTCATCGGCCACGGCGAGGGGGCCCTGCTGTCGCTGCTGGCGGCCGGGGACGCCGATGCGGCGCTGCTGCTGGCCATGCCGGGCCTCAGCATGGGGAAGCTCATCCTGGCCCAGGTGAGGGGTCAGCTGGAGAGGGCGAAGGCGCCGGTGGAGGCCTCGGCCTTGAATCTCGCCTACCTCGACTCGGTCCTGAAGGCCATCCGCACGAACCAGGACCTGCCCCCGGCTCCGGCGGGCGTGGCGCCGGGCCTCGTAGCGCTGGCGCGGGGCCTGGCCCGCCCGGAGAGCCGCGGCTTCGTGCGGGACCTCCTCGACCTGGATCCCTGGGGCGCGGCCCAGCGCCTGCCCGTGCCCTGCGCCATGGTGTGGGGCGACCGCGACCTCCAGGCCTGGAGGCCCGAGGCCCTGCCCGCCGAGTTCAAGGGGACGGTGATTCAGATCCCCGAGGCCAACCACCTCTTCAAGCGCGAGACCCGCGACCGATCCGGCCTCTCCAACGCCAGCGCCATGAGCGCCTACGGCGACGATACGCCCATGGCGGATCTGTCGCCCCTGGTCCCCTGGCTCCAGGCCCTGAAATAGCTACTTGGCTCCGGCGGGAACGGGGATGAAGAGGGTGTGGATGCCGCCATGGGTGGAGGCCATGCCCGACAGGGTGAGGGTCTGGGCCATGCGCTCGCTGAGGTACTTGGCCAGGCTGGCCTTGCCATCCCTGCGCGGGTGATGGGGTTCGGGCATGAGGACGTAGAGGGTGCCATCGGCCGTGAGGAGGCCCGCCGGGGACCCCGTGGCCACGCACATGGCGCCGCAGGCCTTATGCCCCTCGCCCCGCTTGCCCAGCTGGGTGTAGCAGGAGACGTCCACCACTTCGCCGGTGACGGTGAGGGGCCTGGCCTCCGCGAGCACCTTCTTGTTCGCGTCGGTGGAAGCGGCCTCGAAGGTGGTGGCGGACCAGCCCGGCGTCGGGGCTGGGGCCTGGGGCTCCGGAGACTGCAGCAGGAAGAGACAGGCGAGGAACAGCATGATCCCTCCTTGGGGAAGGGCACCATGGTACGTCCATCCCGGCCCTGGACAAGGCCCCCGGGCTGGGCTCCACCCTCCTTGCTATCCTGTCCATCCACACTCTCTGGAGGTTCCATGTTCCGCTTGGACGGCAAGGTCGCTCTCGTCACCGGTGCCAGCCAGGGCATCGGCGAAGCCATCGCGAAGCAGCTCGCCGCCCAAGGAGCGACCGTGGTGTGCGCCGCCCGCACCCTGAGGAAGCTCCAGGAAGTGGCGGACGCCATTGCCGCCGAGGGCGGCAAGGCGGACGTGCTGGAGGTGGACCTGTCGGATGGCGCTTCCGTGCGGGCCGCGGTGGCCACGACCCTGGAGCGCCACGGGGCCATCCACATCTTGGTGAACAATGCCGGCATCACCCGCGACAAGCTGCTCATCCAGATGAAGGAGGAAGACTGGGACGCGGTGATCGACACCAACCTCAAGGGCGCGTGGACGGCCATCCAGGCGGTCATCAAACCCATGATGAAGCAGCGCTGGGGCCGCATCATCAACATCGCCTCCGTGGTGGGCCAGATGGGCAATCCGGGCCAGGCCAATTACGTGGCCGCCAAGGCCGGCCTCATCGGCCTCACCAAATCGGTGGCGCGGGAACTGGCCAGCCGCAATGTCACGGCCAACGCGGTGACGCCGGGCTACATCGAGACCGCCATGACGGCGGGCCTTCCCGAGAATGTGAAGGCTGAGTTCACCAACCAGATCCCCCTGGGCCGCATGGGCACGGCGGCCGACATCGCGTCGGCGGTCGTCTTCCTGGCCAGCGACGAGGCGGGCTACGTCACGGGCCAGGTGCTCAGCGTGAACGGCGGACTGCTCATGGCCTAGGGGCCCGCCATGCTCCGTTCCGCGCAGGATCTGATCCGCCGTGGCTGGGCCGCCTACCGCTTCCGCCGCCACTGGCCCTGGGTGCTGCTCGCCATCGGCCTGCCGCTCTCGCTGCCGCCGGTGGACTCCGGCTGCGCGACCGCGCTGGCCTGGGTCGGGGGGCTGGTCCTGCTCCTCAGGGCGCTGCGCTGGATCTGGGACAAGCTCCTGTTCCGGGTGTCCCGGCGGCTCTGGGTGATCCTCGCGCTGATGTCCGTGCTGCCCGTGGCGGCCCTGGCCCTCATGCTCACGGCCCTGAGCTGGCTGGGACTGGGGGCCCAGGTGAGCCGATCCACGCAGCAGACCCTGGCGGCCTGGGAAGAGGCCCTGAAGGCCGCCAACACGGAAGCCTCCGACACCGCCGCGCTGCAGGTCCTCCGCACCTATGGCAGGGCCTGGGTCCAGCATGTCCGCGCGCTGCCCTCGGGCATTCCGGACACGTTCCTGGGCATGGTCTGGTCCGAGGGTCAGGAGGGAGGACCCGAGGCGTCGCGGAAGAACACCTACCTGCGGGCCGTGCGGAAGGAACCGGGCGGCTACCGGCTCCTTTCGCTGGATATGGGCGTCCTCGGGGACCGGGCCCAGGCGCTGGCCGGCGGGCAGGAGGTGTTTCGCCTGAGCCTCCGGAAGGATGAGGGGGAGGGCCGGGGCAAGACGAGGATCAAGATCCGCGAGAGGGACCGGGAGACGGA
>JARLGO010000405.1 GCA_031292655.1 Geothrix sp.
CCATGGCCACCAGCACCAGGGGCCAGAGCTTGAAGATGGTGTGGGCCTCGATGAGGCCGAGGTTGTCCAGCGTGAGGACGAGCCCCGCCACGATGATGGCGATGCCGAGCACCAGCTTGGGGCTGAAGGGGCTCGGAGCCCGGGGGGTTTCGGGGTCGGTCACGGTTTCACCTGCATCGAATCGGATCCAGCATCACAGGAAATGGCGGACGCGGGTGAGGTGGGATCCGCCCCGGGTCTCCGCATCCGCCTGGGCTGGGGAAAGACGGCTCGCAGCGTGATGATGAGGCCGCCCCAGACGAGGAAGACGGGCCACCAGCGGTCCAGCAGGCCCCAAGGACCGAACTGCTGAAGGAAGCCCGCCACGGAGAACCCCAGCCAGAGGTGGCCGCCGCGGCTGAGGAACCCGTCCCGGACCAGGTGCGCGATGCCGAAGAGCGCCAGCACCGCGGGCCACCAGGCCAGCAGGCGCCAGCCATCGTAGAGGTGGAGACGGTCAGCCATGAAGAGCAGCCCCAGGGCGATGACCGTCAGCCCGAACACCAGCTTGGTGGAAAAAAGAGGAGTGCGTCCCTGGCCGTTCATGTCCGGTGCCCCTTTCGTCCTGATCCGCAGGGGATGAGGAAGCCCAGCGAGGGCAGCCACAGCGCCAGCCACCACCAGCAGCCGTCGAAGAACCATCCCGCATGGACCATGGCCGTCTCCTTCCGTATGAACAGGCTACGGGCCTCCCCCCCACGGCCAAGGCGGGGATCGGTGAACGGCAGACCGGGACCGGCGAGCGGTCAATCCCAGTGGATCGCCCCGCCCCGGCTGCGGTCGCGCCAGGCGAGCTCCAGGGCCGGAACCAGGTCCGGCGGGCATTCGAAGCGCAGGAGGGCCGAATCACCCTCAAAGACCTGGCCGAGCACGGCGGCGGCCGGAAAGGCCCCCAACAGGGCGAAGGGCAGGTGAGCCAGGGCCAGGGGCACCCGGATCTCCCCGGTTCGAAGCAGGCGGACCGGTTCCCAGCCCCCCATGGCGTCCGCGGCGGCCAGGGCCCCCTGCACACCCTCGGTGTAGGCCCGCACCAGGCCGCCGGTGCCCAGTCGCGTGCCGCCGAACCACCGGATGCAGACGGCGATGAGGTCCGTGGCCTCGGCGCCCTCGAGCACCGCCAGCATGGGCCGCCCGGCGGTCCCGGAGGGCTCCCCGTCGTCGTCGGCGCCGAAGGCCGCGACGGGGACGCCCTCCCGCCAGGCCTGGCAGTGGTGGGTGGCGTCGAAGTCGCGCTTGCGCAGGGCGTTCAGGACCGCGGTCCGCTCGGCCGCATCCCGGGCGGGATGCAGCTCCGTGAGGAAGACCGAGGCCTTCTCACGGAACCGATGGATCGCGACCTCTTTCAACCGACGCATGGATCCAGGATGGATGGGGCTGTGATTGGAATCAACAAACCCCGGGTAGGTTGGGCATGGCGGACCTGGTGTCCGCATCCTAGGGCTGGATCTTTCCGAGGTAACAGCATGGCCACCGTCCTGAAGCCCTTCACTCCCACGGTCCTGCGGCGCAAGGCCCCCGTGCCTTCGGATCTCGACATCGCCCAGGCCGCGGTGCTCAAGCCCATCGGACTGGTGGCGGCCGAACTGGGCCTGCAGGAGGACGAGCTCGAGCTCTACGGCCCCACCAAGGCCAAGGTGCGGCTCGAGGTGCTGGAGCGCCTGCGGGACCGCCCCAACGGCCGCTACATCGATGTCACCGCCATCACGCCGACCCCCCTCGGCGAGGGCAAGACCACCACCACGGTGGGCCTCAGCCAGGCCCTGGGCGCCCATCTCGGCAAGCGCGTGCTGACCTGCATCCGGCAGCCCAGCCAGGGGCCCACCTTCGGCATCAAGGGCGGCGCCGCGGGCGGAGGCTACAGCCAGGTGGTGCCCATGGAGGACTTCAACCTCCACCTCACGGGGGATATCCACGCCATCACCGCGGCCCACAACCTCTGCGCGGCGGCCATCGACGCTCGCATCCTGCACGAGGCCGAGGCCACGGACGCCCAGCTCTTCGAGCGGATCTTCCCGAAGGGGAAGGGCGGCCGGAAGTTTCCCCGGTCCCTCCAGCTCCGCTGCACGAAGCTGGGCATCACCAAGGGCGACCCCGAGACCTTCACGGCCGAAGAGCGCCGCCGGATCTGCCGCCTGGACCTCGATCCGGCCACCATCACCTGGCGCCGGGTGCTGGACACCAGCGACCGGTTCCTCCGGGGCGTCACCGTGGGCAGGGGCTCCGAAGAGCAGGGTTTCAGCCGGGAGACGGGCTTCGATATCGCGGTGGCCAGCGAGATCATGGCGATCCTGGCCCTCACCACCGGCCTTTCCGACATGCGGCACCGCCTGGGTGCCATGGTCGTCGGCCTCAACCGGCAGGGCGAGGCCGTCACCGCCGAGGATCTGGGTGTGGCCGGCGCCATGACCGTGCTCATGAAGGACGCCCTCAAGCCCACGCTCATGCAGACCCTCGAGGGCACGCCGGTCTTCGTGCATGCGGGGCCCTTCGCCAACATCGCCCATGGCAACAGCTCCATCCTGGCCGACCAGATCGCCCTCAAGCTGGCGGAATACGTGGTCACCGAGTCGGGCTTCGGCGCCGACATGGGCATGGAGAAGTTCTTCGACATCAAGTGCCGGGTGTCGGGACTGGTGCCCGACGCCGTGGTCCTGGTGGCCACGGTGCGCGCCCTCAAGATGCACGGGGGCGGCCCCAAGGTCGTGGCGGGGAAGCCCCTGGATCCGGTCTACGTGGAGGAGAACCTGGACCTCCTCCGCCAGGGCCTGCCCAACCTGCTGCACCACATCCGCATCGCCCGGAAGTTCGGCGTGCCCGTGGTGGTGGCCGTCAACGGGTTCGCCACGGATTCGCCGGCGGAGCTCGACCTGGTGCGCCGGGCCTCCCTGGAAGGCGGTGCCGAGGATGCCGTGGTCTGCCAGAACTGGGCCCTGGGCGGGGAAGGCGCGGTGGATCTGGCCCGGTCCGTCGTGCGCGTCTGCGAGCGCCCCTCGGACTTCCGGTTCCTCTACGGGCTGGACGAGCCCATCAAGCAGAAGATCGAGACCATCGCCCGGGAGGTCTACGGCGCCGACGGCGTGGACTATTCGCCGGAAGCCGAGGCCCGCATCGAGGCCTACACGCGGCTGGGCTATGACCGCCTGCCCATCTGCATGGCCAAGACGCACCTCAGCCTCAGCCATGACCCCAGCCTCAAGGGTGCCCCCACGGGCTTCCGCATCCCCGTGCGGGACATCCGGGCCAGCATCGGCGCGGGTTTCCTCTATCCGCTGCTGGGCCAGATGGCCACCATGCCCGGCCTGCCCACGCGGCCCGGTTTCTACGATGTGGATGTGGATCTGGAGACGGGGCGGGTGGTGGGTCTCTTCTAGGCCATTCAGGCGGAATTCCAGCGTTTGCGGACCTCCTTGATCGGGGGGTGGAAGCTGTTTTTACCTAGGCCATGGCCAGGGTGAAACCGCTTTTCAACCTTTCCACCCCCGGGTTCGATAAAGAGCCTGGAGGACACCGCATGCACCTAGGCAGCATCCAGTCCAGGCTTCTTGGCGTGCTGGCCATCGGTGTCGCCTGCTCGATCATCGCGGGAAAGAACTCGGCCACGGCCACGGCGTCCATCACGGTCCGCGTCCTTCCGCGCGCCGGCCTCGATTACGACCTCTCGAACGAGGTGATCCTGCGGGGCCAGGTGGTCGCCCGGGAAAAGGACATCCTCGTGCTCCGCCTGAAGGCCGGCACGGTGCGAGTGGATACCGG
>JARLGO010000406.1 GCA_031292655.1 Geothrix sp.
ATGATCGGCGACGCGGCCTCGAAGATCAGGAAGTAGGGCATGGAGAAGAGCCCGATGCGGCCGAACTCGGCGTTGAACCACATCTCCCGGTGGATCCACAGCGAATCCAGCAGGCCCCGCTGCCAGCGGTTCCGCTGGCGCTTGAGAGTCCCCGCATCCTCCGGGACCTCCGTCCAGCAGACAGGATCGGGCACCATCACCACCTTGTAGGGGCGGTCCAGGCTTCTCAGGTGGTAGTGCATGCGCACCACAAGCTCGAAATCCTCTCCGATGGTCTTGTGGAAGCCGCCGATCTCCATGAGCAGGTTCCGGCGGAACACGCCGAAGGCCCCGCTCACGATGAAGAGACTGCCGACATCGGAGAGCCCCATGCGCCCGAAGAGGAAGGACCGCAGATACTCCACCACCTGCATCCGGGCCAGCCAGTTCTTGGGCATGAAGATCCCCCGGATCCCCATGGGCGTGACCCGGCAGCCGTTCAGCGGCCGGATCACGCCCGCCGCAGCCACCACGTGGGGCTGGTCCAGGAAGGGCCGGGTCACCCGCAGCAGGGCGTCGTTCTCCAGGAGGCTGTCGCCGTCCATGCAGCAGACCAGGGGATAGGTGGCCACGTTCAGCCCGCAGTTGAGGGCATCGGCCTTGCCGCCATTTTCCTTGTCCACCACCACCACCCGCGGGATGAAGGCGCTCTCGTAGACGCCGCGGATCCCCTTGGTGGGCAGCACCTGGCGCACGACCCGCGAGGAGGGCCTGAGGCGGAAGGCCTCGATGAGCTTGTCCAGGGTGTCGTCCGTGGATCCGTCGTTCACGACCACCACCTGGAACTCCGGGTACCGCAGCCCCAGCAGGCTGTTGACCGAGGCCACCACGCCGGCGCTCTCGTTGTAGGCCGGGCAGATGAGGGTGATGGGCTTGACGTGGATGCTGTCGAAGTAGTCTTCGAGCTGGTCCACTTCCAGCTCCTCGTGGTAGCGCCGGGTGGCCAGGTAGGCCCGCACGATCAGCACGAAGTGCGTCAGGTTCATGGCCAGGAAGTAGAGCAGGATGCCCCGCTCATACAGCAGCAGGAGGGAGGTCAGCAGGCGGCCGATCATGCCCCCCCCACGGGCCGGATCCACTGGAGGCGCTCGATGGCCAGGTCCTGGGCGAAGAGGTCCGCGCCCGGATCTTCCGAAAGGAACCGCAGGGCCTCGATGCCGGCGGGCCCGAGGTGGGACAGCGCCAGGGCCGCGTTGCGGCGGACCTCGAACACGGGGTCGCAGATCAATTCCAGCAGGCAGGGCACCCCGCCAGGGCCCGCCAAGGTCCCCACGGCTTTCGCGGCCTGGGCCCGGATGACCCAGGAGGGGTGCCGGGTGGCGGGCATCACGAAGGGCAGCGCTTCCGGATTGCCCAGGGACCCCAGGGCCTTGATGGCCGCGGCGATCACCTCCAGGTCGGGCACCTCCAGCATGGCGATCAACCGCGAGGGTTCCACCACCCGGCGCGTGGAGGCGGCCAGGAGGGCATAGATCATCCGTTCGCGCAGGTCGGATTCAGGTTCGCCGTCCATGCGAGCCTCCAGCCAACGCATGAACTCCGCCCCGAGGCTCTCCAGGATCCAGAGGAGGCGCTCCTGCTGAAAGACCTCCTGATCGAGGACCCACTGCATCAGCGGTCCGAAGTACTCGGCCCGCTGGGTGTTGCCGAGCCCCCGGGCGGCGGCGTGGCCCACGTGGGGGGCCGGGTCCTGGAGGAGTTCCAGCAGGCGGCCGAAATGCGCCTCCACCTGGAAGCTGCCCACCTCGAGGGCCGCCAGGGCGCGGATCTTCGGCCGCCGGGACCCCAACCGCCTCTCGAGGCCCCGGTGGAGGTCCATGCGGTGGTAGAGCTCGCGGACGGCCTTCCCTTCGCTGCCCGCCAGGGTGCCGAGGACCCGGAGCAGGAAGGGGATGAAGAGCCGGCGTTCCTCGGTCCCCAGGGTTCCGAAGGGCAGGGCCTCGCGGTCGGCGCCGTAGAGGTAGGAGACGATGTCGGTTTCCCACTTCTGATGGCAGGCGATGCGCATCCGGTTCAATCGATCATGGCGGACCTGCAACCAGGCTCCCACCAGCATCATCAGGAGGAGCTGGGCCGCGAGGAGCCCGAGGATCCACAGCAGCAGGACCAGCGAAGCCTCCGGCCTCAGCCAGGGCACCGCCTAGCCCCGGGACCGGAGGTAGAGACGCCAGAGCTTCTCGATGTACACCTGGGGCGACAGGGGCTTCTGGATGTAGTCGTCGGCGCCGGCGGCGAGGCAGCGGACCAGGTCCTCCTCCCCCGAATTGACCGAAAGCACGAGGATCGGCACCTGACCCAAGGGGGGAGGCAGTTCCCGGATCTCGCGGATCAGGCGGTAGCCATCCATGGAGGGCATCATCAGGTCGGTACTGACCAGGTCGGCCCCTTCGGACTTCAGCAGCTCCAGGGCCTCGCGCCCGTTCCTGGCCTCGAGCACCCGCAGGCCATCCAGCTCCATGCGGGCGCGGATCAGCTTGGCCGTGAGGAGGTCGTCCTCCACAGCCAACACCGTCGTGCCTTCAGCCCAGAGCCTCTCCATCCACAATCCTGTCCGGGTTCGATCCATTGATTTTAAGCATGAACCTCAAGGATAACTGGATCCCGGGCCGCGCTCCATCAGAACCGCCACTCGAGCCCGGCCGAGAAGGACCAGTGGATGCGGTACTGGTCCGGCAGGAACTCCTGGCGCTCCCAGAGGACGCTGGCCGTGCCGTACCAGGAGCGGGCCAGCCGCTCCTGCAGCCCCAGGGACGCGTTCCGGGAACGCAGGCGCAGCACCTCCGCGGTCCAGGCCGACTGGTCCGGGGACATGCCCGTGCCCACCGCGACATTGATGTAGTTGTCGGCATCTTCCTGGAAGAAACGGGCGGCCAGGGTCCCCGAAAGAGAGGTGCCCAGGGCGCTGGGTGTGTCGTAGAGCCGAATCGTGTAGAGGCTGTTGCCCACATACCTGCCGATGGAACCGGTGTAGATCGTGACGGCATCGGAGAAGACGAGGCGCCGGATCCCCAGCGACGCCTCGATGGCGGCGGGGAAGTTGTGGTACAGGTCGGCGGCGAAACTCGAGTTGGGGAAGATGCTGTCACTGGAGTGGGCCGCGCTCAGGTAGGCGTAGGTGCTTTCGCCGAAGTGCGGGTAGGCGTCCAACTGCACCTGGGTGCCCCAGCTGTTGAAGAGGTCGGCCCGGTTGACCTGGAGGAGGACCAGCCCCGCATCGAAGCGGTGGCCCACGCCAAGGTTGACCGTCTTCCAGGGAGCGAGGGTCTCGCTGTAGGTATCGTAGGTGGCCATCAGGTACACCTTGGAGCGCTGCAGCAGCTCCTTCAGGTCGTCCCGGAGGAGGCGGGAGGGCTGGTGGTTCGGATCCGCGTGAAGGGCCAACTGGACCGCGGCCATGGCGCCAGGAAAATCCTTCAGGGATTTCAGGACCTTGGCCTTGCGGTAGGGCCACATCGGTTCCCGGGGGCTGAGGCCCATGCCCTCGTCGCAGAGGCGCAGCGCCTCGTGGGGATGGTCGGACCAGACCTCGATGTCGATGGCCGCCTCCCGGGCCTCGGCATTCCGTGGGCTCCGGGCCAGCACGATCCGGATCTCCCGGCGGGCATCCTCGTACTGGCCATCCCAGGCGTGGAGGCGGGCCAGGTGGATGCGGATGTCGTCGTAGTCGGGGCTCAGCGCCAGGGCCTTCCGGCAGAGGGCCCTGGCCTCCTCGCGGCGCTCCTTCGGGAGGCCCCGGGCCTTTTCGAACAGCGTGTCCGGATCCTCGGCCTGGGTGGCGGCGGGCGCAACCACCACCACCATGAGTCCCAGCAGGACCAGGGCCGCCTGTCTTGAAGCTCGTTCCATGCTCATGCAGATCCTTCACGGGTCCGGTTTGAAATGGGACTGGCCGTCGCGCGTCTTCTGCTCTCGGGCGGGGGGACGGGCCGATCG
>JARLGO010000407.1 GCA_031292655.1 Geothrix sp.
CCGGCCGGTGAGGCGCACGAACAGGGCCCCCAGGGCCGGCGCGATGATGGCGGCCGCAAACAGCAGCCCTTCCTCCAGCAGGAGATCGGGGCGCACCGCCACATAGACCACGAACAGGAGCGCCACCACGCACGAAATGGACAGGAGGGACTTCGCGATGCCGCGGTAACGGAGCTGGCGCCGGGGATCCTGGCGGGCCGAGGGCGGGACCAGCAGGTCGAGAAGCACGCTGATCATCCTAACGAGCCCGGCCATCCGTCACCATTGGTCTCAAATATGCTTCAATTCAACCAAATATGCACTGAAATTTCATGGGCTGTCCTTGGAAAAAATAAAAAACTACCCTGGTGGATTGATTTTAAAAACCAAGGCAGGGCAGAGATAACCCGTTCACGGGACGGGGCGGGGTTCCGCGAGCGGGTCCCCCGGGCGTGGGTTTGTAACCCTCCGGAATGCACAAGCGCTCCCGGAGATCTCCCGGGCCCACCCGGCATGAGGGGGCCGAGGGGCGGCTCTCCCGCGGGCCGGGTCGTGGCACGGGAAGTGCTAGGATTCTCGCGTGGTGCAGCCCGCATTCAATGCCGACGAGGGATTCTTCGCCCCTTGTCCCATGCTGGACACGTTCCCCGTGCCCAGCAACACCGCCTGCGCGCGCTTGGGCCTGCTGGCCCGCATCGGACGCTTCCTGTCGACCGAGGACGATGCCGCCTCGGCCCTGAGCGAAGTCCTGCGCTGGCTGGACCGGGACCAGGGCTATGCCCGCGGCGTGGTCACCCTGCTCAACGACGCGGAGGACGAGATCGCGGCGGACATCACGGCCGCGGGCGTCCCCACGGACACGGGCATCCTCATGCGCTACCGTCCCGGGGAGGGGATCACGGGACGGGCCATCGCGACCAACACGCCCATCTATCTGGCGGGCGTGAAGCCCAAGGACGGTTTCCTCGACCGGAGTGGGCTGCGGCAGGGTCTGGACCTGGCCCGCCTGGCCTTCTTCTGCGTCCCGATACAATATCGTGGCAAGGCCGTGGGGGCCCTGTCGGCGGACCGGCCCCTGAGCGACGTGGGTGATCCCGAGGGGGACCTGCGGCTGCTGAGCGAGGTCGCCTACCTGGTGGGGCCCTTCGTGCAGCGCCGCCGCCTGGAGGACCGGCTGGAGGCCTATCAGCGCGTGCACGTGGCCACCTTCGACCGGCTGGTGGGCCGGTCGCCGGCCATGGAGGCCGTGACTCGCCTGGCCGCCAAGGTCGCCGGCGTCGACACGTCGGTGCTGATCACGGGGGAAACGGGCACGGGAAAGGGCGTCCTCGCCCAGCTCATCCACGACCTGTCCCCCCGGCGCGCCGGGCCCTGCATCGAGGTCAACTGCGGCGCCATTCCCGAGAGCCTGGTGGAAAGCGAACTGTTCGGCCACGAGAAGGGCGCCTTCACCGGGGCCGCGGCGCGCCGGGCGGGGGTGTTCGAGCGGGCCCAGGGCGGCACGGTGTTCCTCGATGAAATCGGCGAGCTGCCGCCGGCGGTGCAGACCCGCCTGCTGCGCGTCCTCCAGACCAAGCGCTTCGAGCGCGTCGGCGGATCCGAGACGATCGTGAGCGACGCCCGCATCATCGCTGCCACCAACCGGCATCTGGAAGGCGACATCGTCGCCGGCCGGTTCCGCTCCGATCTCTACTACCGGCTGAACGTGTTCCCCATCCACATGCCCCCCCTGCGCGAGCGGGGCAAGGCGGACATGATGCTGCTGGCGGACGCCTTCGTGGAGCGGTTCTCCCGGGAGATGGGCAAGACCATCGTCCGCATCGACACCCCGGCCATCGACATGCTCACGGCCTACCACTGGCCGGGCAATGTCCGGGAAATGGAAAACGTGATCGAGCGGGCCGCGGTGATGGCCGAAGGGGACGTGATCCACGGGCACCACCTGCCCCCGAGCCTGCAGCTGAACCGCTATCAGACCAAGCCCGGCCAGGGTGCCTCCTCCGAGGACCGGGGCTTCGCGGACCGGGTGGCCAATTTCGAGATCGAGCTGATCACCGAGGCCCTGAAGGACACCAGCGGCAACCAGTCCCAGGCGGCCAAGCGCCTGGGCCTCAGCAAGCGGATGATCCAGTACAAGATCCGCCTCTACGGAATCGACTGGCAGCGGTTCAAGTAGGCCCGGAACAAAATCGTTCCGCGGCACATTCTGGTTCCGCGCTTCGTGGGCCTTCCTGTTTGAACAGGGGCTCGTCGCGAATGAGGTAGCAGCGCCAATGCTGGATTTCCGGGCATTGATCCCTCTTGGCATGATCCGCGCTATGGAGGATCCATCACCTTGACCGCGACGGATGGTCCCGTCCGGCACACCAGGAGGAATCCATGCGCAAGATCGCCATCTATGGCAAGGGCGGCATCGGCAAGTCGACCACCACGCAAAACACCGTGGCCGGGCTGGCGGAGTGGGGCAAGAAGGTCATGGTGGTCGGCTGCGACCCCAAGGCCGACTCCACCCGCCTGCTCCTGGGCGGCCTGGCCCAGAAGACCGTGCTCGACACCCTCCGCGACGAGGGTGAGGACGTGGAGCTGGACGAGATCCTCAAGCCCGGCTACGCCAAGACCGCCTGCGTGGAGTCCGGAGGCCCCGAGCCGGGGGTCGGCTGCGCGGGCCGCGGCATCATCACCTCCATCAACATGCTGGAGCAGCTGGGTGCCTACACTTCCGACCTCGACTACACCTTTTACGACGTGCTGGGGGACGTGGTCTGCGGCGGCTTCGCCATGCCCATCCGGGACGGCAAGGCCGAGGAGATCTACATCGTGGTTTCCGGCGAGATGATGGCCATGTATGCCGCCAACAACATCTGCAAGGGGATCGTGAAGTTCGCGCAGTCCGGCAAGGTCCGGCTGGGCGGCCTCATCTGCAACAGCCGCAAGTGCGACAACGAAAGGGAGCTGATCGAGGCCCTCGCCGCCAAGCTGGGCACCCAGATGATCCACTTCGTGCCTCGCGACAACGTCGTGCAGCACGCCGAGCTCAACCGCAAGACCGTCATCGAGTACGCCCCCACCGCGGCCCAGGCCGACGAGTACCGCACCCTGGCCCGGAAGATCGACGCCAACAAGATGTTCGTGATTCCCACGCCGCTCACCATGGAAGACCTCGAGGAGCTCCTCGTGAAGTACGGCCTGGCCGCCTGAGGCCCGCGCCCAACCGTTCAAAGCCCTTCCCCCCCACCCTTCCGGATGCAAATCGCGCCCGGACCGGCGAAGCCCTGCAGCCCCCCCGCAACGAACACGCGCCCCCTGGATGCATCATGAGCGAACGAGAACCCATCCCCAGTCCCGAGGCCTTCCGCGACGAGCTCGTGAAGAGCTATCCCGGCAAGGTCGGGAAGAAGCGGGCCAAGCACATCCTGGTCAACGACCCGGAGGCGCCGGCCGAGATCGAAGCCAATGTGCGCACCATCCCCGGCATCATCAGCCAGCGCGGCTGCTGCTACGCGGGCTGCAAGGGCGTGGTCATGGGCCCCATCAAGGACATGGTCCACATCGTCCATGGGCCCATCGGGTGCAGCTACTACGCCTGGCTCTCCCGGCGCAACCAGGCCGCCACCGGCGACGGCGTGGCCAACTTCATCCACTACGCCTTCTCCACGGACATGCAGGAAGAGGACATCGTCTTCGGTGGCGAGAAGAAGCTGGCCCAGGCCTGCCGCGAGGCCTACGCGCTGCTCAAGCCCACGGCCATCGGCCTCTACTCCACCTGCCCGGTCGGGCTCATCGGGGACGACGTCCATGCCGTGGCCCGGCAGATGAAGGAGGAGCTGGGCATCAATGTCTTCGGGTTCTCCTGCGAGGGCTACAAGGGCGTCTCCCAGTCCGCCGGGCACCATATCGCCAACAACGGCCTCTTCAAGAACGTGGTGGGCGAGAACGACGCGCCTGTGGACCATCCCTTTTCCATCAACCTGCTGGGGGAGTACAATATCGGGGGCGACGCCTTCGAGATCGAGCGCATCCTCGGCCTGTGCGGCATCCATCTGGTGGCGACCTTCTCCGGAAACGTGAAGTACGACGACATCGCCCAGTCGCACAACGCCAAGCTGAACGTGGTAATGTGCCACCGGTCCATCAACTACATGGCCGAGATGATGGAGAGCAAGTTCGGCATCCCCTGGTTCAAGGTCAACTTCATCGGTGCCGACAGCACCGCCAAGAGCCTGCGCAAGATCGCCGAGTACTTCGGCAACGAGGACCTCACCGCCCGGGTGGAAGAGGTCCTCGCCCAGGAGCTGGCGAAGGTCGCCCGGGTTCGCGCGGAGGTGGCCTCCCGCCTCTCCGGCAAGACCGCCATGCTCTTCGTGGGGGGCTCCCGGGCCCACCACTACCAGGACCTGTTCAGCGAGGTGGGCATGACCTCCGTGGCCGCCGGCTACGAATTCGCCCACCGGGACGACTACGAGGGCCGGCGGGTCCTGCCCACCATCAAGGTGGACGCGGACACCCGGAACATCGAGGAGCTGCATATCACCGCCGACGACACGCGGTACTCTCCCCGGCGGACGCCGGAGGAGATGGCCGCCGCCGAGAAGCGGGGCTTCAACTGGCGGGACTACGACGGCATGATGAGCCAGATGAAGAAGGGCACCCTGGTGATCGACGACATCAGCCATTTCGAAATGGAAAAGCTGATCGCCACCTACAAGCCGGACATCTTCTGCAGCGGCGTCAAGGACAAGTACGTGGTGGAGAAGATGGGTGTGCCCTGCAAGCAGCTGCACAGCTACGACTACGGCGGGCCCTACGCGGGCTTCATCGGCGCGACCAATTTCTACCGGGAGATCGACCGGATGATCGGCAAGCGCATCTCGAAGCTCATCACGCCGCCCTGGAAGCAGCAGTCCGCCTGACCTGAAGCCTCGTCCCGAGGCCCCATGAAGCCTTCCGGCCACCCCTGCCGCAGGCCTGCCGTCCCGCGCCCTCGAATGGAATGAAAGCGAACCACCGGAGAACCCCATGCTCGACTCGACCCCCGCCACCGTCGCCGACCGCGTCGCCCTGAAGATCAATCCGGCGAAGACCTGCCAGCCGGTGGGCGCGGTCTATGCTGCCCTGGGCGTGCATGGCTGCCTGCCCCACAGCCACGGGTCCCAGGGCTGCTGCGCCTATCACCGCAGCCACCTGACCCGGCACTTCAAGGAACCCGTCATGGCCTCCACCAGCTCCTTCACGGAGGGGAGCTCGGTGTTCGGGGGGATGGCCAACCTCACCCAGGCCTTCAGCACCATCTTCGAGATGTACGACCCCGACATCGTGGCCGTCCACACCACCTGCCTCAGCGAGGTCATCGGCGACGACATCCCCACCATCATCAGCAAGGCCCGGGAGGAGGGCCGCATCCCCGAGGGCAAGGTGGTGGTGCACTGCAACACGCCCAGCTTCGTGGGCTCGCACGTCACCGGCTTCAGCGCCATGGTCGCGGGGTTCGTGAAGTACCTCTCCGAAAACACCGGCACCCGCTCCCCGGCCGTGAACGTCCTGCCCGGCTGGGTGGAGCCCTCGGACATGACCGAGCTCAAGCGCCTCATCGCGGCCTTCGGCCTGCCCATGGTCATGCTGCCGGACACCAGCAGCGTCCTGGACGCGCCGGCCACGGGGGAGCACACCTTCTTCCCCAAGGGCGGCACGACCCTCCCCGAGATCAAGGCCATGGGCGATGCCAGGGTCACGCTTTCCCTGGGGGCCTGGGCCTCCTCGGACGCCGCCAGGCTGCTGGAAACCAAGTGCGGCGTGCCCTTCCAGGAGCTGGACCTGCCCATCGGCCTGGCCGCCACGGACCGCTTCATCCAAAGCCTCCGGGGCCTCGCCGGCGTCGAGGTGCCCGTGGAAATCGAGGACGAGCGGGGTCGCCTGGTGGACGTGATCAGCGACATGCACCAGTACCTCTCGGGCCGCAAGGTGGCCATCTACGGCGATCCCGACCACGTCATCGCCCTCACCGAGTTCTGCCGGGACATGGACATGTTGCCGGTCCACGTGCTCACGGGCTCCGTGGGCAACGCCTTCGAGACCCGCATCCAGGAGCTCCTGGCGGACAGCGTCCCCACCGCCAACATCAAGGCCCAGGGCGACCTCTTCCTCCTGCACCAGTGGATCAAGCACGAGCCGGTGGACCTGCTGCTGGGCACCACCTACGGCAAGTTCATCGGCCGGGCCGAGGACATCCCCCTGGTCCGCGTGGGCTGGCCCATCCTCGACCGGGTCGGCCACAGCTACTTCCCCACCGTCGGCTACAAGGGCAGCCTGCGCCTCGCGGTGGAAATCATCAGCGCCATCCAGGAGCGGCAGGACCGCGACGCCCCCGACCATGCCTTCGAACTCGTTTTGTGATGCTGTGAGACCGCCATGGACCTGCTGGACGATCGCAAGCGCCAAGTCGTGACCGCCGGGGAGGCCCGGGCGGTGGTCTGCGACCGCCCCAGCGTGGCCGGGTCCGTGACCCAGCGCGCCTGCTCCTTTTGCGGATCGCGGGTGGTGCTCTACCCCATCGCCGATGCCCTCCACCTGGTCCATGGCCCCGTGGGCTGCGCCGCCTACACCTGGGACATCCGGGGGGCGCAGTCCTCCGGGCCCCAGCTGCACCGCCTCTCCTTCAACACCGACATCCGGGAAGAGGAAGTCATCTTCGGCGGGGAGAAGAAGCTGGCCCGGGCCCTGCGGGAGCTGGTGGCCGTCCACCAGCCCAAAGGGGCCTTCGTCTACGCCACCTGTCTGACCGGCGTCATCGGCGACGATGTGGAGGCCGTGTGCCGCATGGCCAGCGCCGAGCTGGGCATCCCCGTCATCCCCGTGCAAAGCGAAGGCTTCAAGGGCACCAAGAAGGACGGCTACTCCGCCGCCTGCCGGGCCCTGGACCAGCTCATCGGCACCGGGCCCACGGAGGGCATCGGCCCCCATTCCGTGAACATCCTGGGCGACTTCAACATCGCCGGCGAGATCTGGACCATCAAGGGCTACCTGGAGCGCATGGGCGTCGAAGTCGTGGCCACCATGACCGGGGACGGCCGGGTGGACACCATCCGGAAGGCCCACGGCGCCAAGCTGAACATCGTGCAATGCGCGGGGTCCATGACCTCCGTGGCCAAGCTCATGAAGGCGAAGTACGGCATCCCCTACGTGCAGGTGTCCTTCTTCGGCCTCGAGGACTGTGCCGACGCCCTCTACCAGATCGCCAGGCACTTCGGCGATCCCGAGATGCTGGCCCGCACCAAGGAGATCGTGCGGACGGAAACCGCCGCTGTCCTGCCCGAACTGGCCCGCATCCGGAAGGACCTGGAGGGCCGGAAGGCGGCGCTCTACGTGGGCGGGGCCTTCAAGGCCTTCTCCCTGGTGAAGGCCCTGCGGCAGATCGGCATGCAGGTGGCCATGGCGGGGACGCAAACCGGCGGGCCCGCCGACTACGAGCACCTCAAGGAGCTCTGCGACGCGGACACCATCCTGGCGGACGATTCGAATCCCCTGGAGATGGCCTCCTGGCTGGCCCTGCGCGACGTGGACCTGTTCATCGGCGGCGTGAAGGAACGGCCCGTGGCCTTCAAGCTGGGCATCGGCTTTTGCGACCACAACCACGAACGGAAGATCGGGCTCGCGGGCTTCGAGGGCTGCGCGGCCTTCGCCCGGGAGGTCCACGCCACCGTCACCAGCCCGGTCTGGTCCCTGGTGCCCCGCCGGGCGGGCAGGGGGCCGGCATGAGCCTGCCCATCGCCGCCCCCTCCAGCAAGCGCCCCGCCGCCACCAACAGCTGCCGGGTCTGCGCGCCCCTGGGTTCTGTCCTGGCCTTCCGCGGCCTGCGGGGCTGCATGCCCCTCATCCACGGGTCCCAGGGCTGCGCCACCTACATCCGGCGCTACCTCATCAGCCACTTCCGGGAGCCCATGGACGTGGCCTCGACCTCCTTCGACGAGTCCGCCACCATCTTCGGGGGGCAGAGCAACCTGGCCGCCGCCATCAAGAATCTCGTGCAGCAGTACCGGCCCGAGGTCATCGGCGTGTGCACCACCTGCCTGGCCGAGACCATCGGGGAGGACACCGTGGGCATCCTGCGGGAGATCACCGCGGCGGATCCGGACCTGCCGCCCATCATCCAGGTCGCCACGCCCAGCTTCAAGGGCTGCCAGCACCGGGGCTTCCACGACACGGTGGAGGCCGTCCTCAGGGCCACCGCCCGGGGCGGGGCACGGCTGCCCCAGGTCAACCTGCTGCCGGGCCCGGTGTCCCCCGCGGACCTGCGCCACCTGCGCGAGATCGGGACGGCCTTCCAGCTGCCCCTGCTCATGCTGCCGGACTACAGCGAGACGCTGGATGGGCCCAGCCTGGCCAGCTACGCCCCCATTCCCGAAGGGGGGACTTCGCTCGCGGAGGTGGCCGACGCGGGCCGGGCCACGGGCACGCTGCAGCTGGGGGCGACCCTGGCCGAGGGGCCCGGGGCCTACCTGGAGCGGGAGCACGGCGTCCCCCTCGTGAAGGCCAGCCTGCCCATCGGCGTCCGCGCCACGGACGCGGTCCTGGCGTCCCTGGCGGCCTTCGCCCTGGAAGCCGGCGGCCCCGCGGCCCCGGCCCTTCCCGCCTGGCTCGGCGCCGAACGGGGCCGCCTGGTGGACGCCTACGTGGACGGCCACAAGTACGTGTCCGGCAAGCGCGTGGCGGTGGTGGGCGATCCCGACCTGGCCGTGGCCGTGGCGGGCTTTTGCGCCGAGATCGGCCTGGTTCCCGTCCTGGTGGCCAGCGGGGCCCTGACCCACCGCATGGCCCCGGCGCTGGAACTGCTCGGTCTGCCGGTCGGCTCCTTCGAGGTGATGGAGGACGCCGACTACGACGGCATCGGGCGGCGGGTGGCCGAGTTGAAGCCGGACTTGATTCTCGGCCCCAGCAAGGCCTATCCCACGGCAAGGGCCCTGGGCATCCCCCTCGTCCGCATCGGCTTTCCGGTCCACGACCGCATCGGGGCGGGCCGCATCCTCCACCTCGGCTACCGCGGCACCCAGCGGCTCTTCGACGAGGTGGCCAACGCCCTGCTGGGCGATCAGCAGGATTCTTCGGAGATGGGCTATGCCTACCAATGAGCCCCCCGTCGCCCGGAAGCCGGGCGGCCACCCCTGTTTCGATGCGGAGGCCAGGCACACGAAGGGCCGCGCCCACCTGCCCGTGGCCCCGGCCTGCAACGTGCAGTGCCACTACTGCAACCGCGACTACGACTGCGTGGCGGAAAGCCGCCCCGGCGTGACCAGCACCCTCCTGCAGCCCTGGCAGGCGGAGCGCTACTTCGACGAGATCCTGGAGGCGGATCCCTCCATTTCTGTGGCGGGCATCGCCGGTCCCGGCGACGCCTTGGCCAGCGCCGACGCCACCCTTCAAACCCTCCGCCGGATCCACGAGAAGCATCCCGAGACCCTGCTGTGCGTGGCCACCAACGGGCTGGCCCTGCCCCAGCACGCCGATGCTCTGGCTGCCGTGGGCGTCAGCCATGTCACCGTCACGGTCAACGCCGTGGACCCCGAGATCGGCAAGCAGTTCTACGCCTGGATCCGAGACGGCCGCAACATTCATCGCGGCCGGGAAGCCGCGGAGCTGCTCTGGTCGCGGCAGCGGGAGGGCATCGCCCGCATGGCGGCCCTGGGCATCCTGGTGAAGGTGAACACCATCGTGGTGCCGGGCCTCAATGACCGGCACGTGGGCGAGGTGGCGGCCGCCTGTCTGGCGGCGGGCGCCGCCATGCACAACTGCATGGCCCTGATCCCCGTGGAGGGCTCCGAATTCGCCGACCTGGCCGCGCCCACGGCCCGGGAGATGACCCGGGCCCGCGAAGCTGCATCGAGCTACCTCCCCCAGATGGAGCACTGCTCGCGCTGCCGCGCGGACGCGGTGGGGCGCATCGGCGCGGCCATGGGCCCGGACCGCTATGCGGCCCTGGACCGCCACGCCCGCACCTCGCCCTCGGGCGTCGAGCGGAAGCTGGTGGCCGTGGCCAGCCTGGAGGGCGCCTTCGTCAACCAGCACCTGGGCGAGGCGGACGAGCTGCTGATCTATGCCGTGGAGGAGGGCGCCTGCCACCAGGTGGACATCCGCCGCGCGCCCCCCACGGGCACGGGCAACGCCCGCTGGGAGGAACTGGGCGACCTGCTGTCCGATTGCCTCGCCCTGCTGGTGGCGGGCATCGGTCCCTCGCCCACCCGGATCCTGAAGTCGCGGGGCCTCCGCGTCTTCGAAACCGAAGGCCTGGTGGCGGACCTGGTGCCCCTTGCCGCCGCCGGCGGGGAGATCCGCCGCCTGGGCAAGCCCTTCCGCTGTGGTGATGGCTGCTCGGGCAAGGGCCAGGGCTGCGCTTGAAACGAAAGGAGCCCCCATGGACAAACCCCACACCCACCTGCTGGTCTGCGCCAGCTTCCGCACGGCCGGCAACCCCCAGGGGATCTGCCACAAGAAGGGCGCCGGCAACCTGCTGGCCTACCTCGAAAGCGAGATTTCCG